>NZ_CP130832.1:917142-1222857 GCF_030549615.1 Stenotrophomonas sp. 610A2
GCAGGCGAAGCCGCCAATGCCATCGGCAACGGCGCATCGGCTTACGGCACGGGTGCCAATGCGGTGGCCAACGGTGCAACCGCAGTCGGCATGAACGCCTTGGCTGCAGGCCAGAACAGTGCCGCATTTGGCCAGAACGCCGAGGCTACCGGCCCGGCAGCGGTGGCGGTCGGCGGCAATGCGGTGGATGCCAACGGCAATCCATTGATCACGTTTGGCGGGCAGCCGGTGACGACCGGTGCGACCAGCGCCGGCCTCGGTGGTACCGCGCTTGGTGCCAGTGCCAGTGCGGAGGGCTTCGCCGCCACCGCCACCGGTCTGGGCGCGTTCGCTCAGGGAGCGCAGTCCTCCGCATTTGGTGCGGTGGCCAATGCAACCGGTGACTACAGCACGTCGGTAGGTAGCCAGAGTGCTGCATCGGGCACCAGCAGTGTTGCGGTAGGTGGTCCGATCGACCTCATCCCGGGGCTGGGTTTCTTCGTTGATACCCAGGCCAGTGGTGAAGCTGCCACGGCATTGGGCGCTGGCGCCATTGCTTCGGGTGATTACGCGTTGGCTTCGGGTGCATTGAGCGAAGCAGCAGGCGCTGAATCCACTGCTGTCGGCTACTTCGCCTATGCAGCGGGCGACAACGCCAGTGCGCTGGGCGCGGAGAGCTGGGCCAGCGGCATCAACAGCACGGCAGTTGGTTTCTACAGCACCAGCCTTGGCGCAGACAGCACCGCCTTGGGTGCGAACGCCACCGCCAGCGCTGCCAACAGTGTTGCCCTGGGCGCGAACTCGTTGGCAGATCGTGCCGATAGCGTATCGGTTGGAGTTGCAGGCGCCGAACGCCAGATCACCAACGTCGCCGCCGGTACCGAAGGCACCGATGCGGTCAACCTGGACCAGCTCAACAGCGCCGCCGAAGGTGCCTTGCTGGCCGGTCGCTACTTCAAGGCCAATGGTGCGGCGGATGGCAGCGATGATGCAGTCGCCAGCGGTGATGGTGCAACCGCTGCAGGCGTGGGCTCGGAAGCTTCCGGTGCACAGAGCACGGCAGTGGGCAGCTACAACGTCGCCGCCGGTGATTACTCCAGCGCCGTCGGCTACGTGAATACCGCCAACGGCAGCAATAGCTCGGCATTCGGCAACTTCAACCAGGTCGATGGCGAGAACAGCAGCGCGTTCGGCTTTGCCAACCTGGTGGATGGCGACAACGCAATCGCACTTGGCAGCAACAGCGTGGCCAGCGGTGACAGCGCGATCGTGATCGGCAATGGCGCCAGCGCCCTGGCTAGTGGCGCAGCCGCAATCGGCTTGAACGCAGTTGCCAGCGGCCAGAACGCCGCAGCCTTCGGCCAGAACGCACAGGCCACCGGCCCGGGCGCAGTGGCGGTAGGCGGCAACGCAGTGGATGCCAATGGCGATCCGCTGATCACCTCCAACGGTGAGCCGGTGCAGGCCGGCGCGACCAGTGCGGGTGTCGGTGGTACTGCACTCGGTGCCAGTGCCAATGCCCAGGGTTTCGCCGCCACCGCAACCGGTGTCGGCGCATGGGCGCAGGGTGATCAGTCCACCGCCAGCGGTGCGGTCGCCAATGCGGTTGGCGACTTCAGTACCGCCAGCGGTTCGCAGTCCTACGCCGAAGGAGCAGGCACCACGGCAGTGGGTTACAACGCCGCCGCCTATGAAGACGGCAACGTTGCGGTCGGCCGCAATGCCTCGGCATTGGGCGAGGGCAGCCTGGCAATCGGTGATGGTGCCGAGACCGGCTTTGGCGCGTTCGGCATCGGTGCAATCAATGCCGTCGCCATCGGCAGCGGCAGCTGGGCATTCGGTGATGATGCAACTGCAGTAGGTGCCAACGCCTGGGCCTTCGGCCAGCAGAGCACCGCGATTGGTACCGACGCCCAAGCCGGTGCCACCAACTCGGTGGCGTTGGGTGCAGGCTCGATTGCTGGCCGCGCCAACAGCGTGTCGGTGGGTGATGTGGGTGCCGAACGGCAGATCACCAATGTTGCCGCCGGCACCGAAGGCACCGATGCGGTCAACAAGGACCAGCTCGATGAAGTGGCTGCGGTAGCTGCGGAAGGGCAGACCACGGCGAAGTACTTCAAGGCCACCGGCAGTGCCGACAGCGATGCCGGTGCCTATGCCGAAGGTGACAACGCCACGGCCTCCGGTGAGGCGACCAATGCGATTGGCAACGGCGCATCGGCGTTCGGCAGTGGTGCCAATGCAGTGGCTGACGGCGCAACCGCAGTCGGCATGAACGCCTTGGCCAGTGGCCAGAACGCAGCCGCCTTCGGCCAGAACGCACAGGCGATGGGCCCGGGTGCAGTGGCTGTGGGTGGCAATGCGGTGGATGCCAACGGTGATCCGCTGATCAACGTTGGCGGTGAGCCGGTGCAGACCGGTGCTACCAGTGCTGGCGTCGGCGGCACCGCGCTGGGTGCCAGTGCCAACGCCGAAGGCTTCGCCGCCACCGCAGCCGGTGTTGGCGCGTACGCCAAGGGCGATCAGTCCACCGCCAGTGGCGCGGTAGCCAACGCACTTGGCAACTACAGCACCGCGACCGGCTCGCAGAGCTACGCCGAAGGCGTCGGCACTACCGCGGTTGGCTACAACGCGGCAGCCTACGAAGACGGCAACGTCGCTGTCGGCCGCAATGCGTCGGCCTTGGGCGAGGGCAGCCTTGCGATTGGTGATGGCGCCGAAACCGGCTTTGGCTTCTTCGGCATCGGCGCGACCAATGCCGTCGCCATCGGCAGCGGCAGCTGGGCCTTTGGTGATGACGCGACCGCGGTGGGTGCCAATGCCTGGGCCTTCGGCCAGCAGAGCACCGCAGTTGGTACTGGTGCCGAAGCCGGTGCCACCAATTCGGTGGCGCTGGGTGCAGGCTCCATTGCCGACCGCGCCAACAGCGTGTCAGTGGGTGATGCAGGCGCCGAACGGCAGATCACCAATGTCGCCGCCGGTACCGAGGCAACCGATGCGGTCAACAAGTCGCAGCTGGATGCGGTGGCCGAGGTCGCAGGAGAGACCAACAAGTACTTCCAGGCCTCCGGTGATGGCGTGGCAACTGCCAGCGGTACCAACGCGGTTGCATCGGGCTCCGGTGCGGTTGCCAGTGCCGAGCGCAGCACCGCCTTGGGTGCTGCCAGCACCGCCAATGCCAATGGCGCGACTGCGGTAGGTGCCGATGCATCGGCGCGTGCCAGCAACAGCACCGCGCTGGGCCGGCAGACCTCGATCACCGCCACCAACGGTGTGGCGATTGGCTACGGCGCGTTCGCCAGCAACGGTGCCAACAGCGTGGCCATCGGTGCGGGTGCAGGTGTCTCCGGTGCAAATTCGGTGGCGCTGGGCGCGGGTTCGCGTGCGGTCGAAGCCAACGTGGTATCGGTCGGTGGCGGCAACGGCACCAATGGCCCGGTGACGCGTCGCATCGTCAATGTCGGTGCAGGGCGCATTGCCGAAGGCAGCACCGATGCGGTCACTGGTGGTCAGCTGCATGTCACCAACCAGCGTGTTGGCGCGGTGGAAACCCGCGTCACCGACATCGATGGCCGGATCGGCAGCATCGAGGGCGTCACCGCCAATGCGGTGACCTACGACGATGCCAGCCGCGACAAGCTGACCCTGGCGGGCGTGCAGGGCACCACGTTGGATAACGTGGCTGCAGGTGCGATTGCTGCTGGCAGCATGCAGGCCATCAACGGCGGGCAGTTGTTCCAGTCGCTGGGCAACATGGCCAGCTTCCTCGGTGGCGGTGCCGGCGTCGGCATGCAGGGCATGTTCGTCGCCCCGACCTATGTCATCCAGGGTGCCAGCTATAACAATGTTGGGGCTGCGTTGAGCGCACTTGATGGCCAGGTCACGGCCCTCAACAACCGTGTTGCCAGCAATGGCAACGGAAACGGAAATGGCAACGGCAATGGCAATGGCAATGGCAATGGCAATGGCAACGGCAATGGTCCGCGCACCGAGACCGCTGCACCTGCTGCAAACACGGGTGTAGCACTGGGCGAGCAGGCCAAGGCCAACAACGTCGCCGGTAGTGCGGTTGGCAACAACAGCTATGCGCACGGCCCGAACGACACCGCGATCGGCAGCAACTCACGCGTCAACGCCGACGGCAGTACCGCAGTGGGTGCCAACACCAGCATCGCCGCCGCAGCCACCAACGCCGTGGCGATGGGCGAAGGTGCCACCGTCAGCGTTGCCTCGGGCACGGCGATTGGCCAGGGCTCCAGCGTCACTGCATCCGGTGCGGTTGCCTTGGGCCAAGGATCGGTTGCGGACCGTGCCAGCACGGTGTCGGTCGGTAGCAGCGGCTATGAGCGCCAGATCACCAGCGTTGCCGCAGGCACGCAGGCGACCGATGCGGTCAATAAAGCGCAATTGGACAGCGGCATCACCGCCGCCAACACCTATACCGACACCAAGTTCAGCAGCATGGCGGACAGCTTCGACGTCTTCCGTGGCGATATCGACAAGCGTCTACGTCATGTCGACCGTCGCCTGGATCGCCAAGGTGCAATGAGCGCTGCCATGTTGAACATGGCCACCAGTGCTGCGGGCGTACGCACGCAGAACCGGGTTGGCGTCGGTGTTGGCTACCAGGGCGGCGAATCGGCGCTCTCGTTGGGCTACCAGCGTGCCATCAGCGACCGCGCCACCGTCACCTTGGGTGGTGCCTTCACCAGCGACGACAGCTCGGTGGGCGTGGGCGCCGGCTTCGGCTGGTAAGCGGTTTGGTTTCGCCCCCGCCTGCTGCGGCGGGGGCTTCCAGGTTCATCGGTAGTGGCCGTGCTGCCCCCGCAGTACGGCTGTTGCGAGCCAGGACGGCAAAACGATGCAGCGTTGAGGTTCCATCCCTGTTCCATAAAGACGAGAGATCCGACATGAAGAAGAAGACCCAGCTTGGTTTGGCGATTGCCGGTGTCGTACTGATGGCTTCGATCGGCGCGCCTGCCGCATTTGCTGCAGAAGTTGGACCGGCAAAGGTAGTCGGCCTGAGTACGTCGCCGGTGGATACCAGTGGCGGCTATCGGTTCGTGGTCAAGTACCGCGCCGGCAGCAGTGAGCTGCGTGATACGGCGGCCCTCAATCGAGGCCTTGGCGCAGCGACGTCGCGCGCCGGCCTGGACCGCGCGGTGGCAAAGACCTCGCGTGCAGCGGCCCAACCCGCGGTGCAGGCCGCACTGCTGCGGCGCATGGGCGCGCCTGGTTGGAGCGTGGTCAAGACCTCGCGTGCGCTCAACGCACAGGAAGCGGCTGACTTCGTCCGCGAGCTCAAGGCCAACCCGGCGGTGGAGCGTGCCGATATCGATCGCATGTACCAGCGCATGGTCGATGTTGCCCCGGCAATGGTGCCGACCGACCCGAACTACGCGCAGTACCAATGGAATTTCTTCAATCCAACGACGGGCGTACGCGCACCGCAGGCCTGGGATCTCTCGCAGGGCGAGGGCGTGGTGGTGGCGGTGATTGATACCGGCATCACCCAGGGCAACCCGGACCTGCAGAACAACGTCATTCCCGGCTACGACATGATCAGTGACAAGCGCGTATCACGCCGCGACAGCGACGGCCGCGCACCGGGTGGTTGGGACATCGGTGATTGGATCGAAGCCAACTACTGCACCGGCTGGGCGACTGGTGGCTCGCATGCTGCCGACGTCAGTTCCTGGCACGGCAGCCACGTGTCCGGCACCATCGCCCAGGAAACCAACAACGGCAGGGGCCTGGCAGGCCTGGCCTACAAGGCCAAGGTGATGCCGATCCGCGTGCTCGGTTCCTGCGGTGGCTTTGGCAGCGATATTGCCGACGGCATTGTCTGGGCCGCAGGTGGCGAGGTGCCGGGGCTGCCGCTCAACACCAATCCCGCCGAAGTGATCAACATGAGCCTGGGCAGCGTGTCGCCCTCGACCTGTCCGACCGAGTACCAGGAAGCCATCGACCTGGCCAACAGCAAGGGGGCCATCGTGGTGGTCGCGGCGGGCAATGACAACGCCAATGCCGCCAGCTACACCATGTCTTCGTGCAACAACGTGATCAGCGTCGGCGCCACCGGCGTCACCGGTGCACGTGCGTACTACTCCAATTACGGTGCACGCGTGGACCTGTCGGCACCGGGCGGCGGTGGCTCGGTGGACGGTAACCCGAACGGCTATATCTGGCAGGTGATGAACGGCGGCGAGAAGGGGCCGGAGCCGAGCAACTGGATCCTCGGTGGCATGGGGGGCACCTCGATGGCATCGCCGCATGTGGCTGCTGCCGTGGCGATGGTGCAGAGCGTGGTCGACACGCCGCTGACCCTCAACCAGATGCGTGATCTGTTGAAGTCGACCGCCACGCCGTTCCCGGTGGCGATCCCGGCCTCTACCCCGATCGGCGCCGGCATCCTCAACATCAATGCCGCATTGATCAAGGCAACCACGCCACCGTGCGATCCCAATGTCGAGCAGTGCGGCCCGGACGCCACGCCGCTGGTCAACAAGGTTGCGCTGACCGGGGTTTCCGGCAGCGGTGGCAGCGAGACGGTCTACAGCTTCCAGGCCGAGGCCGGCAAGGTGCTGACCTTCATGACCTACGGCGGCACCGGCGATGTGTCGGTCTACGTCCGCTACGAGGCGGTGCCGAGCAGCACTGCGTTTGATGCCAAGTCCACCCGCGCTGGCAACAGCGAAACCGTGCGTTTCAACACGCCGCAGGCAGGCACTTACTACGTCACCCTGGTCGGAGCGAGCTCCTATAGCGGCGTGAGTCTGGTTGCCCGCCAGTAATCCTGACCACTGCACGACCTTGGAACCCCGGCAATGCCGGGGTTCTTTTGGCCTGTAATGCCGGTTCATGTGCACGACCCGGGGGTACGAACTGCTAAAGTTCGGCCAACACAGGAGGATTGCGTGAACGCGGTAGCCCACGACGCCCAACTTGCGCCATCACCTGCCGATCGCATCGTCACCGAGCTGTTGGCGCAGGGCCGGCTGAAAGACGCCGACCTTCAACGCGCACGCCAGTTGCAGCGCGAATCGGGCGGCGAGCTGTTGGTGTTGCTGGCCCGGCTGGGCCTGGTTTCCGAGCGTGACCACGCCGAGGCCTGTGCCAAGGTGCTGGGGCTGCGGCTGCTGGCCGCCCGCGAGCTACCCGAACATCCGCCGGAACTGGTGGAAGGCGTCGAGCCGGTGCCGTTGCGCTTCCTCAAACAATTCCTGGTACTGCCGCTGGGCGAGCAGCGTGGTCGCATCCTGTTGTGGATGGCCGATCCGCAGGATGGCTACGCGATCGATGCAATCCGCCTGGCGACCGGCTGCGAGGTGGCGCCGCTGGTTGGCGTGCGCAGCGAAGTGGATGAGCTGATCGAGCGCTGGTACGGGCAGGGTCGGACCGCGATGGGCACCATCCTGGAAACCACCGATGGCGAGCTCGCACCGCTCGACGATATCGAGCACCTGCGCGACCTTGCCTCCGAAGCACCGGTCATCCGCTTGGTCAACCTGCTGATCCAGCGTGCGGTGGAACTGCGCGCATCGGATATCCACGTCGAGCCGTTCGAGAACCGTCTGAAGGTGCGTTACCGCGTCGATGGCGTCTTGGTTGATGGCGAAAGCCCGCCGGTCAACCTGACCGCGGCGGTGATCAGCCGCATCAAGATCATGGCCAAGCTCAACATCGCCGAGCGCCGCCTGCCGCAGGACGGCCGCATCATGTTGCGCGTACAGGGCAAGGAACTGGACCTGCGCGTCAGCACCATGCCCACCGCACACGGCGAAAGCGTGGTGATGCGCCTGCTTGACCGCGAAGCGGTGGTGTTTGATTTCCAGCGATTGGGTTTCAGCGAGGATTTCCTCCCACAGTTCCGCAAGGTGCTGGAGCAGCCGCACGGCATCCTGCTGGTCACCGGTCCCACCGGCTCGGGCAAGACCACCACGCTGTACACCGCGTTGAACCAGCTCAACACCGACAAGGTCAAGATCATCACCGTCGAAGACCCGGTGGAATACCAGTTGGAAGGCATCAACCAGATCCAGGCCAAGCCGCAGATCGGGCTGGATTTCGCCAACGCCCTGCGCAGCATCGTGCGCCAGGACCCGGACATCATCATGATCGGCGAAATGCGCGATCTGGAAACCGCGCGCATCGCGATCCAGTCCGCGCTCACCGGCCACCTGGTGTTGTCCACCCTGCATACCAACAACGCCGCCGGCGGCATTACCCGTCTGCTGGACATGGGCGTGGAAGACTATCTGCTCACCTCCACCATCAATGGCATCCTCGCCCAGCGCCTGGTGCGCAGGTTGGAGCCTACCCACGCGCTGCGCTACCGCGCGTCGGACGAAGAAATCGAACGCTTCGGCCTGCGCCGCTTCCAGCCGCAGGGCGATATCCATCTGTACCGCGCGCAGCCCTCGGCGCTGGCGCCAACCGGCTATCTCGGCCGCACCACCATCGTCGAGTTTTTGGTGATGGACGATGCGCTGCGTAACGCGGTGATGCGCAAGGCCGGCATGGGCGAGATCGAACAGATCGCGCGCAAGGCCGGCATGCGCACCATGTACGAAGACGGCATCGGCAAGGCACTGCGTGGCGAAACCACGCTGGAAGAAGTGCTGCGGGTGACGGAGGACGCATGAGCCATCGCGTACACCCGGAGCGGTGCTGCTGATGCCGCGTTACCGTTACAAGGCACTGGATGCGCGTGGCGATCTGCTTGAAGGGCAGATGGATGCGGCCAGCGAAGGCGAGGTGATCGCGCGCCTGCAGGAACAAGGCCATCTGCCGATGGAAGCCAAGCCGGCGACTGGCTCGGCGTTCGAGGGTGGCAGTTGGAAGCAATGGCGGCAGCGCCCGTTCGCCGGTGCCACGCTGGTGCAGTTCACCCAGCAGCTGGCGACCTTGTTGAGCGCTGGGCAGCCCTTGGACCGGGCCTTGTCGATCCTGATGGAAACGCCGGAAGACCAGCGCTCGCAACGGGTGATTGCCGATATCCGCGACAGCGTGCGTGGCGGCACGCCGCTGTCGCAGGCGCTTGAACGCCAGCATGGCCTGTTTTCGCGGCTGTACGTCAACATGGTGCGTGCCGGCGAAGCCGGCGGCAGCCTGCATGAAACCCTGCAGCGCCTGGCCGATTACCTGGAGCGCAGCCAGGAGTTGAAGGGCAGGGTGATCAACGCCTTGATCTATCCGGCGATCCTGCTGGTGGTGGTTGGCCTGGCGCTGCTGTTCCTGCTGGGCTACGTGGTGCCGCAGTTCTCGCTGATGTATCAAAGCCTCGATGTGACCTTGCCGTGGTTTACCCGGATGGTGCTGGAGGTCGGCCTGCTGGTCCGCCAGGGCTGGTTGGTTTTCATCGTGGTGCCAGCGCTGTTCCTGCTTTGGGTTGAGCGCAAGCGGCGCGACCCGGTGTTCCGCCTGGGCTTTGATACCTGGTTGTTGAAGCGGCCGATGATCGGCGGACTGGTTGCCAAGCTGGAGAGCGCGCGGCTTGCGCGCACCCTCGGCACCTTGCTGCGCAATGGCGTGCCGCTGCTGGCCGGGCTGGGCATTGCCCGCAACGTGCTCGGCAACCGTGCGCTGGTCGCGGACGTCAGTGAAGCCGCCGAGGCGGTGAAGAATGGTGCTGGGCTGGCTTCGTCGCTGGGTCGCAATGGCCGCTTCCCGCGGCTGGCCCTGCAGATGATCCAGGTCGGCGAAGAGTCGGGCACGCTGGAAAGCATGCTGCTCAAGACCGCCGACACCTTTGAACAGGAAAGTGCCCGCGCCATCGACCGCATGTTGGCGGCGCTGGTGCCGGTGATCACCTTGTTGTTGGCGTCGGTGGTGGGCGTGGTCATCATCGCGGTGCTGGTGCCGCTGTATGACCTCACCAATGCCATCGGCTAAACCCTGGTTTTCGGAAAGGAAGAAGAAATGAGGCGAACCCTGAAACAACCGCTGTCACGCGCACGCCAGGCCGGCATGAGCCTGTTGGAGATCATCATCGTCATCGTGCTGATCGGTGCGGTGCTGACCCTGGTGGGCAGTCGCGTGCTTGGCGGTGCCGACCGCGGCAAGGCCAACCTCGGCAAGACCCAGATCCAGACCCTGGCCAGCAAGGTGGAGAACTACAAGCTCGACACCGGCCGTCTGCCGAGCAAGCTGGAAGATCTGTCCACCCAGCCTGCAGGCGTCGCGGGTTGGCTGGGCCCGTATTCCAAGCCGGCCGAGTTCAATGATCCCTGGGGCAATCCGGTGCAGTACCGGGTGCCGGGCGAAGGGCGTCCGTTCGATCTGATCAGCCTGGGCGCAGACGGCCAGCCCGGTGGCGAAAGCTATAACGCCGACATCCGCTACGAATAAGCCTTGATGGTCGCGCCGCGTTTTCCGCTTTCGCTTGCCGCCACGCGTGCCGTATCCGTGCGGCGCCGCATGCGCGGCATGTCCTTGCTGGAGATGGTGCTGGTGTTGGCGTTGATCGCTGCACTGGCGATGATGGCTGCGATGGCGATGAGCGGCGGCATGGACGGCATGCAGCTGCGTTCGGCTGGCAAGACACTGGCGGCCGAACTGCGTTATGCGCGTACCCGCGCGATCAGTACCGGCGTTGCGCAGCAGCTGCAGATCAATCCGGGCAGCCGCCGTTGGCAGGGCGCGGACGGTCATCATGGCGAACTGCCGCAGGCGCTGACGGTCAGTTTCACCGGTGCCGGCCAATTGCAGGCGCGCAGGGACGAAGGCGTCGTACGCTTCTTCGAGGATGGCGCTTCCAGTGGTGGCCGCATTGAACTGCGTGCCGGCAAGGCGGTGTGGCGGATCGACGTCGCGTGGATAACAGGCGAGGTAAAAGCCGGGCCGTTGCGCGAGGGTGCCGGATGAGGCACCAACGCGGTTATTCGCTGATTGAAGTGATCGTCGCCTTCGGTTTGCTGGCCTTGGCGATGACCTTGTTGCTGGGCAGCCTGTCCGGTGCCGCACGCCAGGTCAGCATGGCCGACGGCTACGGCCGTGCCGCCCTGCATGCGCAATCGCTGCTGGCGGTTGCCGGGGTTGAAGCGCCCTTGCAGGCCGGTCGCCAGCAGGGTGAGTGGGAGCAGGGTCGCTATCAGTGGAATCTGCAGGTTTCGCCCTACGTCGAGCCACGCCAGCAACAGGCGAGGCTGTGGTTGCTGGACCTGCAGGTGCGCTGGGGCGACAGCGCGCAGGAACAACTGCGCTGGCGCACCCTGCGCCTGCGCGGCAACGCACCGCTGGAGGCGTTGCCATGAGACCTTTATTGCCTTCATCGCGACCGCTGCATGCGCGCGGCTTCACCCTGATCGAGGTCTTGCTGGCCACCGTGCTGCTGGCGGCAGGCATGGCGCTGGCATTCGCCGCGGTGCGCTCGACGCTGGCCATCAGCAGCCGCGGCGAGGCGATTGCCAGCGGCAATGAGCGCATGCGCGCGGTGGAGGGCTTTCTGCGTCGACGCCTGGTCTCGGCCATGCCCCTGGCGCTGGAACGCGATGCCCTCAATGGCAACGCCGCGGTGTTTACCGGCAGCCCCAAGCAGCTGCGCTTTGTTGCCAATGTGCCTGACTACCTGGGCCGTGGCGGCCCCTACCTGCATACGCTGGAGGTCAGCGGCAGCGGTGAGGCGCAGGAGCTGCGTCTGGGCTTGACCCTGTTGCAATCCGGTCAGCTGCTGGAGGAAAACCCGCCCCGCGGCAGCGAGTTGCTGGCAGACCGACTGAAGCAGGTAAAGCTGCGCTATCGCGGCATCGAACCGGGCACGACGGCGATGGGACGCTGGCAGGACAGCTGGGATGTCCCCGGGCGCATGCCGATGCTGGTCTCGATTGAAGTCACGCCCGCGCAGGGCGCTGCCTGGCCGCCGCTGGTGGTGGCCTTGCCGCAGTCTTCGGTCGCCGGGAGCTGGCGATGAGGGCGCGCGGTGCAGCGCTCGTGCTGGTGCTATGGGTGGTGGCCTTGTTGGCCACCACCATTGCGGCGTTCGCCTTGACTGCGCGGGTCGAGCACCTGCAGGGCCGGGTCACCGGCGATCTGGCTGGGGGCGAACAGATTGCCCATGCCGGCATCGACTATGCGCTGTCGCGGATGCGCGCTACCCCGACCCAGCCCAGCTGGCGCGCCGATGGCCGCCCCTATCGCTGGCAGTTCGATGGCCACGCGGTGGAGCTGCGCATCGTGGACGAGACCGGCAAGGTCGACTTGAACCAGGCCGACCTGAACCTGCTGCAGGCCTTGTTGCGCGGCCTCGAACTGGCACCGGACAAGGCCGCGCGGCTGGCCGGTGCGATCGTTGATTGGCGCGATCCGGATTCGCTGCTGCAGCTAGCCGGAGGCGCGGAGACTGCCGACTATCAGGCGGCCGGGCTGCCGTATGGCGCCAAGAACGCGCCTTTTGACAGCGTCAGCGAGCTGCAGCGTGTACTCGGCATGGAGCCGGCACTTTATGCACAGCTTGTGCCGCTGGTGACGGTGTACGGTGGCGGCCGGCCCAATCCACGTTTTGCACCCGGGCCGGTGCTGACCGCGATGGGGATGGATGCGGCGCTGATCCTGGCCCAGCGCGAACGTGAAGACGGCAATCCCGGAATGGGCGAAACTTCAGCCGGTGGAGGTGACACCGGTACTTATAGTGTCGCCAGCAAAGTGCAATTGGTGGCCGAGCGGCAGGCAGTCATCCGCGCGGTGGTGCGTCTGAATCCCGGTGGTGTGGCCGGTGCGCCGTATACGGTGCTGCAGTGGGAACAGGGAGCGATGTCTAGATGACGGGGTTGCGTGAACGGCTGGGGCAGGTAAGTGCACGCATTGCGCCGGGCGCTGGTGGCTTCTGGGCGTGGTGGAGCCAGGCATTGCTGTCGTGGTTGCCGCAACGCTGGCAGGCCTTGCTGGGAGTGTCCGATGCGCGCCTGCTGCTGGAAGCAGGCGCGGCGCAGTTGCAGCTGTCGCTGCAGCAGCACGGCCAGCTGCAGCCGCTGCAGGCCCTGCCTGCCGGCGCCGCACCCGGTGCGGTTGATGCCGCCGTGTCGCCGCGCGTGGCCAGCCTGCCGCGCCACGGCCTGTTGCCGGCCAGCGCGGTGTTGCGCAAGCCTTTGCGCATGCCGGCTGCTGCCGAGGCACGCCTGCGCGAGGTCCTGGGTTTCGAGATAGACCGGCAGACGCCCTTCAGCGCCGCGCAGGTGTATTACGACGTGCGGCTGTTGCAGCGTCGCGATGATGGCCAATTGGATACCGAGCTGGTGGTCGCGCCGCGGCCGCTGGTCGATGCGCTGCTGGGCGCGGATGAGGCATGGCGGCAGCAACTGGATGGCGTGGACGCAGTCGATGCGCAAGGTCAGCCCTTGGGCGTGAACCTGCTGCCGCTGGCGCTGCGCCGGCAGCGCCACGATCCCATGCGTCGGCTCAACCGGCTGTTGCTGGTCGCAGGCGTTGTGATGCTGGTGCTTGCCGCGTGGCAATTGCTGGACAACCGACGCGCCGCTGCCACGCAGCTCTCGGCGCAGGTGGAGGCGGCAGCGGTGCGCGCGCGTGCAGTGGCTGCGCAGCGGCAGCAGCTGCAGGACCTGGTCGATGGCCAGCAGTTCTTCACCGCGCAGCGCGCCGAGCAGGCGTCCGCAACGGAGATCATCAACGAACTCAGCCAGCGCCTGGGCGATGACACCTCGCTGGAGAAACTCTCGATCGAAGGCGGCCGCATGCAGCTGATCGGCATGAGCAGCAGCGCGTCATCGCTGGTCGCCAAGCTCGAAGGCTCCAAGCTGTGGAAGACGCCGTCATTGACCGGTGTGCTGCAGGCCGGCCAAGGTGCCGCACGTGAGCGCTTCACCTTGACCGCGGAACTGCGCGGCCCCAACCAGGAGGCTGCCGATGGCAACGCCCCCCGCGCGCCGTGACCGCTGGTTGGCCCTTGGCCTGCTGCTGGCCGTACTGGGCGTGATCTATCTATTGCTGGTGCAGCCCTTGTGGACCCGGCCGATGCTGGCGGTGGAGATGGAAATCCAGGCCTTGCAGGAGCGCCAGCAGCGTATCGGCATGCAGTTGCGGCAGGCCCCGCAGGTCGCGCAGCGGCTGCAGCAGGCGCAACAGACGCTGGCCGATCAACCGGGCTTCATGGCTGAAAGCTCGGCCGAGCTGGCTACCTCCAAGCTGGTGCAACGACTGGAGGAGGCCGCGCGCCTGGCCAGCCCGGACCAGCGCAGCTGTGCCATCAGTGATCGCTCGCCATTGCCGGCTGACAGCACTGGCCGCTTTCCGCGGGTTGCAGTGCAGGCGCGGCTGCGTTGCGGCATGAACGAATGGATGCGCGTGTTGCAGACGCTGGAAACCGGCACGCCGCAATTGCGCGTGGACCGGCTCGACATTCTCTCTGCCGGCTTGGGCGAAGGCGGTGGCGGCCTGGATGTGAGTTTCGAGCTCAGTGGCTACCTGCGCCCAGGCGTGGTTGCCCCGGCCGCGGAGGTCGCCAATGCGCAATGACGTAGCAGGCCTGCGCACTTGGTTGCTCGGCGTGTTTGCGGGCTGGGCGCTGTTGGTATGGGCAGCCTGCCTGTTCGGCCTGGGCAGCAGGATTGGCAGCAGCAACGCGGCCTTGGACGTGCCAGCCTTGCCGGCAGTGCCGCAGGCAACCGAGCTGGTGGTTGCCGACAACGCCGAGGCCTTGAATCGGCCGCTGTTTGCCAGCGATCGGCGCCCGCATCCGTTCTTCATCGGCGAAGCCGGTGAACCTGCACCGACAGGTGTGCGTTTGACCGGCGTATTGATGACGCCGGGGCTGGACATGGCCACGCTGACTACCGAGCAGGGCAAGTCGCTGCGCCTGCGGTTGGGCGGCGAGGTGCAGGAGGGTTGGCAGCTGCTGTCGCTGCAGCCGCGCAGCGCGGTGGTGAGCGGCCCGGCCGGTACGCTCAACCTGGAACTGCAGGTATTCAGTGGCGGGCCAAAGCAGACGCCTGAAGGCGGCGCGCCCATGCCAGGCAACGCGCAGGCAACGCCACCCACCATCACCGTGCCGGCACCACCGCCGGCGACTGATCCGGTCACGCCATCGGCAGACCAGATCAAGGCGATCCGTGATCGCATCCAGGCCCGCCGTCGGCAGGCACAACAGAATCAGAACGGCGGCTCCGGCCGCCAGAACCCGTAGAGTGAGCGCATGACATCACGCATAGTTGCAGTCAGTCTGCTGATCGGTGCCCTGAGCGGCTGCGCTACCACGCCGGCACCGGACATCCGGCGCACGGCTGCGCCGGATACGAGTACGCCTGCTCCAGGCGAGGCAGCACGCACCAATCCGCTGGGCGCCGAAGAGGCTCCCAAGGCCGATGACAACCAGGGCCGGGCGGTGATCCGGCGAGGCAATGGCACGGTGATCAACCGCGCCGCCGCTTCGGCGCCAGCACCGGCCTTGACCACAGCTGGCAACGGCACGGCGGTGTTCAACTTCGAGGGCGAATCGGTACAGGCGGTGACCAAGGCCATCCTCGGCGACATGCTGGGGCAGAACTACGTCATCGCACCGACCGTGCAGGGCACGGTGACCCTGGCCACGCCCAAGCCGGTATCGCCAGCGCAGGCGCTGAACCTGCTGGAGATGGTACTGGGCTGGAACAACGCCCGCCTGATCTACAGCGGCGGCCGCTACAACGTGGTGCCTGCCGACCAGTCGCTGGCGGGCACGGTGGCGCCGAGCACCGCACCGGCCTCGGCCGCGCGCGGCTATGAAGTACGGGTGGTACCGCTGCAGTACATCTCGGCCAGCGAGATGAAGAAGGTGCTGGAGCCGTATGCCCGCCCGAACGCGATTGTCGGCGTGGATGGCTCGCGCAATGTGATCACCCTGGGCGGCACCCGCACCGAGCTGGAGAATTACCTGCGCACGGTCGAGATCTTCGACGTGGATTGGCTGTCGGGCATGTCGGTGGGTGTGTTCCCGATCCAGTCGGGGCGCGCCTCGCAGGTGGCCAGTGATCTGGAGAAGGTATTCGGCGAAGCCAGCAAGACGCCAAGTGCCGGCATGTTCCGTTTCATGCCGCTGGACAACGCCAACGCGGTGCTGGTGATCACTCCGCAGGCGCGTTACCTGGATCAGATCCAGCAGTGGCTGGACCGCATCGACAGTGCCGGCGGCAGTGCACGTCTGTTCTCGTATGAGCTGAAGTACATCAAGGCCAAGGATCTGGCGGAGCGCTTGGCCGAAGTGTTTGGCAGTGGCGGATCGCGTAGCCAGGGTGACAGCGGTACTTCGCTGGCGCCGGGTGCCAGCCCGGTATCGCTGGGCGGGCGCGGTCAGGACGGTGGTTTTGGCCAGAACGACGGCTTGAAAACCAACGATATCGGTTCGAGCAGCGGCAACAGCGGTTCCGGCATGTCCGGCGGCAGCAGCGGTGGTGTCGGTGAGACCATGCAGTTGCCGCAGCAGACTTCGGGCAATGGCAGCGTCACCCTGGAAGTGGAAGGCGATCGCGTCGGTGTGTCGGCGGTGGAGGAAACCAATACCTTGCTGGTGCGTTCCAGCCCACAGGCCTGGCGCTCTATCCAGGAAGTGGTGGAAAAGCTCGACGTGATGCCGCTGCAGGTGCATATCGAGGCGCAGGTGGCCGAGGTCGCATTGAATGGCAAGCTCAGTTACGGCGTGAACTGGTTCTTCGAGCAGGCGGTCAATGCCCCCGCTGGTGACAGCAACGGCACGATCGGCATGCCCGGCGCCGGCCTGCCCAGCGCGCTGGGCCGTGGCATCTGGGGCGACATTGCCGGCAAAGTCACAGGCAATGGCATGGCCTGGACCTTCCTCGGCAAGAATGCCGCCGCCATCATCACCGCGTTGGATGAGGTGACCAACGTGCGCCTGCTGCAGACGCCCTCGTTGTTCGTGCGCAACAACGCCGTGGCCACACTCAATGTGGGCAGCCGCATTCCGGTCAATTCCACCTCGATCTCGACCATCGGCGAGAACTCGTATTCGACCGTGCAGTACATGGAAACCGGCAACATCCTCAAGGTGCGGCCGCGTGTGACGCGTGATGGCATGGTGTTCCTGGACATCGTGCAGGAGATCAGCGCGCCCGAAGGTGATCCGGACAAGAACGGCAATTTCCGCATCAATACCCGGCGCATGCAGACCGAGGCGGCGGTGAGTGCCGGTGACACGGTGATGCTCGCCGGTCTGATCGATGACAGCAGTACCGATGGCTCGTCCGGCCTGCCGTTCCTGAGCCGCTTGCCGGTGGTGGGCGGCCTGTTCGGCACCAAGACCCAGAACCATCGGCGCAACGAAGTGATCGTCTTGATCACGCCGACCATCGTCCGCAATCCGCAGGAAGCACGCAATCTGACCGACGAATACGGCAGCCGCTTCCGCGCGCTGGATCCAATCAACGCACCGAAGGGCCGCTGAGCATGGCGCTGCCGGTCATCCTGCTACCAGTGGGCGTGGATGACGTAGCGCTTGATGCCTGCCTTGCGGCATTGGAAAAGCACACACCGGCAGGTACGCCGGTGTGGCTGGCAGATGATGGCCAGAGTGGCCCGCGTGGACAGGTGGTGATCGAACACTGGTTTGCCAGCACCCGACTGCAGGCCGAGTACACGCGGCGCCCGCGTCCGATCGGCGAGGCCGCGCATCTGGACGAGATGTTGAAGGCCTGTGGCGATGCCGACGTCGCCGTGCTCGCGCCGGATGGGTTGCCGACAGCAGGCTGGTTGCAGCAGCTCAGTGACTGCCTGGCACGCGATGCCTCCATCGCCACCGCCACGCCATGGAGCAATGCCGGCGAAGCGGTGTCGTGGCCGCGTGCCGGTGAACTCAATCCCGTGCCGGCCGATCCGGCGCGATTGGCGCAGGCCTTGGCGGCGATGCCGCTGCTGCAGCCCGAGCTGCCCTCGGCGGTGACCCATGCGGTGCTGATACGCGGCAGTGCGCGTCGTCGTGCCGGTGGCCTGGATATCCACAGTTACGGATCGTGGTACGCCGCATTGGTCGATCTGAGCCTGCGCATGAGCGGGCTGGGCTGGCGCAACGTGTTGTGCGACAACGCCTTCGTTGGTCGCCAGAGCGAGGGCAGGCCGGCTGAAGGCGACATGGAAGTGCTGGCCAATCGCTGGCCGGTGTGGACCGCACGGCTGGCCGCGTTCCTGATGAACGACCCGCTTCATGCGCATCGCCAGCAACTGCAGCAGCTCTGCGAGCAGGCGATAATGCCGCAAGCCCAGCCCGATCTGTTCGATGCCTGTGGTTCCCTTCCAGGCGCGGAGCCGGTGTGAGCGATTCAATTGCGGTGGTGGTGGTCAGTTATCAGAGCGCGAGCACCTTGGATGAGTGCCTGCAGCGCCTGCGTGCCGCCGCCGATGTCGCCGAGATCCGCGTGGTCGACAACGAATCGCGCGATGGTTCGCTGGCGATCGCGCAGCGGCATGCGCTGGCCGACAGCCGCGTGCGTTTCATCGCCAATCCTGACAACCCCGGCTTTGCCACCGCCTGCAATCAGGGCGCTGATGAATGCCATTCGCCGTGGCTGGCCTTCGTCAACCCGGATTTGATGGTCGAGCCGCAGACCTTGGCGCAGTTGCGCGACCTCGGCCGGTCACTTGGCGATTGCCTGCTGGGCGTGGAGCAGGTGGACGAGGATGGCGTTGCCGATCCGGCGGTACGCCGCCGTGACCCGGATTTCGCCGCGATGCTGCGCAACCCCGGTGCGGGCTCGCGGCTGGCGGTGCAGGTGGATCATTCGGCAGCGTTGCAGCAGGTGCAGGCCTTGTCGGGTGCGCTGTTGCTGATGCCGCGTGGCTTGTTCGACCGCCTGCAGGGCTGGGATGCGGGCTACCGGCTGCATGCCGAGGACCTGGATCTATGCCGCCGCGCGCGCCAGGCCGGTGCGGTGGTGGCCATCGCCAATGACTTGAAGGTGCTGCATGTGCGCGGTGTATCCAGCCGCTCGCGGCCGTTCTTCGTGGAGTGGCACAAGCATCGCGGGCTGTGGCGCTACTTCAGCAAGTTTGAAGCCAGCCAGCGCAGCCTGCCGGTGAGGGCAGGGGTGTGGTGCGCGATCTGGGCGCATGCGGCGTTGCAGGTGCCGCGGTTGTTGCTGAAGTAAGTTTGGATCTGGGGTGTTGCGGTATTCAAAGCACCCCTCCCCAGCCCTCCCTTTGGCTCAGCCAAGGGGAGGGCTGGGGAGGGGTGCTCTTCGAGCAATCACCATCAGCCCTACCCCCAGCGCCCGCCACAGAGCATGAACAAGCCCCAGCGGCTGGCTGAACCGGAGCCGCCGGCCAGCGCATAATGCAGGGCATGATCATCCAATCCCTGCTCGACACCGACCTCTACAAGTTCACGATGATGCAGGCGGTACTGCACCAGTACCCGGGCGCCATCGTCCAGTACCGGTTCAAGTGCCGCACGCCGGGGATTGATCTGGCCGCGCACATGGACGAGATCAACAGCGAGATCGACCATCTCTGCAGCCTGCGCTTCACCGCCGACGAGCTGGAGTACATGCGTCGGCTGCGCTTCGTGAAGCCGGATTTCGCCGATTTCCTCGGTCTGTTCCACCTGGACCGCAAGTACATCAGCCTGCGTGCGTCGGAGACCGTGCCGGGTGAGATCGAGCTGGACATCACCGGCCCGTGGCTGCACACCATCATGTTTGAAGTGCCGCTGCTGGCGATCATCAACGAAGTCTGGTTCCGCAATACCAGCACCTCTGATTTCAGCGAAGGCGAGCGCCGCCTGCAGGCCAAGACCGCGCTGCTGCGCGATACGCCGGGGTTCGAGAACTGCCGCATTGCCGATTACGGCTCGCGCCGCCGCTACTCGCGCGAGTGGCACGGCACCATGCTGCCGATGCTGCGTGACGCCCTGGGCCCGCAGTTCGTAGGCACCAGCAACGTGTATTTCGCACGCATGTACGGCATGACCCCACACGGCACGATGGCGCATGAGTACCTGCAGGCATTCCAGGCGTTGGGTCCGCGTCTGCGCGATTCGCAGGTAGCTGCACTGGATTCGTGGGCGCGCGAGTACCGTGGCGACCTGGGTATCGCGCTGTCGGACGTGGTTGGGCTGGACGCCTTCCTGCGCGACTTCGACATGTATTTCTGCAAGCTGTTTGATGGTGTGCGCCACGACTCCGGCGACCCGTTCAGCTGGGGCGACCGCATGCTGGCGCATTTCAAGGCCAACCGCGTCGACCCGATCAACAAGGTACTGGTCTTCAGCGATGGCCTGAACATCGAGAAGGTGATGCAGCTGTACGACTACTTCCGTGGCCGCTGCCAGGTCGCTTTCGGCGTAGGCACCCACCTCACCAATGACCTTGGCCCGACGCCGCTGAACATCGTCATCAAGATGGTCCGCTGCAATGGCCAGCCGGTGGCCAAGCTCAGCGACTCGCCCGGTAAGAGCATGTGTGATGATCCGGGCTATCTGTCCTATCTGCGGCAGGTATTCGAACTGCAGTAAGCGTCAAATCCCTGTCACCTTGCCTTGACAACTGCGATTGCTTCCTTAACGCAGCCTATTGCTGTGGCTGCACCCCTGTAAACGTGAGGCACATCACGTTATTGTATCTACCAAGGAACAGATGATCAGGTACGCCGTGCTCGTCGTTTGATGCGGCTGGACGGTCGTCTGTATGGGGGGCAGGGGTCTCACAGGATCAAGCCGGCGGCATCGCGATGTCTGCGATCACGCCAGCTCGGGAGGGTGTGCGCCTGCTTTGTTCGCATCAGCACAGGTGTCTGACGTCGTAATGCGCTTACCGTTTTCAGATGCATTGTTCGCAAATACACGTCCGATAGTGATGCGCTGGTCGCGTCTGATGGCACGTATTTTCCACTTCTGCGCGGCGGTTTCGCCCGCGGCGCTGGTGCTGTTGTTGATGGGGGTCCACGACAGCACGCTCATACGCACTTACGGCGTACTGGCCTTGCTGGCCGGCCTGCTGACCATCCTGGTGTTCACCGCATTCGGCATGTACGGGCGGGAGATGTTCAGCAATCGCGTGCTGATCCGCTCCACCATCGTGGCCTGGTCGGCCAGCTTCGGCCTGGTGCTGATGCTGCATACCGTGTTCCGGGTGATCGCCTACCTGCCGATCAAGATGGCGCTGCTCTGGTACCTGACCACCTTGTTGCTGCTGGTGCTTGGACGGCTGTTGATGCTGGCTTTCTTCCAGCGCCGCATCCGCGACGGCCACTTCGTTGGTCGCTCGGTGATCCTGGGGGCGACCGAGAACGGCAGCCGGCTCGCACAGCACATGCAGCAGAACGTGGACATCGCCAGCGGCCTGCTGGGCTTCATCGATGACCGTAGTCCGGACCGCATCGCCTCCAACCTGCGCCCGCAGCTGATCGGCAACTTCGCCCTGCTCGAGCAGCTGATCCGCAGCAACGAAGTGGATCAGGTGTTGATGGCACTGCCAGCGGCAGCTGAAGGGCGCAATCATCACTACGTGGAGCTGCTCAGGAAGATGCCGGTGCAGGTGTTCCTGGTGCCGGAGATGCAGGCCTTCAATTTCGCTCTGCCGCGTGTTGCGGACATCTCCGACGTGCCGATGCTGGTGGTCTCGGAGCCGCCCCTGAAAGGCTGGGCGCCTGCCTACAAGCGGGCGGAGGATGTGGTGCTGGCAAGCCTGGCCTTGTTGCTGTTGTCGCCGTTGATGCTGCTGGTTGCCGTCGCGATCAAGCTGGACTCGCGTGGCCCGGTGCTGTTCCGGCAGCGCCGCTATGGCTACAACCACCAGCTGATCGAGGTCTACAAGTTCCGCTCGATGTTCCACGATCTGCGCGACATGGATGCGCAGACGCAGACGCGCGCGGGCGATCCACGGGTGACGCGGATCGGGCGTTTCATCCGTAAGAGCAGCATCGATGAGTTGCCGCAGCTGTTCAACGTGCTGGCCGGCAGCATGTCGATGGTCGGGCCGCGCCCGCATGCCACCGCCACCAAGGCGGCCGACATCCTGTTCGAGGAGGCCGTCGCCAACTATGTGGCGCGGCACAAAGTGAAGCCTGGCATCACCGGTCTGGCGCAGGTGCATGGCTATCGTGGCGAGACCGATACCGTCGAGAAGCTGCAGAAGCGCGTTGAGTACGACCTGGCCTATATCGAGAACTGGTCGCTTGGCCTGGATGCCTTCATCCTGCTGCGCACCTTGCCGGCGGTGCTGTCGATGAAGGCGGCGTACTGATGGCCAAGCCGCGTGTTGCCCTGATCATCCCGGTACGCAACGGTGAAGCGCATATGGCGCGGATGCTGCCGGCGCTGCGTGCGCAGTCGCTGCAGCCGGACGAACTACTGATCATCGACAGCGCCTCCACCGATGGCGGTGTCGCGCGCTGGCGCGAGTTCGGTGCGCGGGTGGTGGAGATTGATCCAGCTACGTTCAATCATGGCGGCACGCGTCGCCTTGCCGCCAGCCTGGTCAACGCCGATGTGTTGATCTACATGACCCAGGACGCGATACCGGTGCCGCCGGATGCGCTGCAGGCGCTGGTGGATGGCGTGTATGCCGCCGATGATGTGGCGGTGGCCTATGGGCGGCAGATTCCGCATCCGGAAGCCGGCATCCTGGCGCGGCATGCGCGTGCCTTCAACTATCCGCCGCAGGGCCGCATCAAGCGCAGTGGCGACGCCGCCGAGCTCGGCATCAAGACCTGCTTCAGTTCCGACGCGTTCTGCGCCTACCGTGCCGATGTGCTGGCCGAGGTGGGCGGGTTTCCGGAGGATGTGATCGGCACCGAGGACACCCACGTCGCCGCGCGCGCGCTGCTGGCGGGTTGGGCGGTCAACTATGTGGCCGCTGCCGAGGCCTGGCATTCGCACGACTACAGCATCCTGGAAGAGCTGCGCCGCTACTTCGACATCGGCGTGTTCTATTCGCGCGAGCGTTGGATACGCGAGAGGTTTGGTGGTGCTGGCGGTGAAGGTGGTCGCTTCGTGCGCTCCGAGCTGCGCGCGCTGCGCCAGGCCGGCGCGGTCACTGCAATACCCGGTGCGTTGTTGCGCACCGCTGCAAAGTTCATTGGTTACCGTCTGGGGCACATGGAACGGCATCTGCCGCTGCGCCTGAAACGACGTATTGGAATGTTTACCGGCTATTGGAGGCAATCATGAAGTCCCTGCGATTGGCGCTGCCGGCGCTGCTTATCCTGTTGTTCACCGCCTGCGCGATGTCCAACGTTGTCCAGCTGCCCACCGGCAAGGTGGTGCGTGAGCGCCAGATCAGCAATTTCAGCCCGGACCAGCTGCCCAAGCCGGTGCTCAAGGTACATACCGGCGACGTGCTGCGGATCGTGCGCGATGCGCAGACGCCCGCAGAGAAGGATGAGGCGACGCTGTACCGGGTCAGGCCAGACGGCAACATCGCCTATCCGTTCATCGGCATCGTCAAGGCTGGCGGGCGCACTCCGGAAGCAATCGGTGAAGAGCTGACCGAGCGACTGGATGCGATCTACCGCGAGCCGCGGGTGACCATCAATATCGCCGAAGCGCCCGGTAGCCGCGTCTATGTTGGTGGTGCCGTGCGCAACCCGGGCACCTTCGACCTGATGTCGGCGGTGACCGTGCCACAGGCCATCACCGCCACCGGTGGCGTGCTGCCAACCGCCGACAGCCATCATGTGGCGCTGGTGCGGCAGGATGATGAAGGCGTGCAGCAGGTCTATTTCTTCGACTACGCGGCCTTGCTCGGTCCTGCCACCAACGGCCAGCCGGGCGTGCAGCTGCAGCGCGGTGACCTGGTGTTCGTGCCCAGCTCGCGGATCGGCAATGCGATCCAGCGCGTGGACATGTACGTCGGCCAGCTGCTGATGTTCCGTGGTTTCGGCGCATCGGCCAATTACCAGATAAACGAGCCGTCCTACCGGATCAATACGCCAGAGGTAACCGTGCCGTGATCGAAGTCCGTAGCCTTCGCGACGCGCTGCGTCTGCTGTTCATTTTCGCCCGCGAGTTTCGCCTGACCTTGATGGTCACGATCGCGGTGGTGGTGGCCGGTGCCTTCCTGCTGCCCAATCGCTTCGTCTCCGATGCGCGCCTGCTGGTCAAGCCAACGCAGAGCGCCAGCGTGCAGTTGCCGGTGCAGCCGGGCCCGGAATCGGGTTTCGTGCAGCAGAGCCCGCAGCGCGATCCGCTGCTGGATGAGGAGAAGATGGCGACCAGCGCGCCGGTCATGCTGAAGGTCGCCAAGGCCTATCTGGCGATGTCATCGGTGCCGCCACAGGGCGGCTGGGCACGCTTCAAGTTCCATATGGGCAAGGCCGCGGCCTGGTGCAAGGAAGTCGTCCGCGATGTCTTCGTCGGCGTGGGCCTGATGGACAAGGCGCCGCCGGAAGACCGGCTTGCCGCGCGCTTGGCCAAGCGCCTGACGGTCAGCCACGATCCGGGCTCGAACGTGATGGAGATGCGTGTGACCTGGAGCGACCCGCATGTCGCGCAGGGCATTTCGCAGGCCTGGGTGGACGCATATTTCGACGAGCGCGCCAATGCCGCTGGCGGCGATGCGCTGTTTGATTTCTACCAGCAGCAGAACACCGAGCTCAACGACACCATCATCAAGCTGAAACAGCAGCTGCGTGATCGCCTGCGTGTCATCGATGCCACCAGCGTCGAGCAGCGCATCGAGGATGTGACCGACCAGCTGCAGAAGCTGTATCGGCACCGCCGCGAACTGCAGGCCGAGCGTGAAGCGTTGCTCGGTATTCTCGGTGCCGCTGGCCGGCAGCTGCCTGCCGTCGCCGGCGAGGTGGTGACCGAACGCGAGATCAGCCTGAATCCTGCGCGCGAAGACCTCAAGCTGAAGTTGAACGGGATGAAGCAGCAGCGTCTGGATCTGCTGCGCAACTTCAAGGAAGGCGCACCGCCGGTGCGTGCGTTGGATGAGAGCATCGCCGGGCTGGAAGCGGAGATCGCCGCCGTCAATGACAATGTGGTGCGTTCGCGCAATGTCGCCCCCAATGCCCTGGGTACCCGTCTGCGCCAGGACATGCAGGATGCGCGTATCAATGTCGCCAAGATCGATGCAAACATCGCCGAGATCGATGAGCAGCTCAAGCAGCTGCAGGCCTCGCGCGAAGAAGTGATGGCGGCCGAGCCCTCGTTGTCGCGCCTGAGCCTGGAGCTTGGCTCGGCGGAAAAAACCTTCGCCCAGTATTCGGACTATCTGCTGCGCGCGCGCGTGATCCGTGACTTGAACCGCAACCGCCTCAGCAACGTTGCGCTGGTCGGTGAATCGAGCTTCACCCCGTCGCGCGTATTCCCGAAAAGCATGTTGATGCTGTTGCTCACCATCCCGGTCGCGCTGGCCGTCGCATTGGTGGTGGTGTTCCTGCTGTACCTGATGGACCAGCGCATCCACGACGGCGGTCGCATC
Source organism: Stenotrophomonas sp. 610A2 (assembly GCF_030549615.1). Lineage (NCBI taxonomy): Bacteria > Pseudomonadati > Pseudomonadota > Gammaproteobacteria > Lysobacterales > Lysobacteraceae > Stenotrophomonas > Stenotrophomonas pigmentata. The sequence continues at coordinate 942,480 of NZ_CP130832.1, forward strand.
GAGAAAACCTTCAACGTGCCCCTGCTGGCCACGGTGCCGGAGATCGAACGTGACCAGGACGCCTCGCAGCCGCTGCGTGCAGCCTTGTACCGCATCTATTGCCGCCTGCCGTTGGAGCAGATCGCCGAGCAAGGACTGTCGGTCGGCTTGACCTCGAGTCGTTCCGGCGAAGGCGTCAGTTTCATCGCCTCGCGTCTGGCCATCGTGCTCCGGCAGCAGGGCTATACCGTGCGTGACGGTGAACTGCCGGCGCGGCCGGGCGAGATGGTGATCGTGCAGGCGCCGCCCTTGAGTGACGAACACGCGCTGATTGCCTTGCGTGGTTGCGATCGCATCGTCCTGGTGGTGCAGGCTCGCAGCACCACCGTGCCGGCCGTGGAGAGCGCCCTGGCGCTGCTGCGCGATGCCTTGGGGCGCGTGGATGGCGTCGTGCTCAATCGTCGCGTTTTCGAGATACCGGCCAAGTTCTGGAAGCCGATCAGTCGTTGGCTCGGAGCGTACTGAGTGAAGCTAGCGTTGCTCGCGCCGCTGCCGCCGTTGCAGAACGGCATTGCCGACTACGCGCAGGCGTGGATGGAGGCGCTGCGCGGCGCAGGCGTCGATGTGCGGGTACCGCCGCAGCATGCAGACGGTGCTTGGGACACAAACGACGCGGCGTTCTGGCAGGACGTGGATATCGTCCATGCGCAGCTGGGCGGTGGACGCAGCCCCGAGTTCCTTGCGCTGGAACAGTTGCTGGCGCGCTGGCCACGATTGGCGACCAGCGCGACCGTGCACGATCCGGAGCGGCTGGTTTGGCGCTCGCCGGATCCTGCCCAGGGACTGGCCCGCCGCGTAGCGACCTGGCCGCGCCCCTTGCCGCAGCTGCTGGCGCTGGCACAGGACCGACGCACGTTGGCGCGCGAGCGCAGCTTGGCTGCCGGTCTGGATGCAATGGTGGCGTTGACCCGTACCGGTGGCAGCTGTCTGGTCGAGCGCATGCAGGTTGCGCCAGGCAAGGTGCATTTCATCGCGCACGGCAACCCGGTGTTTGCCGCCGCCGCATTGCCGGAAGGCGAGGTCGTGAAGCTGCTGTATTTCGGTTTCATCTATCCGGGCAAGGGAATCGAGGATCTGTTCGATGCCTTGGCTGCGGTTTTCAGCCAACGGCCACAGGCGCGCCTGGCAGTGACGATGGCCGGAGGATCGGCGCCTGAGCTGGCGTTTGGCAGCCGCGGCAACTACCTGTCGCAGCTGCGAGGACGCGCTGCCGAATTGGGCATCGCGGAGCGGATCGAGTGGCAGCTCGACCTGCCCGCCAGCGGCATCCTGGACTGCGTGCAGGCCCATCACGCGATGGTGTTGCCGTATCGCGATTCAAAGAAGCTGGCCTTGCTCGGCCGCATGCGCGGCACCAGCGGCGCGCTGTCGTGGGCCAACGCCAGCGGGCGCGGGGTGATTGCCTCGGATGCGCGTGCGTTTGCCGAAGAGGTTTCCTATGGCAATGGCGTGGTCTTTGCCCAAGGGCAGAGCCAGGCCTTGGCCGAACGCATTGTCAGCCTGCTGGATGAGCCGTCCCTGGCGAGCAGCTGGGCGGCAGCGGCGTCCGCGCTGGGCGCGCAACGCCAGTGGGCGACAATTGCCAGCGAATTTGCGGCACTGTTCAGATCGGTTGTGGAGCGTAAGCGATGAAAGGACCAGGCATGTTCAAGGCGCGGCTGCTGCGGGTACTTGCGTCAGCAGTGCTGGTCGGTTCGCTGCTATGGGGTGTCACTGCCTGTGCCAAGGGCGAACGCGCGGCCCTGGAACTGGTGCCGCCGCGGCCGCTGGTGTGGGCCGACTATCTTGGTGTGAACGCACACTTCCTGTGGTTTGAGCCCAGCCAGTACCGCAAGCAGATGGACCAGCTGCAGGCCTTGGGCCTGCAGTGGGTGCGGGTGGATCTGCATTGGGACACCATCGAGCCGCGCGAAGGCCAGTTCCGCTGGGACGTGCTGGACCCCCTGATGGCGGAAATGGAACGCCGCGGTTTGAAGGCCGAGGTGTATCTGGTCGGGTCGGCGCCGCATGCCACCTCCGCGCCAGCCGGCAGTCCGAACCCGGACCAATACCCGCCGAAGGATCCCAAGCTCTACGCGCGCGCCTTGGTGCAGCTGGCGCAGCGCTATCCCAAGGTCGTCGCCTGGCAGGTGTGGAACGAGCCCAACCTGCCGGCGTTCTGGCGCCCGCGCGAAGATCCCGCCGCCTACGGCCAGCTGCTGCTGACCAGCGTGGAGGCGATGCGCCGCGAGGCGCCAGGTCGCAAGATCGTGTTGGGTGGCATGGGCTACTTCAGCCAGATGCCGACCCGCGGCGGCGCGCTGATGGTTGAAGCACTGGCCAAGGGCGGTTTGTTCTCGCTGGATGTGATTACCGCCTATCACCCGTATTCCCTGTATCCGGAAGGCGACGATGCACATGCGATGGACTTCGTGCAGCGTGCCCGCCAAGGCAATGCGTCGCTGCGCGCTGCCGGTGCGCGTGACATCTGGGCCGACGAATGGGGCTGGTCAAGCTATGCGGGCCCCAAGGAAGAGCAGCCCATCATCGGTGCGCAGGGGCAGGCCGACTTCGTGACGCGTCGTTTGGCGCTGATGAGTGCGCTGGATTACGACAAGATTTTCCTGTTCGCCCTGAGTGACCTGGACCAGCGCGCAGGTGCGCGAGATCGCCGATACGGGCTGCTGGATGAAGCCGCTGCAGCCAAGCCGGTGTACAGCGCGGTGCAGCGCCTGTTGCAGATCACCGGGCCGCGTCTGGTGCCTGGCAAGGCACCGGTGTTCACCGGTAACACGCCGGGCATGATCAGCATTGGTTGGCAGCGCCCGGACGGCCGTCGCCTTTGGTTGTTCTGGGGCGCGCAACCCGGGCAGGTACAGGTCAATGGCCTCAAGCAGGCGGTGCTGCACGATGTGCTGAGCGGCGCGCACAAGGAGATCGGCAGCGGCGATGCAGTCAATGTGCCGGTATCGACGTCGCTGTCGGTATTGGAGTGGTGATGCGACCGTTGCGGATTCTGTGGATCCTGCCTTACCTGCCGTGGCCGACCACCAGCGGCGGCAAGCTGCGCCAATATCATCTGCTGCGTTGCCTGGCCGCGCGCGGCCATCGCATCACCTTGCTGGTGCAAAGCAAAGTTCCGCTGGATGTTGCCACCCAGGCGCAGCTGGAGCCATTGCTGGAAGACCTGATCGTGCTGCAGCGACGGCCGCTGCGCTCGCCCAGGACGATGCTCGCTGGACTGCTGTCGCCGGCACCGCTGCTGGCGTCGGTCAACGGCCACGCACCTGCCTTCAGCAGTGCCTTGCAGCAGTTGTTGCAGCAATCCTGGGATGTCGTGCAGCTGGAGCATTCCTATATGTACGAACCGTGCCGGGGGCCGCTGCAGCAGCACGCGCGCGGCTTCCTGCTCAGTGAGCACAATGTCGAGTCCACGCTTGCCGAGGTGACTTACAGCCGTCTGCCTGCGGTGTTCAGGCCATTGGCGCGGCTGGACCGTTGGCGCTACCAGCGTTGGGAACGTCAGGTCGTAGGCGCTGCACGCAAGGTAGTGGTCTTGACCGAGGACGATGCCAAGGTGCTGGCCGCCTACAGCCAGCAGCCCATCGCCGTGGTCGTCAATGGCACCGATACCGAGGCATTCGCCGAGGTGCTGGCCGATCCTGCCTCAGGACGGATCCTGTTTGTCGGCAACTTCGAGTACGCGCCCAACATCGACGCGGTGGAATGGCTGCTGGACGAGATCATGCCGGCGATCTGGGCGGCTGCACCGCAGACCCGGCTATGCCTGTGCGGTTACGCCTTGCCGACGCAGTGGGCCGAGCGCTGGCCGGATACGCGCATCGAGTGGCGCGGTTTCGTTCCCAGCCTGCAACCGGTGCAGGCCAAGAGCAGTCTGTTCCTGGCCGCGCTGCGTGACGGTGGCGGTTCCAAGCTGAAGGTGTTGGAAGCAATGGCGGCGGGCTTGCCGGTGGTCGCCACGCAGCAGGCGGTGTCCGGGCTGGATGTCCAGCGTGGCACGCACTATCTAGGCGGGAGCGATACTGCCGCATTGGTTGCTGCGGCATTGCAGCTATTGGCTGATCCGCAGTTGGCGCGTGCGACCGGTGAGGCTGGCCGTGACTACGTGCGCGCGCAACATGATTGGCAGCGTTCCGCAGACCAGCTGGAGGCGGTGTACGCCGAGCTGACATGCGCATAGGCATCGATTATCGGCCGGTCACCGCCGCTCCGCACTCGGGCATCGCCCGTCAGGTGCTGGCGCTTGAGCAGGCGCTGCTGTCCGAGGGCTGTGAACTGGTGCGCTTCAGCATGGCACCGGACGGCCACCCGCACCGGCAGCTGGCGGTTTGTCCGCCCGCGTCGGTGGCAAGCAACGGCCTGCACCGTCCACGCACCCGGCTGGCATTCGAGTTGGGCTTTTTGCCGGGCGCGCTGCGCCAGCAGCGCATAGACCTGTACATCGCCACCGCCAACAGCGGTTTGCCGCTGCGCCGTCCGCCAACGCTGCGCAGGCAGGTGCTGTTGCTGCACGATGTTTTCCAGTTGACCTTGCCCGGCCGCCACGCCAGTTGGTTGCACGGGCGCGTCTATGGCGCAATGGACCGCTTCATGATCGGGCACGCGGTACGTGCCGCCGATGCGATCTGGACGCCGTCGCAGTTCAGCGCCAACGAGCTTGCACGGTTGTACCCGCGTACGCGCACGCGGACCTCGGTGTTGCCCAACGCCGTGTTGCCGCTGGCAGCGCCCAGTGCCGAGACCGACCCAGCTTTGCCCGCGCGTTATTGGCTGGTGGTTGGCACCCGTGAGCTGCGCAAGAACATTCCGTTCCTGCTGCAGCAGTGGCAGGCGTTGCGCGAGGAAGGTAATGCGCTGCCGGATCTCGTTCTGATAGGTGATCGCGCCGATGTAGGTGCAGAACTGGCTGGGTTGGAAGGCCTGCATTGGCGCAGTGGCTTGAGTGATGCGCAGCTGTCGCGGCTCTATCACGATGCTGATCGCCTGCTGCACCCTGCGACAGCGGAAGGATTTGGGCTGCCGGTGATCGAAGCATTGGGGTGTGGCACGCCGGTTGCGGTTGCCACCGGCAGCGCGCTGGATGAGATCACTCCGGCGCAGTCGCTGCGCTTCGATCCTCGCGATGCCGCTTCGTTGCGTGATGCGCTGCTCGCAGCGGCATCCGGGCGCGGCGCGCAGGAAACACGCGATGCCTTGATCACCGCAGCACAGCGCTATGGTGCTGGACCGTATCGGCAGCGGGTGGCGCAACTGCTGCAGGAGGCCTCGCGATGAGGCTCGGCACTACCATCGCGGTGCTGTGCGGCCTGTTCTTCGGCAGCCTGCTGCTGTTCCTGCCGCCATCCAAATTCTTTGTGGTGCTGGCCGGCCTGCCGGCGGCGTTGGTGGTCTTGCGCTGGCCGGTGGTCGGGCTGTCGCTGTTTGCGTTGTCGGCGACCTTCATGCCGTTCAGTACATTGCAGGTGGGTTTCCGCTTCACCGTTGCCGAGGCCATGCTCGGGCTGACCTGGGCCGGGGTGGCATTGCAGTTGTTCTTCCAGCGCCTGGAGCGGCCGCAGTGGGGTGGTGTCGAGCGCGGGATGCTGTTGTTGATGGTGTTCAGTGCGCTGCCATTCGTGGTGGGTCAGGTCACGATCGTGGCCGACGGCAACGGGCCGGTGAACTGGGTGCGCTGGTTGGCCAACCTGTCATTGCTATTGCTGGCCCCGCTGATGCTGTCGCAGGAAAAACAGCGCGAGCAGCTGGTGGTGATGCTGCTGCTGGGCAATCTGGCGATGCTGTTGCTGTCGCTGGGAATATTTGTCAAATCGCGCAGCGCGCTGGACATGATCCCGGTGCTGGAGAAGATGCGCTACGCGCATCCGGAAGCCTTGCTGGATATCTTCAGTGCCGAGAACGCACGTCTCGGTTCGCCGTGGGTGCATCCCAACCTCACCGGCGGTGCGATGGCGATGTTCGTGCCACTCGCCGCGTTCTACGGGCTCTATCAACACGGTTGGCGGCGCGTGCTTGGCGCATCGGTGGCCGTGCTCGGTGCCGCGGCCCTGCTGCTGAGCAGTTCGCGTGGCGCCATCCTTGCCATCGGCGTGGTGCTGCTGTGGCTGTCCTGGCTGCGGGTGCCGTATGCGCGGGCAATGGTGATGGCCGGTATCATCCTCGGCGGCGTATTGACCGTGACCTATGCGCCGCTGCAGGACCGTCTGGCGACGATGTTCTCGTCGGACAATGCCAGTACCGAGGTGCGCGTGGATGAGTACAAGCGTTTCCCCGAGGCGGTGGCGCGCTATCCCTTGGGCATAGGCTTCCGTACCGAGCCACCGGTGCCGGGCAGCGGATTGCTGGGTATCTCCAACCTGTGGCTGTACTACATGTACAAGCTGGGCGTGCTCGGCATGCTGCTGTACTGCGTGGTGACCTGGCGCTGGTGGCGACAGGTGCGGCCGCAGGGCAAGGTGCTCACGGTCGACCGCCGCAACGGCTTGTGGATGGGCTGCACAACCGCGCTGGTCGCGGCCTTGCTGACGGGCCTGATCGATCACTACTACAGTTTCACCATGGTGCTGGTGGCCTTGTTCTGGCTGGTGATGGGCCTGGGTCTGCAGAGCGCGGCCGCCGTTCCAGCCGGTGCGGATGGCCGACCCTTATCGAGTTCGAGGAAGCAGCAATGAGGCATCGTATTTTCCATTCCATCGACCTGCGTTCGCGGCTGGGTGATTATGCTGCGCGCATGGGCGTGGAGCCGGCGGCGTTGACCGAGGCCTATGAGTGGCTGTTGGCCAACGAGGGCGCCTTCGAGGAGACCAGTGGCGATCAGGTGCGGGTATCGATCTGCTCGGTGGATATCGAGTGGCGCCTCGAGGATCCACTCGGAAAGCGGCTTTACCATGAGTTGAAAACAGAGCTGCCGACCAAGCTGGTGCCGCGTTATGGCATCAACTGGATTACGTTCAAGGATCGCAGCCTGCGCCTGTGGGAGCAGATCTACAATATCGCCATCAACAAGGTGCCGTTCCATTGGGTGCGGCTGACCTGGCTGCGTATCGGCGGTGCAAAGATTGGTGAGGGCTCCACCATCTGGCGCAATACCGAGGTACTGGGCATGGACAGCCTGGTGATCGGCAAGGACAGCGTGATTGCCTGGCATTGCCAGATCGATGCGCGTGCCGGCCTGCGTATTGGCGACCATGTCGCGATCGCATCACATGTGCTGATCATCGCTGGAACACATGACCTCACCGCGCCGGAGTTCTGGTCGGTGTCGGCCCCCATCGTGATTGAGGACTATGTGTGGATCGCCAGCCGTGCGCTGGTCGCGCACGGTGCGCACCTGGGACGTGGCTGTGTGATCACTGCCAACACCGTGGTGGCCAAGGAAGTTCCGCCTTACAAGATCATCGGCGGCACTGGCGCCAAGCCAATGGGCGAACGCCCGCACAACCTGTCCTATCGGGTGGGCGGCAAGAACATCCTGACCCTGCTGCACTGATCCATGTTCCGCGCCACGCTCTGGTTGACGCTGGTGACGGTAGCCGGGCTCGCGCTCGGCTTCGGCCGCGAATGGCTGTTGGTTGATGCCTGGGGTGCAGGTGCACGCACCGACGGCTTCCTGGTGGCGTTGTTCCTGCCTGAAGCCATCCGCATGACGCTGGCTGCAGGCCTGCTGTCCTCCGCCGCGCTGCCGCTGTACCAGCAGTTGGATGCCTCGCGACGCAGCGGATGGGTGTCCACGCAGCTGGTGGGTTTGCTGCTGATCGGCGCATTGATCGGCGCGGTGTTGGCGGCTGGGGCTGGAATATGGGTCCGGTTGATCGGGCCTGGCTTGATGACGGAAGTGCAGCAGACCGCTGCATCCTCGCTGCTGATCCTGGCGGGCGTTATACCGATGTTGCTGATACACGCCTTGGCCGCAGCGGTTGGGCAGGCGCAGCAGCGTTTTCTCGTGGCCGGGCTCGGCTCGTTCCTCTACAACCTGCCTCCGGTACTGCTGTTGCAGATCCAGCGTGGTGCTACCGATGAGCGCAGCCTTTCCTGGGCGTTCGTTGCCGGCGGGGTGTTGATGCTGCTGTCGATATTGCCGTTGCTGTGGTGCGGCGGCTGGCGGCCGTGGCGCTGGCATTGGCAGGGGCGTGACGTAGCGGAACTATATCGCCGTCTTGGCCCCTTGCTGGCCAGTGCCGGAGCCAGCCAGGGTCTGGTACTGCTGGAGCGGATTGTTGCTTCCTTCCTTGGCGACGGTGCGATCACCTTGGTCAATCTGGCACGCAAGCTGGTGAACCTGCCGCTGGTAGCCTTGATGAGCCTGAATCAAGTGGTGCTGGCGCGGATGGCTCAACTGGGTGAAGACCCCGTGGCACGTCGCGCGGCGCTTCGATTTGGCTTGCTGGTAACGGCTGCGATGACGATTCCCGCCGCTGCCGGGATGATTGCCAGCGCGCCGTCGCTGGTGAAGCTTCTGCTGCCAACCGGGATGGATCAAGGACCATTGCCAATGCTGTTGGCATGGTTTGCATGCGTGATCGTGTTCGGTGCCTGGAACGCGCTGCTGGCACGCTATGCCTATGCCATCGGTAACACCGTGCTGCCCATGCGATACGAGTTGGCAGGTAGCGGCTTGAACGCACTTTGCTTGATGCTGGTTCCCATGATGACGGGTGTTGCAGGCATTGCCTGGGCCGCTTTGGCAGGATGTCTACTAACCGCATTCCTATTCCTGCGGCGCTACGCGTTGCTTGCTGACTCGTTGATGCTGCGTCTGCCACTGCTTGCCGTCATCGTGTTGGGCGGTGCTGTACCTTTGTACCGATACGTAACAGGTCCATGGATGCAGATAGCGGTGGCTGCGCTGTATGCATTGCTGGTACTGGTGCCACTGATCCAGTGGAGCCTGCGGGTAGCCAAGGCAGGCGTCGTGGATGCTCCGTCAGTCAATTGACTGCAGAGAAGCTGGTCTCGTAAGCGGGCGGTTACAGAAGACGAACAATGCCGTGGAGCAATGTGGCGCGCATGCAGGTATCCCGGCGGAGCCGAGGGCTCGGGATCTGCCGGGTACCGTAAAGCCTTGTCATGGATAGTTGACTACCACCAGATAGCGGCTTCCCGCTGCGTGATGCTGGAGCATGTCGAGTTGATAGCGCTGCGAGAATATCCGTGCACTGGGTTCCGGCGCGCTAGCGTGCAAGGCGTATTTGACAAGTACGCCATTGCCCGCGGATGCAGCGCCGGTACTCTTCGATGTCACACTTATCTCCGCTCCCTGAGCTGCAAGTGGGCATGCCTCGATGCGTAGCAGATGCTGGCTTTCAATAAGGCTTGCATTGCAGCTGGGATCAACGATACGACCGCTGAAACGGATGGTTCCGGTACTGGCGTGTGCTGCGGTGCTTAGCGAAATCAATGCCACGCCCAGCAGGAAATATCGGGTCATGGCGGTTCTCCGCGTTGGGGACTTCAGTAAGCACCAATCGAGAGCCGTCGATAAGTGGCAAAAACCGCTTCTGCGAGAACACATCACGCGCTGATCGTGATCGACATCAATCTTGATGTTGCAGTGGCATGAACGATGTAAAGGCCCTTGGAAAAATAGATTGAAGCGCAAGCAGGAAGCGCGATCGCGCGCTGGCGAGGTGTACCTTTTTCTGTGCAACACATACAGACACTGAACGAGTTTCGCGATCGCTTTTCTGATAGCTGCAAATCACAAAATTTGTGAAGAACATCACGCTCTTCGCCGGTAACTTGCGCCCGAAGTCAACGGATCGCTTTTGGCTTTCGACACGGATGCAACGCAGGGATGGGTTTGAGTCCGCAACACTCCTTGCTTCCTCCGCCGCTTTCTACTTCTTCAGGGCTGGGTATAGGCAATGCGCAATTTCAAAATTTTCTCCGCACTCATCTTGGTGGCTGCACCGTTCACCGCCAATGCCGTGGATGGCACCATTACCTTCAATGGTGAGGTGACAGACAAGACCTGCACCATCGCGACGCCACAGGGCATTGATTTCACCGTGACCTTGCCGACTGTCTCGACCAGCACGCTTGCTGCGGCGGGGCAGGTGGCCGGTCGCACGCCGTTTTCGATCAATCTCTCCGATTGCAATCCGGGTGATGTGGCCACTTACTTCGAGCCAGGCGCGACGGTGGATCTGGGTACAGGCCGCTTGAACAATGTAGCGGCCACCGCTGCAGCGACGCAGGTACAGTTGCAGTTGCTGGGCGCAAACAACCAGTTCCTGCCGGTGGTGAGTGCGGGTGCCGGTAGCGCCCAGGCCAATTCGCAATGGGTGACGGTGAACGCCGGTGGTTCGGCTGACCTGAATTACTTCGTGGAGTACTACGCCACCGGCGCATCCACTGCAGGTGAAGTCACCAGCAGCGTGAAGTACACCATCATCTACAACTGATTCCCGTCGTCCGCAGCACCGGCCGACGGCATGCTCGGCCGGTGCCGCCTTTTACCGGTTTGCTATCCGTGATGAACTTTCTATCCAGAGTGCTGCTGCCACTTGGGTTGATGCTGGTAGCGGCGCCGCTTGCGATGGCTGGGGTGGTAGTGAATGGCACGCGCGTTGTCTATCCGGCGCAGGCACGGGAAGTGACTGTGCAGGTCGACAACGTGGGTGATTCCCCGTCGTTGGTGCAGGCCTGGGTCGATAGCGGCGACCAGGCGCAGACCGCGGAAAACAGCGATGCGCCCTTCGTGTTGACGCCACCGATCAGTCGCGTGGAGCCGGGGCGCAGCCAAGCGCTGCGGCTTGTCTTCACCGGCGGTGATCTTCCTGCAGATCGTGAATCGGTGTTCTGGCTCAACGTCCTGGATGTGCCGCCTTCGCCGCAGTCTGGTGCCGAGGAACAAAACTATCTGCAGGTGGCGTTTCGCTCGCGGATAAAGCTGTTCTATCGACCGCAGGGACTGGCGGGTAGCGCCAATGATGCACCGCGTGCCCTGCGATGGCGGTTTGCAGGCGGGGTGCTGCGTGTCAGTAACGCCAGCGGCTACAACGTAACGCTGGCCGAGGTGCATGCGATCAATGCAGGTGTCGAGCGCAGCTTGGAACGGCAGGGAAAGATGATCGGTCCGCAGCAGGACCTGCAGTTCAAGGTTGATGGCAGTGTCGAGCAGGTGCGATTCATCAGCATCAATGATTACGGCGGGCGGGCCGAACATACCGCCAGCGTCGACACCGGCGGCTGAGCCGGAGCGCGAGTGCCAAGGTGGCCACGCATCAGTTGTCGCGCAATCGTCCTGAAGGAACGTCAGTGTGATTGAGAGCAGATCAGCAGCATTGAGTAATCATGTGTCGGCGCGTAGCCAGTTGGGGCTGCTGCCGTGCACGTGCGTACTGATGACCGCATTGCATTCCGCGGCGCTGCTTGCGGCGCCGGCAGCGGGGACGAGCATCAGCACGGGTGAGCAGCTGCCGCTGGCAGGCGCTGCGCTGGCACCAGCAAACGTGGCATTTGATTCGGACTTCCTTTCCGGGCAGGGCCAGAAGGTGGATCTGTCTGCCTTCAGCAACGGCAATCCGATGGTGGCCGGGAGCTATCGCGTTGACATCTACGTCAATGGGCGTTGGCAGGGGCGTCGTGACCTGCAGTTCAAGGCAGGTGTCGATGGTGTGGTCGGTGCCTGCATGGGCCTGCCGATGCTGGAAGAACTGGGTGTGGATACCACCACGTTGCAGCCTGGCGCCCCAACGCTGGGAAAGCAGGATGTTCCCGCGGACCAAGCCTGCGTGCCGGTGCAGCAGCGGATGCAAGATGCATCTGCCAGCTACGACGGCGCGAACCTGCGATATGACCTGAGCATTCCGCAGGCTTTCCTGCGGCATGAAGCGCGAGGTTATGTGAACCCGACGCTATGGGACCGTGGGATTACCGCTGCCTTCATTGGTTACAGCTTCAATGCGATGGAAAGCGATATCCGTGTGCCAGGTGGACAGCGCGACCGCTTGGCTTGAACATGGGCCTGAACCTGGCCGGTTGGCAGTTCCGGCAGGACGCCAATCTGACCTGGAGCCAAGGCGAAGGTCGGCACTGGCAGCGTATTGCGACGTATGCCCAGCGTGGTTTTCCACGCATACGCGGCTTGCTCACCATCGGCGAGGCCTATAGCAACGGCGAGTTGTTTGATTCGATCGGCTATCGCGGTATCAGTGTTGCCAGTGATGATCGAATGCTGCCCGATTCACTGCGTGGCTATGCGCCGGTGGTACGCGGCATCGCCGAGACCAATGCACGGGTCGAGATCCGCCAGAACCAGCAGTTGATCTATTCAACGACGGTGGCGCCGGGCAGCTTCGCCATCGAGGACTTGTATCCCACCGGTTATGGCGGTGATCTGGATGTCGCGGTGATCGAGGCTGATGGGCGCCAGCGGACGTTCAAGGTGCCATTCGGTTCGGTGCCGCAGATGCTGCGTCCCGGCGTGTCGCGTTATGCGCTGACCGCGGGGCAGGTGCGCAACGAGCGCTTGCTGGATGAACCATGGTTGCTGCAGGGCACTTACCAGCGTGGCATCGGCAACCAGCTGACGGTGTATGCAGGAAGTACCTTGAGCGAGGGCTACAGTTCGGCGCTGTACGGCGTGGGCGTGGCGACCGGCTTTGGGGCATTTTCCGCCGACATCACCCACGCCAGGACCCGCTTGCAGACGGCCGGGTCGCGGCAGGGGGCGAGTGTACGCTTGAGTTACAGCACCTTGTTTGGTGACGCAGGTACCAACCTGACCCTGGCCGCGTATCGCTACTCCACGCGAGGCTTCTACAGCTTGCATGATGCACTGTATGCGCGGGACGCCATTGATCGCGGCTCCAGGTTTCTGCCGGTTGGGCGCCAGCGCAGCCAGTTCCAACTGACCTTGAACCAGCCCTTGGGGCAGCGTTGGGGGGCGGTCTACCTGACAGGCGCGGTGCGTGATTTCTACGACGTTCCAGGCACCAGCACGCAGTACCAGTTCGGCTACAACACTGCCTGGCGTTCACTGAATCTTGGTTTCTCGGCGCTGCGCACCGAGGACGGTCAATTCGGTAACAAGGACACCGAGTACCTGCTCAGCGTGAGCATGCCGCTTGGTCGCAGCGACCATCCATTGTCGGTCAGTGCAGACCTTGGCATGCGCGGGCACGGCGGCTATGACAGCAGCCGCATCGGTGTCACCGGTAGTGTCGGCTCGCATGACAAGCTCAGCTATGGCGTCGCCCTGTCTGATAGCCGTGATGGCGGCACCAGCGGTATTGCCACAGCCAATTACCAAGGCCGATACGCAACGCTCAATGGCTCATATGGCCATGCCCGTGACTTCCGCCAGGTCTCGATGGGCGCTACCGGTAGCCTGGTCGCGCATGCTGGCGGCGTGACGCTCACACCGCAGCGCGGTGACACGATGGTCGTGGTCCAGGCTGAAGGTGCACGCGATGCACGTTTGACCAATGCAGCGGGTGTGCGGGTGGATGGCAGGGGATATGCCGTGGTGCCTTACGCGGCGCCATACCGGCTCACCACCGTCACCCTCGACCCGCAGGACATGTCGCGTGGGGTTGAGCTGGAAAGCAGTAGCCAATCGGTGGCGCCTTATGCTGGTGCAATCAGCTTCCTCCGCTTCGAGACCCGCAAGGGGCGCGCACTGCTGATACAGGTTCGGGACGTCGATGGCCAGCTGCTGCCGTTTGGTGCCCAGGCCAAGGATGAGCACGGGCAGCCCGTTGGCATGGTGGGGCAGTCCGGTCGGCTGTACCTGCGCAGCGAACGCGATGTGGCCCGGCTGCAGCTGGCATGGGGCGATGGAGAGGATCAGCAATGTGCCGTCGATTATCAGCTGCCCGCTGCGGGCGACGCGGAGCCGGTGGGTTTCATCAAGATGGAGGCAACATGTCGTTGATCACTGGCGGTTGGCGTATGGGTTCTCTGTTTGCATGCATCTCTGTTGGCGCATTGCTTGCGACAGATGCCCAAGCCAGGTGCACGCTGAATGCCACGACATTCGTGGCCCAGGACGTGCAGATGGACATGGGCCAGGTGACGATCCTGCCGACCCTTCCGGTTGGCGGCTTGATCAAGGAGCTGGTGGTGGTATCAACGAACGTGCCAATGCGGCGCGATGCAACGGCGCTGGTAGCGCCATCGGTATCTTCAACAATGCGGCGCAACGTATTGCAGTCCCTGGCTTCAGCAACGTTTATGCCACCGACGTTGCGGGTGTTGGCATCCGGGTCTACCGTGACTCCGGCGATATCAAGGCGTTCTACCCCCATACCCTGTTGTTGCCGGACTCCGATAATGTGCGGCTTGCTGCGGGGACGTTCCGGGTCGAGCTGATCAAGACGGCTGCGGTTACCGGCTCCGGGTTGATCGCTCCCGCTGGCAGGTTCACGACGTATTACTTCGATGGCGATGGCGCTACCAAGCCGGTGCTTGTTTCCACTTTCCGCGGCAGTGGCACCACCGTGGTCAATCCCACCTGCTCGGTGCAGGCAGGCAGCCGCAATATCGTGGTGGACTTTGGTTCGGTACCGGCCAGCACCTTCACAGGTGTTGGCAGCCGTGCGATGGATCGTGATTTTGATATCCGCCTGGACTGCCAGGGCAGCAACGTCGCACAGTTCCAGAGCAGGATCGGCATCCGTCTGGACGCCGCCCAGGACAGTTCCAACCTGCCGGGGGTATTGCCGCTGACCGTTGCCGCCAATGCGGCGAGTGGTATCGGCATCGAACTGGTGCAGCGCAACGGCAGCGCCGAACAACAGATACGTTTCGCGCAGAACATCGACCTGGGCGTGAGTGTTGCCGGGTCAAGCACGCTTAGCTTGCCGCTGCGGGCGCGCTACGTGCAGACCCGCGCAGGCAGGGTAACGCCCGGCAAGGCCAATGGTGCTGCGACGTTCACCATCCAGTACAACTGAAGGGCCAGGCCGTCGTACGCCACACAGGCGCGGCTTTCGTTGTTGGGAGGCTGTGGTGTCCCCGGGGGCAGCATGGCCGGCGCAAGGCCGTGGCGGGGAGTAATGCCCCCGTTCTAGAATGCCTGCTCATCATCAAGGGGGCAGTGCATGGGGATGCATGTCGACATCAACTGCATCAACTGTGATCGCGCCGTCAGCGGCGCGGATCAGAAGTTCTGCCCGGGCTGCGGCCAGCCGACCCCGGCGCATCGCATCGACTGGCATTTCCTGGGCCATGAGCTCGAGCACAGCGTGCTGCACATGGACCGGGGCATCCTGTTTTCGATCAAGCAATTGATGGGCAGGCCAGGCCCCTTGCTGCGGGATTACATCAACGGCAAGCGTGGCAACCAGGTCAAGCCGTTGCTGCTGATCACGATGATGTCAGCGGTGGTACTGCTGCTGAATCGCCTGCTCATCGGTACCAGCATCGTTGATGGCGGTGCGTCCGAAGCCATGCTCGCAGGCCAGGCGTTGCCGCCTGAGATGCTGCGGTTCATGACCGCTTCGCGTGCCGTTGGCGCGTGGATAGAGTCCCACTTCGCGGCGTTCACGCTGATCTTGCTGCCGGTCGAAGCGTTGGCGTTCCGGCTGGTATTCAGCCGTTACAGCAAGCTGAATTATCCCGAGTGGCTGGTGATAACGACGTTGCTTACCGTGCAGACCTTTGTCATCTGGTCCGTGCTGGTGGTGCTGCACCGTTGGTTGCCGCAAACCCAGGCGCTGGCCGGCATGCTTGGGATGATCTACATCGTGTTCTCGCTGGTGCAGTTCTTCCAGCCGCGACCGATATGGTCGACCGTGTGGCGCAGCGCGTTGGCGCTGGGATTGTTCTCGGTGGTCAGCGGAATACTCGTGTTCGCGGGAACCATCGTCGTCATGGCGCTTGGCTGACCTGCCAGCGTTGGCTGCGCAGGTTCACCGCAGTCACTCCAGCGCATACCGCAGCACGAACAGCCCGGCCACCAGCCACACTGCAGGGTGGACCTCGCGCCAGCGCCCGGTACCAGCCTTCAACGCCGCGTAGGCGATGAATCCGAAGGCCAGGCCGTTGGCGATGGAGTAGGTGAAGGGCATCGCCAGCGCGCACAACGCGGCGGGCACCGATTCGGTCAGGTCATCCCACTTCACTTCCACCAGCTCGCGCAGCATCAGCCCGGCGACGAACAGCAGTGCCGGCGCGGTGGCATAGGACGGCACCATCGCCGCCAGCGGTGAGAACAACAGCGCGGCCAGGAACAGCGCGGCAACCACCAGCGCGGTCAGCCCGGTACGGCCGCCCACCTGCACGCCGGAGGCGCTTTCGGCAAAGGCGGTGGTGGAGCTGGTGCCCAGCAGCGAGCCCGCGACAATCGCGCTGCTGTCGGCCAAAAGGGCGCGGCTGAAGCGCTTCTTGCTATCTTCCAGCTTCAACAGCCCGGCGCGTCCCAGCACGCCGTACAAGGTGCCGGTGGCATCGAATACTTCCACCAGCACGAACACCAGCACCACCTGCAGAAGCACCGCCAGCGGCGCGCCGCCGTCATGGTGCAGCAGGCCCGGTAGATCCAGTTGCAGGAAGGTCGGGGCCAGGCTTGGCGGCAGGGAAACGATGCCCTGGTACTGCACCGAGCCAATCGCCCAGCCAATGGCGGTGACCGCGAGGATGCCGATCAGGATGGCGCCACGCACCTTGCGTGCTTCGAGGATGGCGATCAGCAGGAAGCCGGCCAGGGCCAGCAGCGGCGGCGCGGTATTGAGTGGACCGAGCGTGAGCATGGTGTCTTCGTTGGCAACGATCACGTTCGACTTCTGCAACGCGATGATGGCCAGGAACAGACCGATGCCGGCGACGATCGCCGAGCGCAACGAGGCGGGAATACCGGCCACCAACCAGGCGCGGATGCCAGTGAGCGACAACACCCAGAACACGATGCCGGAGATGAACACCGCCGCCAGCGCCTGTTGCCAGGGCAGGCCTGCAGCGCCAACCACGGTGAAGGCAAAGAATGCGTTCAAGCCCATGCCAGGTGCCATGCCGACCGGATAGTTGGCGGCCAGCGCCATCACCGCCGAGCCAATCGCCGCCACCAGGCAGGTCGCCACGAACACTGCGCCCGGGTCCATGCCGGTGGTGCCGAGGATTTCCGGATTGACGAAGACGATGTAGGACATCGTCAGGAAGGTGGTGATACCGGCCAGTACCTCTGTACGGACGCTGGTGCCGTGCTGTTGCAGTTTGAAGATTCGGTCGAGCAGGGACATGGGGAATTCCGACGGACAGGCGGCTTGCTGTCCCTTCTCCCGCCTGCGGGAGAAGGTGCCCCGAAGGGGCGGATGAGGGGTGCTTCACCCGCTCTTCAAGCCTTTTTGGCTAATGCAAGCGCTGTCGGTTTCCGCGCAGAGCTTGCCCTCACCCCAACCCCTCTCCCGCAGGCGGGAGAGGGGCTCAAGCAGCGGTTGCGCGATCTGCGGGCACCGCCAAAAGCAGACGGCCGCACTGGGCGGCCGTCTGTCGGGTATTACTTCAGCGCCTTGAAACGCAGACGCTTGGGACCGGCATCGTCGCCGAGGCGACGCTTCTTGTCCTCTTCGTACTCGCGGTAATTGCCCTGGAAGAACTCGACGTGCGAGTCGCCTTCGAAGGCAATGATGTGCGTGGCGATGCGGTCCAGGAACCAGCGGTCATGCGAAATGACGAAGGTGTTGCCCGGGAACTCCAGCAACGCATCTTCCAGCGCACGCAGGGTTTCGATGTCCAGGTCGTTGGACGGTTCGTCGAGCAGCAGCACGTTGCCACCCTGCAGCAGGGTCTTGGCCATGTGCAGGCGGCCACGCTCACCACCGGACAGCGAGCCGACCATCTTCTGCTGGTCCTGGCCCTTGAAGTTGAAGCGGCCGATATAGGCACGCGACTGGATCTCGACACCGTTGATGTTGAGGATGTCCAGGCCGCCAGCGATTTCCTGGAACACGTTGTGGTTGCCGGTCAGCGCGTCGCGGCTCTGGTCGACGTAGGACAGCTTGACGGTCGGGCCGACCACGATCTCGCCCGAATCCGGCTTTTCCTGGCCGGTGATCATCTTGAACAGGGTCGACTTACCGGCACCGTTCGGGCCGATGATGCCGACGATGGCACCCGGAGGGATGATCATCGACAGGTTGTCGATCAGCAGGCGCTCGCCGAACTTCTTGGAGACGTTCTTGAACTCCATCACCGAGTTGCCCAGGCGCTCGCCCGGCGGGATGAAGATTTCATTGGTCTCGTTGCGCTTCTGGTAGTCAACGCTCTGCAGCTCTTCCAGGCGGGCCAGACGGGCCTTGCCCTTGGTGCGACCACCCTTGGCGTTCTGGCGCGACCACTCCAGTTCCTTCTGGATCGCCTTCTGGCGAGCCTTTTCCTGGTTGTCTTCCTGCTTCAGGCGCTCGTCCTTCTGCTCCAGCCACTGGGTGTAGTTGCCCTTCCACGGAATGCCGCGGCCGCGGTCGAGTTCCAGGATCCACTCAGCGGCGTTGTCCAGGAAGTAGCGATCATGGGTGACGGCCACCACGGTGCCGGTGTAGCGCGCCAGGAACTGCTCCAGCCATTCCACCGACTCGGCGTCCAGGTGGTTGGTCGGTTCGTCGAGCAGCAGCATGTCCGGCTTCTGCAGCAGCAGGCGGCACAGTGCCACGCGGCGCTTTTCACCACCGGACAGGTTGCCGATCACCGCGTCCCACGGCGGCAGGCGCAGGGCGTCGGCGGCCACGTCCAGCTGGTTCTCCAGCGTGTGCGCATCGCCAGCGGCCAGGATGGCTTCAAGCCGTTCCTGTTCCTTTGCCAGTGCGTCGAAGTCGGCGCCTTCCTCGGCATAGGCGTCGTAGATCTTGTCCAGCGCGGCCTGGGCCTGCAGCACTTCGCCCACGCCTTCCTCGACCGCCTGACGCACGGTCTGGGCAGGGTCCAGACGCGGTTCCTGCTCCAGGTAGCCGACCTTGATGCCAGCCTGCGGGCGGGCCTCGCCCTCGAAATCGGTGTCCACGCCGGCCATGATCTTCAGCACGGTGGACTTGCCGGCGCCGTTCAGGCCCAGCAGGCCGATCTTGGCACCGGGGAAGAACGACAGCGAGATGTCCTTGATGATCTGCCGCTTGGGCGGGACCACCTTGCTGACGCGGTTCATGGTGTAGATGTATTGCGAGGACATGACGTCTCCGTAGCGCACGCCTGCGCCCGGTCCGGATGAGGACTAGGCCCAAGGCAAAAGGGAATCCCCGATTATAACCGCAACCCCGGTAGGGCCGGCGGTGGCGTCAGGGCGCTTGCTGATTTATGAATGGGAAAGTCCGTAACCGTTTCCAGCCGGAAACCGTTCAGATCGAGTGAGCATTATGGAAACCGTCCACCAACCCAGTGAGGGCCACCCATGAAGATGAACCGCTTTGTTGTCGCTGCGATGACCACCGTAATGGCGTTAGGTGCCACCGCCCCGGCCTTTGCGGCGGGTGACCGGGACGACCACGACCGTGGCCGCCACGGCTGGGATGACCGCGGCAGGGGTCATGATCGCGGCCGTGGCCATGACCGCCATGAGCGCCGGGACGACCGTCGCCACTACGCCAATGGCTACCGTGAGGGTTACCGCGACGCCCGCTACAACGACCGCCGCTACTACGCTCCGCCGCCGCGCGTGGTGTACCGCCCGTACGGCTTCGAGCGTGGCCACCGCTATAGCAACTACTACGGCGGCCCGGTCTATGTGGTCAACGACTACAACCGTTACCACGTGCGTCGCCCGCCATACGGCCACCGCTGGATCCGCGATGACCGCGGCAACATGCTGATGGTGGCCATTGCCACCGGCATCATCGCCGACATCGTGTTCAACCACTGATCGGCAGCTGGCTGGCAGGAAAGGGCGCATCCATTGGATGCGCCTTTTTTCATTGCGCAGGGGGCATCACTCGGGCTGCATGCCCAGGCAACTGCCCCGTTGCGCACCGGTGCAGGCCGCAGGTTGGTTTACCCCGCCATCACTGACCGAGATCGACGGGCTCGGGCTTGGGACTGCTGGTAGCGGAGCAGGGGCCTGCGGCAGATTTGTGGCAACCAGCTGTGCTGCCAGAGTCGCGGTCTGGTTGGATGTTCCGCCCACCTCCAGCTGACCACTTTGGTAGCGGATGTCGTAGTTGCCAAGGCCAGTGCCGATGGCGTCGCTGGCAAGGATGTCGTACCGGCCCGGTCGTGCGGAAGCACTGCTGCCCGCGCTGAACAGATGCAGGCCGTCGACCGTATCCTGATTTTTCAGTCCTTCCACGGAATAGTCGTGCAAGCTCAGGTTCTGCCCGATCCGCTTCCAACTGTCGACAGCGGTGATGGTCAATCCGGCCTTGCCAATGTTCATGGAGCCATCGACATAGGTGATGGCGTAGTTGGAAAGTCCAGTGCCGTCGGCATTGCTGGCGGTGATGGTGTAGTCGCCGACATTGGCGGTGGCAGCGGAGCCATTGCTGTGCAGGTCGACTGAGGACACGCTGTCACCGTTGACCAGGCCATTGCTGGTGAAGCCGGCGAAGCCACCGCTCTGCCCATAGGTCTTGCCACCGTTGTTGGCAGTGATGGTCAATGCCTTGGGATCAACCCATAGCTCGCCTTGCACGAAGGAAAGGGCATATCCGCTCGCCCCTGTGTCAAGTGTTCCCGCAGAGACATCAACGGCATACGGTGTCGTCGCTACCCCCGCATTGGCTGACGCGCCCGCAGAGGTCAGCAGTGGGTTGCCGGTTATCAGGTCGGCGACGTTGTCGGCCAGGTAGGCGCCGGAGACACCTGCCATGGCGCCAGTGATGGAAAAGGCATTGCCAGGATCGATGCTGTCGCCATAGACCTTGCGCAGCGTGTTTGCCGTGACCATCAGTGTCGGCTGCAAGGCAAACAGGTACCTGTTGTCGGAGCCCGCTCCCCGTGCGAAGGCAACGGTGTTCCACAATGCGGTATTGCCGCTGTCAAGGCCACCAAATAAATGGTTCTGGAACGGAGATGCCAGGTAGACCTGCCAGCGTCCCGGCCCGCTCAACGCAATCGCGTTGCTGCCGGCACGATTGTCGAAAATGCCGGTGGTGGCCAGGTCCACATTCGCGGCACGTATCTGGCCGTCCAGGCGCAGCCCTGCATCCGCACTCACCTGCAGATCGCCGGTGGTGGTGATGTTGCCAAGCTGCATGCTGTCGGTGCTGGCGAGGCGTGCCGAGGCGGCATTGATATCGACGCGCCCCCCAAAGCGGTTGCCTGCTTGCCCAAGCCGGATGGCACCGCCGGCATCCAATTGGCTGGAGCCGGCAACCTGCAGGGGAGAGCTTTGTTCAATGTCGCCTGTGGATGTTGCCGTCAGGTTGCCGCCGATCCGGCTGTCGCCAAAATCCAGCTGCTGTCCACTGACAGTTGCGTCGGCGCTGACGATCGTGTTTTCCATCGATAGCCCCGACGCGCTACCGGCGTCCAGTGTGGCGGCAATGACTCCATCCAGTGCCAGGTTCGGCCGCGCACGGATGCGCACCTGGTTGCCGGTCAGCGCAACCTTGCCCGCGAAGCTGTTGGTGCTTGTATCCAGCACCAGGTTGCCACTGCTGCCGGCACTGAAGCTGGCGTCGCCACCGACGGTGAGCGTACCGCCCTGGGTGAACCCGGTGCTGCTGCTGACGTCAAGCCGGCCACTGGTGCGGATCGCCTGCGCGATCACGCTTGCCCCCTTGAGTTCGAGATTGGCCAGCCCCGCGCCGGGCGTGGTACCCGCACCGGACTGCAGTTCAAGCGTGCCGTGCGCGTTGAGCGCCAGGCTGCTGCGGCCATCACTGCTGCCGTCGATACGACCCGCCAGCAGGTTGCCGTTGTTGCTGCGGACGCTGAACAACCGGGGGGTGTTCGAAACCAGGTTGACGTTGCCCAGCCGGATCGCGCCATCGGCCATGATGTTGCCGCCGAGCTGGAGCGGGCCCGCATCACTGATGTCGAGACTGGCGAGCGCCTGATTGCCGCCGACGTCATCGGCAAACACCACGTTGAGCCCGCGTGCGAGCGTCAGTGCGTACCCACCATCGATCCGCCCCCGGAAGTTGATCTGGCCAAGCTGGCTGCTGAGCACGCTGTCGCGGGTCAGCACCACATCGCCCTGGAAGTACTGCAGGCCGACGCTCCTGCCACTGGCGGGAAGCTGTACGACAGCAGCCGTCGCCATCAGGCTGTCAACATCGAAATCGGAGAACGCCAGCGTGCCCGCAGCGGAGATGTAGGCGCCGCGACCCTTCAGTGACACCTCACCGCCAAACCGGTTGGCCGGCTGGCCCAAACCATTCGCCCTGTCGAGGTTGATGGGGCCGCCGGCGTTGATGCGGGTGGTACCACCGATGTCCAGCACGCTGCCGCTGGCCTGCTGCAGTCCACCAGCCAGATTCAGCCCGAGGCTGCCCTGCAGCGAAGTACTACCCAGCAGCAGATTGCCTGCGCGAAGTTCGGCGTTCCCGCCCTGCAGCGTGACTTCACCGTCGAAGCGATTGGCAGCATCGGTCAGCATGATGTCTCCCAGGCTGCTGAACCGGGACAGGCCATCGACCTGGTAACTGCCGGTCTGGAGCAGATTGAGCTGGGAGTCGATGCCGAGGTTGCCCTTGCTGACGATGCCACGACCGCTGAAGAGCAGTCCGCTGATGCCGACATCAGCGGCACTGATGTTGCCGTTGACCTGGATCCGGTTGCTGGTATTGATTGTCAGGTTGTAGCCACTGCCGATGTTGCTGGAAATGCCATCGGTGGTGATGACGCCATCATTGGTGCTGATCAACTGCGTGTTGCCGTCCAGCCGGATGTCACCCTGCAGCAGAATCTCGCGTTTGCTGGCAATGCGACTACCCAGGGTGATGGTATCGGCACTGGCGTACAGGCGATCCACCGCCCCGGTGGCACCCACCGAGCCGCCGAGCGTGAGCTGGCGCGCGCTCAGGCTCAGATCGCCACCGTCACCGTCGACCGCTCCGCCCAGCGTCATGTTTCCGCCCAGCGAAGTCAGGCGGCGCGATCCGTATACCTGCAACGGACCGGTGAACGCGAGCATGCCAAGGGTGGTGACGTCGCCGGACAAGCGCGCACCGCTGCCGGTGGCGACACTCAATCCCTGCAATGCAGTGCTGCCGCCAATGGCGCCCAGGAAGGTGGTCACTCCGCTGGCGGCGACACCCAGGTAGTAGCTGCCATCAACCGTGGCATCGAACCGGATCGTTCCGCCCTGCAGCGTCGAGTTGCCCTGGAGTGTCACTGCGGACCGATAGGCCTGGTCACTGGACGTGGTGATCGTACCGCTCAGGCCAAGGCTGCCGCCCTGCGCATCCAGGCTGCGCGCATCGATATCGCCCAGGTTCAGTGCACCGATGCCGACCAGACTGACATCGGCCCCTTTCGCGCTGACCCGGTTGCCGAAACTGTTGCCGGCATGGGTCAGGGTGATGTTGCCCGTAGCTGCGTCGAGCGCGGTACTGCCACCTACCGACAGCACCCCGCTGTTCGCCAGGCTGGTCGAGGTGGCCAGGGTCAGGTCGGTACCGACATGGCCGCCAACGCGGCTGATGGCATTGCTCGCCTGTTCCAGGGTCACTCGGCCCTGCGTGTCCAGTTGCAGCGCGCCCTCCAGCGAACCCGCGGTCTGGCTGATGTTGTTCGCGTCGATTCCGATCGAGTCTGCCTTGATCGAGCCTGACAGCACCACGTCGCCGTTGATGCCGCCATTCAAGTCCACAGTCGTGGCGTCGATGCTGCCGCCGGCCATCTGGATGGCAACCGGCCCGCCCATGACAGCCGATCCCACCACGGACATCGTCTTGGCCGTGATGATGGCATCGTTGATCGCCACCGGAGCGGAACTGCGAATGGTGAGGCTGCCGTCGGTGCCATCGATCGCATTGGCGATGATCGTGCCACCGGCGTTGATGCCGGTAGAGGTGAGACCTGGTCCCATCAGCGCCGTCATGCTGATGTTGCGTGCACTGAGGGTGCCGACGTTGCTGATACCGGTACCTGCCATGCCACTCGCTGCGGTGGTGGCGAAGGCAAGGCTCGGCATTCCGGTCGATGACACGCCGGTCACCGCGGTGACCGCGCCGGCCGCCACCAGGTCGATATTGCCAAGCGGTGCCGCGATGTAGCCGTTGTTGAACACCGAGCCGCCGACCAGACTGATGCCTCCGGCCGTGGCTGTCAGCGTGCCTCCCAGGTTGCTGACCGCGGCATTGGTCCCTGTGCCGCCCAATTCGAAACTGGGCGGCAACCCGCCACCATCCAGCGGAATCCCCTGTGCGCCGGGCATCAAGGTGCTGGCCAGCAAGCCACCCACGTTGACGCTGGCAGTGCCGGTGAACGTAATGCCCGCCGGATTGAGCAGGAATACCTGTCCGTTGGACAGCAGCTGGCCGCTGATGATGCTGGCGGACGGGCCGGTAACCAGGTTGATCGCCGTCGACCTCGAGCCCGCCGCCTGATCGAACCTGACCGTGTTGCTGGAGCCGATGCTGAAGCTGCTCCACTGGAATAACGCAGCCTGGCTCTGCTGGGTGACCGTCATGGTGTTGCCATTGACGTTGATCGTTCCCGAGCCCGCCGTGATGGTGCCGTTCTGTGGCAGGGTCTGCGCGCCAGCCAGGGAGGCGATGGATAGCAGCAACGCGCCGGTCAGCGCACCCACCAACGGAGGCAACCGGTGACTGTCGCGGCGATGGTGGTTGCGGCGCGCAGGTGTGCCGTGCTCCGGGGCCACCTGCACCAGTCCGAGGGCTGTGTTGTAGACAAGGCGGTAGATGCGGTTCATGTCGGTGTCCTCAGAACGTGCTGCTGATGCGCGCCCAGTACTGGGTGCTGCGGTGTTCGCTGCCGATGTAGCTGCCGGTGGGTTTGGGTGCGCTCATGTCCAGGCGCAGCTCGGGTTTCCACGGCAGGCGCAGGCCTATGCCCAGGCCTGCACCTTCCAAGGTGACGGGAAGCGCACCCAGGCGCCGGTTGGCTGCGGCAGGTGAACTGCGTCCCCAGTCATAGAACAGAGATACATCGACCAGATCACCCCAGCGTCGCCCATCGAACGGCGAAGGCGCATCGGCGAAACCCGGGGCACTGAGCTGGTACTCGAAGGTGGCCTGCACACCGCGATCATCCAGCGCGCTGGACAGCGAATAGGCACGCACGCTGGTCGGGCCGCCGATGCTGAACTGTTCGAGTGGGGTGAGTGCATCGTCGGTGAACTGCGCGCTGCCGCGCAGCAGCAGCCGCTGGTTGCCTGGCAGCGCCTGCAGGCGGGCAAGCTGGGCGCGAATGATCCAGAAATAGGCGGTGTGTGACGGATACAGCCAGTTCAACTCGGGTGATTCATCGTTGATCGACTTGCGAACCGACACCTGCGCCAGGTTGATGCCGCGCCAGCGCTGGTCGGTATGGCGCAGGCTCAGCCCGGCATCGATGACATCGAACGTATGCCGCGACAACTGCATGCCCAAGGCATCCAGCGTCGACTGCTCATGCACCCAACGTGCCGAGGCCTGTACCTGCAGGTTGCTGCGCTGGATGAACTTCCAGTCACTGCCGGCGTAGAACAGGGTGGTTGGGCCGGTCAGGCGCATGGCCGCGAATGGACCGCTGTTGACTTCCATCTCGCTGCGGCTGACGCCGGCGGTGGCGCTGAGGCCATCGACCTTGGACGAGGGGATGCTCAGCGACAGGGCGGCTTGCCAGCTGTCGGCCGGGTCCAGTCCGTAACCCAGGCTGGCGGCCAGCACATCGCCCGCGCCCAATGCGTTGAAGGCGCTGACGCCCAGTTCGGCGCGGTACTTGCCGGTGCTGTCGGTGCCGTGGTTGCTCAGCCCGGCGGTGATCTCGTAGGGATGGGCGCTGTCCTCGGCGACCAGGATGATGTCGGTGTCGCCGGGTTCAAGGCCAGGTTGCAGCACCGAGCTGACCGATACGCCGGGCAGGTCACGGGCATACAGAAGGGCGCGTTCCAGTTCCGGCCTGCGCAGGGGGCGGCCGATCAGCCCCAGGCTGCTGGCGCTGAGCTGGTCGTCACGGTAACGGCGGCTGCCCTGTACCAGCACCCGGCCAACCCGGCCTTCGATGACCTTCAAGGTCAGGATCTGGCTGTCGCCGATCTGCTGTGGCGGGATGTAGGCGACCGAGACCAGGAAGCCCGCATCCCGGTAGGTCTGGGTAATGCGCGCGGTGATCTGCTCGATCTGCGGAAAGCTCAATGCGGCCGGCAGGGTCGGGCTGATCTCGCGCAGGGCTTGGTTGGCGACGGCCTCCACCGAGGCCGCGCTGATGCCGTTGGCAGGGTGTTCGCCAACCCCTTCCACGCTGACCCTGGCGACCTGCACGGTGGCAGCAGCTGTCGTGGCGGGATCTGCGGCCTCGGCGGAAGCTGGCTGGCCGAGGGCCAAGGCCAGCGCGGTGGCAAGCAAGGCCGCGTTGGCGCGCAGCGGGCGAGGGGATGGATGGCAGGTGGTGCGGCCGGGAACGGGCATCAGCGGGGTATTCCTTGCGATTCAACAGATTGGCCGGCGACCGGAAAAGTCCTGGCCCTACTCTGTTAACCGTAAGAACCTCTCCGGGACGATCACCGAAATCAGGTAATCCCGTTGATTTGTGACGAACATCACCCTTCGAAATCCGGCGGCAAGCACGGCATTTACCGAATGAACAGGCGGCCCAACGGCAGGAACGGGCTACAATCGACAGCTCCCTCGCCCCCGTACCAGGAGCTGTGATGTTCCCGCGTGAAGCCCGTATCGAGTCCTACGATCCCGAGTTGGCCAAGGCCATTGCCGATGAGTGCCAGCGTCAGGAAGACCATGTCGAGCTGATTGCCAGCGAGAACTACGCCAGCCCGATGGTGATGGAAGCGCAGGGCAGCCAGCTGACCAACAAGTACGCCGAGGGTTACCCGGGCAAGCGCTACTACGGTGGCTGCGAGTACGTGGACATCGCCGAGAAGCTGGCCATCGACCGCCTGAAGCAGCTGTTCGGCGCCGATTACGCCAATGTGCAGCCGCACAGCGGCTCGCAAGCCAACCAGGCCGTGTACTTCGCGCTGCTGCAGCCGGGCGACACCATCCTGGGCATGAGTCTGGCCCACGGCGGCCACCTGACCCACGGTGCCAAGGTCAATGCCTCGGGCAAGATCTTCAACGCGGTCCAGTACGGCGTGAACGAAGCCGGCCTGATCGACTATGACGAAGTCGAGCGCCTGGCCCTGGAGCACAAGCCGAAGATGGTGGTGGCTGGTTTCTCCGCCTATTCGCAGGTCATTGACTGGGCGCGCTTCCGCGCCATCGCCGACAAGGTCGGTGCCTACCTGTTCGTGGACATGGCGCACGTTGCCGGTCTGGTGGCTGCCGGTGTCTACCCGAACCCGATCGAACACGCACACGTGGTCACCTCGACCACCCACAAGACCCTGCGTGGTCCGCGTGGCGGCATCATCATTGCCAAGGGCGCAGGCGAAGAGATCGAGAAGAAGCTGCAGTCGATCGTGTTCCCGGGCATCCAGGGCGGTCCGCTGATGCACGTCATCGCCGCCAAGGCAGTGGCCTTCAAGGAAGCGCTGGAGCCGGAATTCAAGGCCTACCAGCAGCAGGTGGTGAAGAACGCGCAGGCGATGGCCACCACGCTGATTGCGCGCGGTTACAAGATCGTCTCCGGCGGCACCCAGAACCACCTGATGCTGGTCGACATGATCGGCAAGGACGTGTCCGGCAAGGATGCGGAGGCTGCATTGGGCAAGGCGCACATCACCGTCAACAAGAACTCGGTGCCGAACGACCCGCGTTCGCCGTTCGTGACCTCGGGCCTGCGCCTGGGCACCCCGGCCATCACCACCCGCGGTTACCAGGAAGCCGATTGCGTTGCGCTGGCCAACTGGATTGCCGACGTACTGGACGCACCGGCCGATGAAGCCGTCATTGCCCGCGTGCGTGATGCGGTCAGCGAACAGTGCCGCAAGTACCCGGTTTACGGCTGATCGTGGCGGGTGCCAGCGTTGGGTGGTGCCCGTTCGCCCTGAGTTGACCGCATTACCCCGGGTTGGGCGCTTGCCCCGGCCCGGGGTTTGTTGTATCTGCGTTACAGGTTTTCCACGTCGCATGCGCGGCGCCTGATGTCCAAGGCTTGAAACATGTACTGCCCGTTCTGCCAGCACACTGACACCCGCGTGATCGACTCACGCGTTTCCGAAGATGGCGCTACCATCCGTCGCCGCCGTGGTTGCGAAGCCTGTGGCGAACGTTTCAGCACGCTGGAAACCATCGAGCTCAAGCTGCCGGTGATCGTCAAGAGTGACGGCGGCCGCGAAGCCTTTGATGCGCGCAAGCTGCGGGTGGGCTTCGACCGCGCGCTGCAGAAGCGGCCGGTCTCGGAAGAGCGCATCGAGGCGGCAGTACGCGCGGTGGTGCACCAGCTGCGCATGTGCGGCGAACGCGAAGTGCCGTCGATCAAGGTCGGTGGCTTCGTGATGGACGAGCTGCGCAAGCTTGATCACGTGGGCTATGTGCGCTTCGCCTCGGTCTACCGCAGCTTCGAGGACGTGGCCGATTTCCGCGACGAGATCGAGAAGCTGGAACGTGATCACTCCAGTGATGAGGATCAGCTGCCGTTGTTGGCGCAAGCGCGGGCGGAAGCAGCGCGTGCGGGCAGGAGCGGTAAGCGCTGAGCGATGGACGGCGGGAAAGGAGGCCTGCAATGGTGATGCAATCAGTGGGGAAGGGTTTCCTGCGACACGGGCTTGCCACCGGGCTGTTGTGGCTGGGCTTGGTTGCATTGGCACAGGCGCAGTCCGCTGCCGAAGATGCGGCACGACGGGCCCGGTTGGCGGCCGAGGAAGCAGTCGAGGCGCTCGCGCTGACGGAATCGGGTCGAGCCCCGGCCTTGAACCAACCGGACGCCAGCGTTGCCCGGCACGCACTGGTCGCCAGCTATCGTATCGACGAAGGCGGATTTGCAGGCTCCGTCCTGCAGCTTGGCGACGATGGTGACTATTCGCTTCAGCTGAGCATGGCGCCACTGCATCGCGTCTTGAAGGGAAAGTGGGAGCTGCAGGACAGCGCATTGCTGCTGCATCCGCACGGTGATCCGGCCGGTGCCGTGCAGTTGGTGCCACATGAAGCCAGGTTGGCGGAGCGAGCACGGTTGCAGCAGCTTTTGGCCGACCTGCAGCAGGCGCATTCGGACCCTGCGGATCGCAGCGGCCAAAGCGAGCGTGAGGAGCTGCAGGCGCAATTGGCGGCAACGCATGAAACGGGCAGGCCCTTGTACGTGACGCTGGACGATCCAATGAGCGGCGTTGCCAGTGAAGGGGTGGAGGTAATGCTGGAGCTGGGTCAGGGGCAGGGCGAACTGGCCGCCGAAGGCAAACTGCCGGGGGAAAACACCTATCGCTTCCCGTCACCGGGACCAGGGCAGGTAGTGCTTGCGCTGCGGTTGCAGTTCCCAGGCATGGATGCGCCACAGCGGCTGCCGCTGTCACCGCCACTGCGGCCCAGCTACCAGGTGCTGTTCGATGCTTGTGCGGTTGGCATGTGCGAATCGGCCTCGATGATCCTGTTGCTGGAGCAGGGCGATGATGGTGCGCGCCTGCATGCCCTGGATGTGGGCGTGTTCCATCGCGTTAACGACTAGAGTCCTGAGTACGTCGCCTGCCCAACGTGGTTGCTTGAGTTGAATCCGATGAAGATCGTCAATCTGCAGGACCGGCGCGAACTGTTGCCGGCAATCGCGCTTGCCCATGTGCAGGCCTTTGGCACGTTGCTGCCGGACTGGACCGTAGCGCAGGCCGAGGCTGAGCTGGCCGCGCAGCAACGCGATGGCATCCCCTGCAGTTGGCTGGCCGAAGATGCTGATGGCTGGTTGGGATCGGTCAGCCTGCTGCACGACGATCACGAGCAGATCCGTGGTTGGTCGCCATGGCTGGCATCGCTGTATGTGAGCCCCGCGGCGCGCGGCAAGGGTGTGGGGGCTGCCTTGGTAGCGCATTGCGTCGCGCAGGCGGCGGCGTTAGCGGTGCCGGTGTTGTACCTGTATTGCGAGGCGCCCATGGTGGCTTGGTACCGCAGCCTGGGGTGGCGGGTGCACACCGAGCTGCAGCTGGGACCGCTGGCAGTCACTGTGATGGCGATGGATACCGGGCACGCTTGGGTTGCGCCGGGGCAGCGATCCTGACTTCGCTGCGCATACACTTGTCTGCAATCGCTTCCGCAATGGTGGCGGCTGTATTCGCAATGAGGTTCCAGCCATGAGTCAATTCACCGCCACCGATCACCTGCTGATGGCCCGCGCGCTGCGCCTGGCCGAGCGTGCTGCCTGGACCACGCGGCCCAACCCGATGGTGGGCTGCGTGATCGCGCATGGTGATGAGGTGGTGGGCGAGGGCTGGCACCAGCGCGCTGGTGGGCCGCATGCCGAGGTGTTCGCGCTGCGTCAGGCAGGTGAGCGAGCCCGCGGCGCGACTGCCTACGTCACCCTGGAGCCCTGCGCGCATTACGGGCGCACGCCGCCGTGCGCTTTGGCCTTGATCGATGCCGGCGTTGGCCGGGTAGTCGCGGCGATGGCCGATCCCTTTCCTGATGTCGATGGCGGCGGCTTTGCGCTGCTGCGGCAGGCTGGCATCACCGTCGAAGTGGGCTTGATGGCAGCGCAGGCGCGCGAGCTCAACCGCGGTTTCCTGTCGCGTATCGAGCGGGGCAGGCCGTTCGTACGGGTGAAGCTGGCCGGTAGCCTGGACGGGCGCACGGCAATGGCCAACGGCGAATCAAAGTGGATCACCGGTGAGGCTGCGCGCGCCGATGTGCAGCAGTGGCGCGCGCGTGCTGCGGCGATTCTGACCGGTGCGGCCACGGTGCTGGCGGATGATCCGTTGTTGACCGCGCGGCCGGATGCGGGCGAATTCCTGCCGCCGTTGCGGGTGGTATTGGATGCACGCTTGCGCACATTGGAATGCAAACGCGTGCGCGAAGGCGATGCGCCTACCTTGTATCTGCATGATCCTGCGCTGACCGCACCCAGCTTGGAAGGTGCCGAGTTCGGCCCCGTGCGCGTGCAGGATGATGGCCGGCTTGATCTGGGCGAAGTGATGTCGCTGCTGGCTGCGCGCAGCATCAACGAGGTGCATGTCGAAGCCGGGCCAACTTTGTGTGGTGCCTTGCTCAAGGCCGGATTGGTGGACGAACTGCTGCTGTACATGGCACCGCTGCTGATGGGCGACGGCGCAAGGCCGCTGCTGGCAGGCCTGGGCATCGATGCGATGGCGCAGGTGCGGCGCTTGCAGTTGGTGGACACCCGCATGCTGGGACAGGATCTACGCCTGCTGCTGCGGCCGGAATAAAACCAGTCTGCAGTTGTAGGAGCGGCGTAAGCCGCGAAGCACGTACATCACCAGATCGCGCCAGCAACACGATGTTTCATTGATGCCAGCTTCGCGGCTTACGCCGCTCCTACAAGGCAGGGTCTGGCAGGGCTTGCGTCTGTGTGATTGCCCTGGTCCAGGTTCCTGTTCAGCTCGACTTGGCCAAATGCAACCGTTTGCGGATGTGGGAGCGGCGTAAGCCGCGAAGCTGGTGCATCATCAGATCGCACAACTGCCCGGTGCTTCCATACGGCCAGCTTCGCGGCTTACGCCGCTCCCACAAGGCAGTGCAGGTGTTGATGCCGGTGTCTGGTTGCGCAAAGCGCGCAAAAAAAACGGGGGCCTTTCGGCCCCCGCTGCATTAATCCCGGTAGTGCCGGATCAGAAGCTGGCGCGCACGCCGACCGAGTACTGGGCGTAATCGCCCTGCCACTGGCCTTCAGCAACCACGCCCCAGGTCTTGTTGAACTTGACCTGGCCGCCCAGCACGCCGACGAACTCGGTGTCCATGTCGCTGCCATCGATGGCGCCGCCCTTGATCCAGGCTTCGGTACGTGCCGACGGCTTACCGCGCAGGCCCAGGGTCGCGCGACCGGCGTTGGTGTGGTCCTTGTAGGTGCCGTTGAACTGACCGGCACCGCTGACCTTTTCTTCAAGGTTCAGGCGCAGCCATGCGATGTCGGCGGTGAAATCGACGCGGTCGCTCATGTTCATGTGGTAACCGACGCCAAACTCCGGCTGGCCCAGACGGAACTTCGAGCGCACGCCATTGCCCCAGCCGACGGACTTGGTGACCTGCGAATAGCTCGCGAACAAGTTGACCTTGTCAGCGATATCGTAAGAACCGCGCAGGTAGGCGCCGTCCAGGCTCGGATCGTTCAGATCGTTGTCGTTGATCTGGACCTGGGTCCAGCCTGCCTCGGCGTAGGTGTAGCTCAGCTCGTCGGCGGACGCGACAACAGGTGCGGCAGCCAGCATGGCGGCCAGAATCAGGGTCTTGCGCATGGAATCCTCTTAGACGTGATGTCCGTGTCGACCAGCCCATTGCGGACCGGGACCGCAACGTCATGTCGCGGCGGGCTGGATTCTAACGATGTTTTTACATATGACAAGCGGCGCTTGCTCGCAGCCGTTGGATGCATTCAGCGGTTTCGCAGGATCTCGTTCGTCTTCGAGAGCTGTTGTTGCAAGCGCTCTGGCCGAGAAATCATGTAATGCCGAAGGCTTTGCAGTTCTCTCGGTTGCGGTTTTAGCCGGGAACTTCCAGAACAATCCTATTACCAGGTGCTTCGATTCCACCTACTTTGAGCGCGCTCAAGGATGAGCAACAGGGCTCTGAGGTAGTAATCGTCTTGAAGGTCGAAAGTGCATTGTTCCTCTGTGTTGCGCTGCTCTGGTTTGTGGCTGCCGCCCAGTCGGCCAGGCCGGAGCCAACGATGATTGGCTTGGGCAGCATGTTCGCGCTGGTAAGTGTCGGCAGCTTTTTCAGGCCCAGGCGCTAGCGGGGTGTGCGACGGCCGATGAGGTGGTGGCTTGAGCTGCGGCAGGGCACTTCCATCGAGCCCAGAGGCCGCTGGCTCCGGCCTGTTCCATCGGTGGGAAGCACTTGTTCAGCTGGGTCAGGGGCTTCATGCGACCGGCGCTGATACAATCACCGCGCCGGTTCGCCGGCACATACAAACGTCTTCAGGGCGGGGTGCAACTCCCCACCGGCGGTAGGTGTACTGCTCCCGAAAGGAGCGCTGCACAAGCCCGCGAGCGCTCCAGCCAAGGCCACGCAAACGTGTGGCTGCCCGGCAGGAGGTCAGCAGATCCGGTCAGATGCCGGAGCCGACGGTCATAGTCCGGATGAAAGAAGACGGTGTTTCGGGCCCCTTGCGGGGTCCGTGCGCCTGTTTGCCTTGCGGCGTTTTTCGCTCACATATCGCGGAGAACGTTAGTGTTTACTGGAATCATCGAAGGCGTCGGCCGTCTGGCCGCACGCGAATCCATCGGCGGCGATGTCCGCTTCACCTTCGCCGTCGGCAGCCTGCCGTTCGAGCAGGTGCAGATGGGCGAAAGCATCGCCGTCAACGGCGTCTGCCTGACCGTCATCGACTTCGACGGCAGCAGCTTCAAGGCCGATGCCTCAACCGAAACCCTGGACCTGACCACGCTTGGTGGCTTGGCCGAAGGTGCCGTGATCAATCTCGAACGTGCCATGCGCCCGACCGATCGCCTCGGTGGCCATCTGGTCAGCGGCCATGTCGATGGCCTCGGCAAGGTGCTGTCCATCCACGAGGATGCACGCGCGCTGCGCTGGCGCTTCGCCGCACCCAAGGCGCTGCTCAAGTACATCGCCAAGAAGGGCTCGATCTGCGTGGATGGCGTCAGCCTCACCGTCAACGAAGCCGATGACGAAGGCTTTGAAGTGGCACTGATCCCGCACACCGTCGCCAATACCGCGTTCTCCGCCACCGGCGTCGGCAGCGCGGTGAACCTGGAAATCGATCTGGTCGCCCGCTATGTCGAGCGCCTGCTGGGCCAAGGAGCCGCACAATGAATTTCGCCCCCGTTCCCGAACTGCTGGAAGAGATCCGCGCCGGTCGCATGGTGGTCATCGTCGATGACGAGGACCGCGAGAACGAAGGCGACCTGATCATGGCCGCCGAGCTGGTCAAGCCGTCGGATATCAACTTCATGGTCACCCACGGCCGTGGCCTGGTCTGCCTGCCGCTGACCCGTACCCGCGCAGCCGATCTGGGCCTGGCGCCGATGGTGCAGGCCAATACCGCGCAGTTCCAGACCAACTTCACGGTCAGCATCGAAGCCGCCGAAGGCGTCACCACCGGCATCTCCGCGCATGACCGCGCCCACACCATCCGCACCGCGGTGAAGCCCAACGCCAAGCCCTCGGACCTGCACCAGCCGGGTCATATCTTCCCGCTGATCGCCCAGCCGGGCGGCGTCTTGACCCGCGCCGGCCATACCGAAGCCGGCGTCGATCTGGCCATGCTGGCTGGGCTGGAGCCGGCCGGCGTGCTGGTGGAAATCCTCAACCCGGATGGCAGCATGGCGCGCCGCCCGGAGCTGGAAGTGTTCGCCCGCGAGCATGGCCTGAAAATGGGTTCCATCGCCGATCTGATCGCCTACCGACTGGCCACCGAGCACACTGTCGAGCGCGTGGACGAGCGCGATATCGACACCGAATTCGGCGCCTTCAAGCTGGTCACCTACCGTGACCGCATCGCCAACGACCTGCATTTCGCCCTGGTCCGCGGCACCCCGGACAAGGACACGCCCACCCTGGTGCGCGTGCAGGTGGAGAACCCGCTGGCTGACCTGCTGCATTGGCGCCGTGACGACTTCGGCGTGGCCAATACCGATGCACTGCGCGCGATCGACGCCGCCGGAACCGGCGTGATGGTGGTGCTGTCGGCCCCGCGCGACACCAATTCGCTGCTGGCCCGCCTGCGCCAGCAGCCGGCGCCGGTGACGCCGGGCAAGGACAAGGATGTGGGCCAATGGCGCCGCAACGGTGCCGGCGCGCAGATCCTGTCGGACCTGGGCCTGGGCAAGCTGCGCGTGCTCGGCACCCCGCGCCGGCAGATCGGCCTGGCCGGTTACGGGCTGGAAATCGTCGAAACCGTGCAGCCCTGAGCCCTCAGCCTGACCTGGAAGCCCGGCTGGACCGGGCTTCCAGCAGCTCTTCGCGTCGCGGGTTAAGCCCCCGCACGTTAGACTTACCCACCTTTTGGAACCCCACGCCCCCATGAGCCACTACGAAGGCGACCTCCGCCCGGCCGGTTCGGCCCGTTTTGCCATCATTGCCAGCCGCTGGAACGCCCGCATCACCGACGCACTGGTGACCGGCGCGCGGCAGAGCCTGGCCGGTAATGGCATTGGCGAAGACGCCATCGACGTGGTTCGTGTGCCCGGTGCCTGGGAAATTCCGCTGGTTGCAGCGCGCCTGGCTGCGGCCGGGCACCACGCTGCAATCATCACCCTTGGCTGCGTGATCCGTGGCGATACCCGCCATTACGAGCACGTTGCCGACCGTTGTGCCGAAGGCCTGATGCGCGCCCAGCTCGATTTCGGCGTGCCGGTGCTCAATGGCGTGCTGGCGGTGGAGCGGGTGGAAGATGCCGAGGCCCGCGCAGGCGGCAGCCACGGCAACAAGGGTGAGGAAGCCGCATTGTCGGCATTGGAAATGGTCAATCTTCTGGAACAGCTGCCATGAACAACAAGAACAACGGCAAGCCTGCCGGAAAGCCGGTCCGTCGCGATGGTGTCGACCCGGTGCTGCGCTCGCGCGCGCGTCGTCGTGCCCTGCAGGCCATCTACGCCTGGCAGATCTCCGGCGGCAACGCCGAGTCGCTGCTGGCCCAGTTCGCCCACGAACAGGCCCACGAAATCGCCGACCTGGTGTATTTCGAAAGCCTGCTGCGCGGCGTGCTGGACAACCGCCGTGACCTGGATGAGGCGCTGGCGCCGTTCGTCGACCGTGCGGTTGAAGAGGTGGACGCCATCGAACGTGCGGTGCTGCGCGTGGCGGCTTACGAGCTGCGCTACCGCCAGGATGTGCCGTACCGCGTGGTGATCAACGAAGCCATCGAAACCGCCAAGCGTTTCGGTTCCGAGCATGGCCACACCTACGTGAACGGTGTGCTCGACCGCGCCGCGCTGGAATGGCGCAAGACGGAATCCTCCAACCACTGATCGATGGCGGCAGCATTGCCACCAGCGGGATTTGTAGCAGCGCCGGGCCGGCATCATCGGCGCCGGCGTTGTCGTTTTTGAGGGAGCGCAGTGATGAGCCTTGACGAGTTTGGCCTGATCGAACGCATCCGCCGCCGCACCGCTGCGCGCGCGGACATCGTGTTGGGGATAGGCGACGATGCCGCCCTGCTGCAGCCGCAAGCCGGCCAGCAACTGGTGGTGACCACCGATACGCTCAACGTGGGCGTGCATTTCCCGCAGGAGACGCCTGCCGCCGACATCGGCTGGAAAGCGCTGGCGGTGAATCTATCGGATCTGGCGGCAATGGGCGCGCAGCCGGCCTGGTGCAGTTTGTCCCTGTCGCTGCCCGACGCCAGCGCGGATTGGGTGGACCAGTTCGCTCAAGGTTTCTTCGCGCTGGCCGATCAACATGGCATTGCCTTGATTGGCGGCGACACCACGCGTGGTCCTTTGTCGATTTCGATAACAGCCATGGGCCAGGTTGCAGCGGGGCAGGCATTGCGCCGTGATGGCGCAATGCCCGGCGATGACATCTGGGTCAGTGGCGTGCCTGGCGAAGCCGGTCTGGCCTTGGCGCTGTGGCAGCAGCAGGAACTGGATGTAAGCCGAGTTGCTGACGATCCGGCGCGTGAACATCTGCGCCAACGGCTGGCGCGGCCCACGCCGCGGGTTGAACTGGGCCGTGCATTGCAGGGCCTGGCGAGCGCGGCGGTGGATGTTTCCGATGGTCTGCTGGCCGACCTGGGGCATATCTGTGCGCGCAGTGGTGTTGCTGCCGAGGTGCTGGAAAGCGCATTGCCGGCGTCGGCTGCGGCGCAGCAGTGCGGGCTGTCAGCAACGTTCAATGCGCTGCGTGCAGGTGCAGGCGACGACTATGAGTTGTGCTTCACCGCCCCGGCGGGACAGCGGCAGATGGTGCTCGAAACCATGGCTTCCGTAGCAGTTCCGCTTACCCGGATTGGCTATATTCGAGCCGGAACCGGGCTGCAGGTGATCAACCAAGGGGGCGATGTGGTGGCGGTATCGAGACAGGGCTTCAACCACTTTGCGGGCAACGGGGAATAGGGGAACCCCGCCATCGGATGTCAGTTTGTTGCGTTCACGTAATGTCCACGTATTCATATTTACTATCGCGGCTGTGATGTAGGTCGCGTTTTTGATGCAGCGGAGATGTTGCATCCAGCGGCCGTAAACAGGGGATGGAGTAGTGGAAACAGCAACACTGGAAAAGCTGAGGGCGAAGATGAGTGATGTGGCAACGCCCTCGTCCACCATTGATGGCGCTGCGCTGGAAGCAGAGCTTGATAACGTCATCAATCGCAACGGCGGTATTTCCATGTTGCTGGTCTCCACGGCCGATGGCCGTGCGATCGCTCACCGTTCGTTGAACAAGCTGGATCCACGCCGCTTGTCAGCGATGAGCAATTCGTTCCTGACACTCGGGGAAACCTTGTCGCGCGAGCTCGGCCTGAGCACGGCCGACTACGTGACCATGTCCACCTCGCAGGGCAGCATGGTGCTGGTTCGCGTTGCTGCGGATCGGCCCTATACGCTGGCCGCGCTTGGCCATGCCGATACGTCCCTTGCCATTCTGTTGTACGCCGCCCGCGATGCTGCAGGGCGGATCAAGCAGTTGCTGTAACTCCCTGCGTGCGGATCATCCGTGCTGCCGGCCTTCCGGCACGCCGGGGATCCAGTGCGGTCAGGGGGATTCGGGTACGACAAATCAAGGTATTGCCTGAGCTATGCAGCGTCATGGCCGCGCAACATCATCAGACAACATTCGATCAGGAACGGAGAACACCATGGCTGGGAACGTCAAGCTGGACAAGTTGAATGAAATTGCTGGTTTCGTTGGTGCTGCGCTGGTCGACAGTGACAGCGGCATGGCGCTGGGCATGCTCGGCGGTGGTCCGATCAACCTGGAAGTTGCTGCTGCCGGCAACACCGAAGTGGTGCGCGCCAAGCGTCGCGTCGCTGCCTCGCTCGGCATCACCGATGCGATTGAAGACATCCTGATCACCCTGACCAAGCAGTACCACCTGATCCGTCCGCTGGAAAGCAATGCGGACCTGTTCCTGTATGTCGTGCTTGACCGCTCGCGCGCCAACCTGGCGCTGGCTCGCCACGAGTTGAAGTCGTTCGAACAGACGCTCGACTTCAAGTGATGCAGGAAAGCACCGCTGCCCCTTGATGGAGCAGCGGTGCGACTGCTGAGTTTCGACTCCCGGAACCGATCCACACGATGAGTGCACCCGCTCGTAAAATCTCTGCCGCAGTGATCGGCTGCCAGGGGTTGGATGTCCTGCACATGATGCGGCTCAAGGTTGCCAGCTCCTTGCTGATGGCCGAGTACATCCAGGCGGATGTGCAGCAGTGGGACCATCAACCGGTGGATCTGCTGGTCGCCAGCATCGATGACAGCCATGGCCAGCAAGTGCTGCGTGAGGCCAGCGAGCAGGGCCTGCCAGTATTGGCGGTAACCCGCAGGATGTTGTCCGGGCTGTCGACGCCGGGCGTGGCCTATGGCGCCAGCGTCCGCGATATTTTCCAGCAGCTGCGCTTGTTGTTGCTGGAGTCTGACCGAAGCGGCGAGCGCTTCAAGCCGCGCACGCTGTTCCGTAGCCTCGGTGAGGCCAAGGGCAAGCCCAGTGTGCTGCACATGGGCCTGGTCAAAGTGGTGATCGATGCGGCGCAGACGCGGGTCACCGTGCTGCGCGATCTGCCTTATGACAACTGCTTGAAAGCGGCTGCCGAACCAGGCTGGACCTTGTCACTGTTGGCCAACGACCAGGCGGTGGAAGAGGTATTGGCCGATGCGGTCAGCAGCCACGCATTGGAGGATTTCTGCTGGCGTGCTGCGGCGCTTTCACCTGAGCCCCTGCTGCCACGTGAGACCGCCAATCCGTGCCGGCTGCGTGGGTGGCCCGAGGTCGAGACCGGCAAATTGCCGCTGCAATGGCTGCTGCCGATGGCGGCGATGATGATCCGGCCGTGGCAGCCTGGCGAGTTGGCACAGGCAACCGGCACGTCGCTGGACGATATTGCCCGTATCATGGCCGCAGCGGCCTGTACCGGGTTGCTCGATGGCAGTAGCGCCGACGTTGCACCGGCGCAGGGCTCCGGCAACAAGGTGTCCGGCTTCTTCACACGTATCGCCAAGCGATTCGGGCTCAATTTTTCCAAGGGGCTTCAGGTCTGACGGCTATGGCAACCAAGTTGGTTTTTGTCGGTGAAATGGGTGCGGGTAAAACGACTGCGATACGGTCGATCTCGGACATGGAACCGATCAGCACTGAAATGCCGATCAGCGACGAAGCGGCGCTGGAGGCATTCGAAGACAAGTCGCATACGACGGTGGCGCTGGATTACAGCTCCATTGAACTGGGCGATGGTGAACTGCTGCATGTCTACGGCGTGCCCGGCCAGGCCTACCTAGATTTCATGTGGCCGATCGTGGCTGAAGGTGCCATCGGCGTGATCGTACTTGTGAGCGCACTCAATACGCGCGCGCTGCCAAGTACGTTGACCCTGCTGGAGCAGTTCCGCGGATTGGCGCCGGACGCGTGTTTCGCAGTGGGCGTGACCTGCCAGGACCGCGAGCCTGATTTCAGCTTCAGCGAATTCCGCAATGCATTGGCCGCACAAGGACACCGCCTGCCGGTGATGTGGGTGGATGCGCGCGAAACCAGCCAGGTCGATTTCCTGATCAAGGCCTTGCTGTCCTGCCGTTACGCCGAAGCGATTGCCTGAGTCAGCGATGGTGTTGGTTGTGGGAGCGGCGTAAGCCGCGAAGCCAGTGAATCTTCCGACGTTGCGCTTGTAAGACCCCTGCCGAGCATGGCTCGGCACTACAGCCAGCCCAGCGCTACGCCTCCGGCAACACCTTGCCAGGATTGAGAATCCCGTCCGGGTCCAGCGCCTGCTTGATCGCGCGCATCGTCGCCAGCGTTCCTGCTGAAAACGCCTGCGCCATGAAATCGCGCTTGGCCAGGCCGATGCCGTGTTCGCCCGACAAGGTGCCGCCCAGCTGCAGGGCCAATGCAAATACCTTGGGCAAAGCCGCATGCGCACGTGCGTTCTCGTCGGCGTCGTCCGGGTGATAGAGGATGTTGACGTGCAGGTTGCCGTTGCCGGCATGGCCAAAGGTGACGATCGGAAGCTGCGCCTGCTCGGACAACTGCTGCACGCCTTCCACCAGTGCCGGGATCTGCGACACCGGCACCACCACGTCTTCGTTGATCTTGCCCGGTGCGATGGTTTTAAGCGCCGGAGACAAGGCGCGACGTGCCGCCCACAGTTTGTCGCGTGCGCTGCCATCGGTGGCTACATCCAAGGCCAGCATGCCGTCACCTTCGGCGGCCTCGGCCAATGCATTCAACAGATAGGGCAGGGTGTCATCGTCGCCATCGGCGTCGATCAACAGCATCGCGCCGGCCTCGGGCACCTGCGCACCGTTGTGACGCAGCAGCTGCAGGCTGCGTGCATCCATGAATTCCAGCGTGGTTGGCGTCACCGGCTGCGCCATCACCCGTGATACCGCTGCAGCTGCAGCCTCCGCATCGCGGTACAGCACGCGCAGGCCGGCCTGGCTGCGCGGGCGCGGTGTCAGCTTGAGCGTGGCTTCAACAATGAGCGCCAGCGTGCCTTCGCTGCCGACCAGCAGATGGGTGAGGTCGTAGCCGGTCGAGTCCTTGGTGTAAGGCCCGCCACATTGAATCAGTTCGCCGGTTCCGGTGACCGCCACCAGCCCCAGCACGTTGTCGCGGGTTGTGCCGTACTTCACTGCGCGTGGGCCGCCGGCATTGCAGGCCAGGTTGCCGCCGATGCTGCAGATGTCGGCGCTGGAAGGATCCGGCGGCCAGAACAGGCCGTGCGGCATCAAGGCATGTTGCAGGTCGCCATTGAGCACGCCGGGTTCGACCACCGCGCAGCGGTCGCCGGGCCGTAGTGCAACGATGCGGTTCATGCGCGCGAATGACAGCACGATGCCGCCTGCAGTTGGCACTGCAGCACCGGTGGTGCCGGTGCCGGTGCCGCGTCCAACCAATGGCACGCCGTGTTCGCGGCATGCACGGACGATGGCCTGCACCTGCTCGCGTGTACTGGGCAGGGCGACGCCCTGCGGCAAGGCGTGGCGCCAGGAGTTGTCCTGCGCATGGGCGGCGAGCGCGCTGGCGTCGGTGCGCCAGTCATCGCCCAGCAGCTGGGACAGGGTGTGCTTGAATGCGTCGGAAAGGGTCGTGATCACCCGCCTATTCTAGGCCGTGTCATCCGCCGCCGTCGGTGTTGGCGTTCTGCGACGGCCGCATGCGTACATGTTCGGGCAACAGCGCCAGCACCTGTTCCAGGATCCCCGGCAAAGACTCTTCTGAATAGCCCTGGTGGACGGTGTTGATGCGGCCTTCCTGGTCCAGCACGAACATCAAGGGAATCGCCTTCACGCCATAGGCCGTGGCAGCCTTGCCCTTGCTGTCGAGCACGTATTCCAGGTCCAGCTTCCTGTTGCGGCGTGCAAAGTCCACCACCTGCGCGCGCGGCTCGTCCCA
Source organism: Stenotrophomonas sp. 610A2 (assembly GCF_030549615.1). Taxonomy (NCBI): domain Bacteria; kingdom Pseudomonadati; phylum Pseudomonadota; class Gammaproteobacteria; order Lysobacterales; family Lysobacteraceae; genus Stenotrophomonas; species Stenotrophomonas pigmentata. Next base: position 984,102 of record NZ_CP130832.1, read on the forward strand.
GTTCACCGCGATGACCTCCAGCGCGTCCTTGCCAACCACTCTCTGCATATGCGCCAGTACCGGCAGCTCGCGCATGCAGGGGCCACACCAGCTGGCCCAGAAGGTCATGATGACGACCTTGCCACGTCGCTGCTGCAGGTCGACAACTTCGCCCGGCAGGGTCCTGCCGAGTGCAACCGGGGGCGGGAACTCGCCAGCAGCGGGGATGGCAGCGGCGAATGACGGCATCGACAGCAACAACAGGCAGCAGGACAACAGCAGTCTGGAAGACTGCAGCAGGCGATGACGCATGGTTTCCCCCGGGTGGCTCAGTTGTCGACGCGGCGGCGCCAACCATGCGGCGATTGAATCATCTTCCAGCCGATCACGGCCACCAGCAGCGGCAGCCATACCCAGCGCAGTTCCGACAGCACGGTCTGCAGGCCGCGCGCGCTGAAGAAGTTGTTGGCGAAGGGCGATACGCGTATTGGTCGCCACGGTGCGAACAGGCGCTGGTCGCTCCATGGCCACCACAGCGCCACGCCCAACCCGCCGGAGGTCAGTGCATCGAGCAGCGGATGCGACAACGCGCTGATGAAGACGAACGCAAACGCCTGCAGGCGGCTGGCACGCAGTGCGTTTGCAAAGGGAATGGCCAAGGCCGCCAGCAGCGTGGCGAACATCAGGGAGTGACTGGCGCCGCGGTGGCCAAAACTGTCGGCATAGGGAATGTGCAGGGCGAAGGCCAGCACATCGGCGTCGGGCAGCATCGCTGCAGCAACGCCGGCACCGAGCAGGCGCGGGGAGATGCGACCGCGCTCGCTGGCGCACCACAGTGCGAGTGGAATTGCAGCATGGGTAAATACGCTAGGCATCAGCAGTCGTCGGCGCGGAAGGCGTCACGGATCCAGTTCAGGCGCGGCGGCTCGCCACTGGCTTCGACCACGTCGAAACGGCAGGGGCTGTTGGCCAGTGCGGGGTGTTGGTTGAGGTAGAGCTGGGCGGCACGGACCAGCTTGCGGCGCTTGCTGATATCGATGGATGCCGCGCCGCCGCCGAACATGGATGAGCGTCGATAGCGCACTTCGACAAAGACCAGGCTGGCCGCGATGCGGTCGTACATCACCAGGTCCAGTTCACCGCCGCGAAACCTGACATTGCTCGCCCGCCATTGCAGGCCGGCGTTCTGCAGCAGGACACGGGCAGCGGCTTCCACCGCTGCACCGCGTTGGCTCTGCTCAGCGACCATCACCGATGGCGACCGGGCGGCCTGCGCTGAAGGTGGACCAGGCCGGCGTGCGCAGCACATTGCCGAAGCCGTCCAGGTGCAGCGTGCCGGTGGCGCCGCTGAGGCCGCCGCTGGTGCTGTTGGCCAGCTTCTCCATGTAGGCGGTGATCTTCCACGCGTCGTAGCCGAAGGCGAACAGACGACCGGCGCCGCCGCGTGCGGTCGGCAGGGTGGTGGCGACGGCTGCGGCAGCAGGCAGGCCGGCGACACCACGGCTGCTCCAGGTCTCGCTGGGGAAGGCGATGCCATCCAGTGCGGCATCGTCTTCGGCCTTGCCGGTGCCTGCGGTCAACTGCGAGGTGCCGACGCGGCTGGCGGCACTCAGGCCGGCCAAGGCCAGCTGCGGTGCCAGGGCGCGTGCCTGGCTGCCTTTGACCGCCAGCAGGATCGCGTCGACGCTGCCGGCCTGGCGCAGCTGCGCGCCAATGTCGCCGGGCGCATCACCGACATTGATGGTGGCGGCGACCTTGCCGCCGCGCTCGCTGAAGCGCTCCTTGAAGGCGCCGCTGGAGCGACGGCCTGCGTCGTCATTGCTGGCGATCACCAGCACATTGCGACGCTCACGGCCGAGCAGGTATTCGGCGGCCATCAGGCCATCGTCTTCCGGCGCCAGCGAGAAGCCGGCGCTGCCGGCTGGCGGTGCGTCCTTGCCGCGGTTCAGGGCGAGCAGGGGAACCGGCAGGTCGCTGCGCTGGAACAGCGCATCCACTTCGTCGCGGCCCAGCGGGCCGACAATGAAGTCGACGCCGTTGGCGACTGCCTTGTCATAGGCCGCACCGGCGCCGCTGGCGGTGCCCTTGGTGTCGATGAAATCGATCGGCGGGCGACGGCGGCTTTCGCCGTAGTAGCCGGCCAGCAGGCCGTCGCGTACCGAGGCACCGGCGGCGGCCAGGTTGCCGCTGAGCGGCAGCAGCACCGCCATCTTCACCGGCGGGCGATAGCCGTCGGCATCGGCCGCCGGACGCTTGCTGGTATCCAGCTGCGAGGCGGTATCACGGTCGAAGGGCCGCGGCAGCGGCAAACCGCGGCCAATCATGGCGCGGCCAGCGTGGTTGTAGAGCGGGTCGCCAACCGGCAGCGCCGCGGCGCGGCTGCTGAGGGTGGCGTCATTCACGCCGGCCAGCAGGCGGGTGATGGCGCGCTGGTTGTCATTGCGCGCGGTGCCGCTGAGCAGGCCGCCGGCACGGGCGCGCTCGGCAGCGGCGGCAAAGGCATCGCCAGCGGCTTCCAGTGCCTGCGCGCGGGCCAGGTACCAGCGCGCCTGCAGCGGCGCCGGCAGCGAGGTCGGGCTTTCGGTCAGCACCTGCAGCACCGTGGCAGGCTGCTTGTCGCCCAGTGCCAGCTCGGCCTGCAGCAGGTTGAAACGCTGGCGGGTTGCACCAGACAGCTGGCGCGGCTGCACCTGCGCCATCAGCATGCGGGCGCGGGCGCTGTCGCCCGCTTCCTGCCAGGCAAAGGCGGCATCGGCCAGCAACAAGGTCTTGCTGGCGCCACGCGCAAGCGCGGCCTGGGCTTCAAGCTGCTGCGCGGCATCGCGCGGTTTGCCCTGTTCAAGCAGGGCGATGGCCGCCTGCTGGGCGGGTGAGCTGGTCGGCGCAACGCTGGTGGTTGCGCAGCCGACGAACAGCAGCATCGACAATGACAGGGCGGAAATCCGTGCGACTGGCTTGTTCATTTAAGGTCCGTTCGACAGGGCGCGGCAGTGCCGGGCGGGGGAAACGGTACGATTCTACCCTTGGCCCACGGAAATACCGATGATGAGTACTGCTGCTGCCACTTTGTATGTCGTTGCCACGCCGATCGGCAACCTCGCCGACCTGAGTCCGCGTGCGCAGGAGGTGCTGCGTTCGGTGGCCGCCATCTGCGCAGAAGACACCCGTCATACCGGTCAGTTGCTATCGCATTTCGGCATCAGCAAACCCCTGGTTGCCCTGCATGACCACAACGAGGAAGCGATGGCCGAGCGCGTCGTGGCGCGTTTGCTGGGCGGCGAGTCGCTGGCGGTGGTCAGTGATGCTGGCACGCCGCTGGTCAGCGACCCGGGCTTTCGCCTGGTGCGCGCTGCGCGCGCAGCGGGGGTCAAAGTCAGTCCAATCCCAGGCGCCTGCGCGGCAATTGCCGCCCTTAGCGTGGCCGGTCTGCCCAGCGATCGCTTCGTGTTTGAAGGCTTCCTGCCGGCCAAGGGGGCGGCCCGGCGCGAGCGTTTGAACAGGTTGGCCGCCGAGACCGGCACCCTGGTGTTCTATGAATCCTCACACCGGATTGCCGAGTCGCTGGCCGACATGGCCGGCGCGTTTGGTGGAGAGCGCCCGGCAGTGCTGGCGCGCGAACTGACCAAGCTGTTCGAGACCGTGCTCGATGGCAATCTGGATCAGCTGCTGGCCAAGGTGCTGGCCGACGATAACCAGCGCAAGGGCGAGTTCGTGGTGATGGTGCAGGGTGCAGGCGATGATGAAGAGGCGAAGATCGCCGAAGGCCGCCGCTTGTACGCCAAATTGAACGAACACCTGCCGCCTTCCACTGCCGCCAAGCTGGCGGCCGAACTGAGCGGCGCGCCGCGCAAGGCTTTGTATGGACAGGGCAGCAACGACTGAGGCGATGTGGGCGGCGGCTGATGCCGCCAGCCTGCGCCAGCAACTCGACCTGCGCGAGCATCCGTTGGCGGGCGGCACAGGGGCCGAGATCAAGACCCAGCGCGAGCGCTGGATGATGGTGCGCTGGTTGACCGCCTGGGCGTCGGAGCTGGTCTATCCGCTGCGGGTGAGCAAGCGTGAAAGCCCGGATTTCATGCTGGACACCGGCAATGCACGGGTCGGCGTGGAATGCATGGAAGTGGTGCCGGAGGTCTTCAAGCAGGTACAGGCCAAGTTGAACGGCATCAACTCCGGTTGGGTGCGACCCGTGGCGCAGCACCGCGCGGAAGAAGCGCGCGCCGAATGGGATAGCCCACTGCTGCGCCAGTTATTGGCTGACACGTATGAGGGTAGCCCGTGGTCTGGCGATGAGCCGGAACGGCTATGGGTTGAAGTAATGCGCTGGGCGGTGGAGAAGAAACGCCAGGTGCTGCACAAGCCGGGCTACGCCCGCCAGTCGCGCAATGTGTTGTTGCTGTACGACAACTGGCCGTTGCCGGCGGTGGCTTTCGTCGAAGACGCCGATCCGGCGGTGCTGCGCAGCTGGGCGTTGGCGGCGCTGGATGAATTGTCGCGGCAATTGCTGGACAGCGGCGCACATGCGGACTTCCAGCAGATCGACATCCTGCATGAAGGCTGGTTGTTGTCGTTCACGGAAGACGGCGTGCGACCGCTGCGTTACCAGCTGCTTGCAGCTGAATGAAATGATCGGCCGGTGTGGTGCTGGACGTGCGACAATACGCGCGGCGGAGTCGGCCAGACAGTCGCGTCATTCCTTCGGGAATGCCGAGGAAAGTCCGGGCTCCACAGGGCAAGGTGCCAGGTAACGCCTGGGCGGCGCAAGCCGACGGAAAGTGCAACAGAAAGATACCGCCGAACGGCCCTGTTACCCCTTTGCCGCCGCTGGCCGAAGCGACGGTGTTTCGGATTGCCAGCGAAGCTGGCCAAGTGCTTCCGGAGACGGCAAAGGGGTAGCAGGGCGCGTGGTAAGGGTGAAATGGTGCGGTAAGAGCGCACCGCGAGTCTGGTAACAGACCGGCACGGCAAACCCCACCTGGAGCAAGACCAAATAGGGACCTAATGGCGTGGCCCGCGTCGGGTCCGGGTAGGTTGCTTGAGCGTTACGGTGACGTAGCGCCTAGAGGAATGACTGTCCACGACAAAACCCGGCTTATCGGCCGGCTCCGCCGCTTTTTCTGCCCGGCGGGCAGAAAAAGCCCCAAAGTTTTGCGTGGCAAAACTTTGGGCCCCAGGCCTTTAGCCTTCCAATTCCCCGCGCCTGTCGGCGCGCCCCCTTTACTAAAGGGGGCTGTTGCTCTTCGGATTTAGTGCTTGGCTCGCTGCGCATCGTGGCGGGGAGAAGTGCGGCTGTAGTTTTTTTGGTTTTGGCTTTTACTTTGGCTTTTGCTTTGTTTTCGGCCCCAGCTCTGGCCCTGATTGTGGCCGTGGCTGTGGCTTTTGCTCTTGCTCTGGCTTTTGCTGCGGCTCTTGCTCTTGCTCTTGCTCTTGCTGAGGCTTTGGCTCTGGCTCTTGCTCTGGCTCTGGCTGTTGCCGTGGCTTCGGCTTTGGCTTTGGCTGTTGCTCCTGCTCCTGCTCCTGCTCCTGCCTTGCTGTGTTCTTTCCCTTCTCCCGCCTGCGGGGGAAGGTGCCCGGAGGGCGGATGGGGGGGCTTTTGATCCTGCTTTGGCTGTGGGGCAAAGCCAAAGCCAAAGCCAAAGCCAAAGCACCCCTCCCTAACCCTCCCCTTCGCCTGCGGCGAAAGGGAGGGAACTAGGAATCAAAGCCTTCTTTCCCAATCTCCACGCGCGTTTCCCCCAGATACACACCCTCTGCCCCGAATCTGCGTTCGTGGATGAAACCTCCTCCATCCCTGTCGATCGCCACGATGGTGCTGGCGCGGGTGCCGTAGTCGGTTCCACGTATGAAAGCACTCGACAGCAATCGCTCCAGCTCCAGCGGAACGCCGGTAGATGGCAACTGCGCGTCCGGCGCCCGCTGCTCATCAGCCAGCGCTGCCCACAGCGGCTCCAGACCGTCATTGCCCGCAACGAGCCAGGCCTCGAGCACGTCCATCAGGCGGCCGGTCTTGGGCCAGGGCGCATCCAATGCGCCGTTCGACATGCCATGCACGCCCGGCGACAGATCCAGCCGGGCCTGCGGGTGGTTGCCCAGATAACTGCAGCTCTCAGCGTCGGCGACCAATAGATTGAAGGGCGCGAACTCCGGGCCCCGCCTTGCCAGGTCGTCGGCATAGTCCGTGGCCGCCTGTTCGCCAGCCAGGTAACTGGCGATCAGTTCGCCACGCGAAGGCCCGCCGGTGGCCGCTGACGGGTCGCGCACATTGGTGACCACGGCCGCTTGGCCGCCCAGGTTTGTTCCCATCCAGCTACCGCCAGAACGCAGATCGCGGCCGGCAATCACGTTGTCGTAGGGCGATGACCAGCGCTGCAAGGGCGCGGTGGGGCGGGCATGGAACTCGTCACGGTTGCCAGCCATGAGCAGGCGCCAATGTGGGTGGGCTTTCCAGGCGAGGGCGACTAGGCACATGCACGGAGTGTGCCGTTTTGCGCGGGGGTGAGCCATACGGGCCTGAATGGCGGCTGGGCTGCAGCCCCGTTTTCACGCGGCCTCTACACCACTGAATTACATACAAATCTCAAAATTTGAGATGAAACAGTAACTTGTGGATAAACCTTGAACAACTCTCTAAACATTGGTGCAAGCCATTGATGCGGCACGTGATTTTGTGTGCGGAAAGTTGTTGACAACCCTAGGCTCGCTGCTAAGGTGGGCATCAGAGGGAAAACCGGGTTTTTTGTGGTTTTTCGTGGTTCAATGACTTCCCAAGCAAAACGAACGAACGGGTGCCGCAGGCGTGTTCCAGGGTGAGACTGCCATCACGGTTGACGATAAAGGACGCATGGCGGTTCCAACCGCTTATCGCGACCTGGTTGCGCGCGCCAGTGGCAATCGCCTTGTGCTGACCTACAACCCGTTCGAGGCCGGTTGCCTGTGGTTGTACTCAGAGCAGGAGTGGGAGCGGGTGCGGGACGACGTAATGGCAAAGCCCAATACCCAGCGCGTAGTGCGCACCCTGCAGCAGAAGCTTGTCGGCTCGGCCGCCCATCTGGAACTGGATGGCAATGGCCGTATCAGCCTCCCTTCCAGTCATCGCAGTGCGGTGGGCATCGAGAAGAAAGCAGTGCTGATGGGCATGGGGGACAAGTTCGAATTGTGGAGCGAGCAAGCGCATCGCGCACTGATCCAGCAGACTTTGTCTGACGAGGATCTGGGCGATGGGCTTCTCGATCTCAAGTTGTGAGCCGGGGTGCCCGGGTGCGCGGTGAAGCGCAGGCCGGTCACCCAACGGTGTCGCAGCCGCCGGCAGCTCACCTGCCGGTGCTGTACACCCAGGTCCTTGACGGCCTGAGGGTGATCGAAAACGGTACTTATCTGGATGGCACGTTCGGTCGTGGCGGTCACGCTGGCGGCGTGCTGCGCCAGCTCGGCCCGGATGGGCGCTTGCTGGTGATGGACAAGGACCCCGAAGCCATTGCCGTGGCCGAGCGCGACTTCGCGCCGGACGGCCGTGTCTCGATCTATCGCGGCAGCTTTGCCGATCTGCTGGACTGGAGCGAAACCGCTGCCGGTCTGGATGGCGTTCTGTTCGACCTTGGCGTGTCTTCGCCGCAGCTCGATGTGGCCGAGCGTGGTTTCAGCTTCGGCAAGGACGGTCCGCTGGACATGCGCATGGACCCGGATTCGGGTGAGAGCGCTGCATCCTGGTTGAACCGCGCTGAAGACCGCGAAATCGCCGATGTGCTGTTCACCTACGGTGACGAGCGGCAGAGCCGTCGCATCGCCCGCGCCATCGTTGCCCGTCGCGAGAAGCAGCCGTTCACGCGTACCGCTGAACTGGCCGAGCTGATCGCCTCGGTGATGCCGCGTGGCAAGGACAAGATCCATCCGGCCACGCGCAGCTTCCAGGCCATCCGCATCCACATCAACCGCGAACTGGCCGACCTTGAAGCCGGTCTGGACGCGGCGATGGCGCGGCTCAAGCCAGGCGGCCGCTTGGCGGTGATCAGCTTCCACTCGCTGGAAGACCGCATCGTCAAGCAGTTCATGAACCGCCATGCCAAGGCGCCGCCGACCAATCGCCGGCTGCCGGAGTTGCAGGCCTTCGTGCCGACGCTGGAGCTGATCGGCGGTGCCATCAAGGCCAATGACGACGAGCTGGCGATGAACCCGCGCTCGCGCAGCGCCGTGCTGCGTGTAGCACAGAAGTGCGAGGTGGCCGGATGAGCCGCCTGCTGTTGATCGTCCTGCTGGCGTGCACGATTGCCTCGGCGATCGGCGTGGTGTTCATGCGCCATCGTCATCGCCAGCTGTTTGTCGAGCTGTCCAAGCTCGAGCACGCGCGCGACGAGATCAACATCGAGTTCGGCCGTCTGCAGCTGGAACAGGCAACCCTGGCCCAGGCCACGCGCGTGGACCAGGAAGCCCGTGGCCGCCTCGGCATGAAGTTCCCCGAGGCCGCTGACATCGTGGTGATCCGGCCATGAACAAGCCCAGCCGCAACCGTACCCGCACGCAGTTCAACCTGCGCAACCGCATGCTGATGGTCGGCGTGGGGCTGGGTCTGTGTGCGGTGACGCTGGTTGGTCGTGCCGCGTACGTGCAGCTGATCAACAACGATTTCTACCAGCGCGAAGGCGAAGCCCGCTTCCTGCGCGATGTGCCGATCCCGACCTCGCGCGGCATGATCACCGACCGCAATGGCGAGCCGGTGGCAGTGTCCACGCCGGTGGCTTCGATCTGGGTCAATCCGCAGGAGTTGCTGCGCACGCCGGAGCGGATTCCGGAGCTGGCGCGTGCGCTGTCGCTGCCGGTGGATGAGCTGACCACCAAGCTGACCCAGAAGGCCGACAAGGAATTCATGTACCTGCGCCGCCGGATCAATCCGGACGTTGCCGAGCAAGTGGTCGCGCTGAAGATCCCGGGTGTGTTCTCGCAACGCGAGTTCCGTCGCTACTACCCGCAAGGTGAGGCGATGGCGCATGTGCTGGGCTTCACCAATATCGATGATCTCGGCCAGGAAGGGCTGGAGTTGGCCTTCGACGAATGGCTGCGCGGCAAGCCCGGCGCCAAGCGCGTCATCCGCGACCGCAAGGGCGCGATCGTCGAGAGCATCGACCTGGTGCGTCCTGCCGAGCCGGGCAAGGATCTGACCCTGAGCATCGACCGCCGCATCCAGTTCCTGGCGATGCGCGAGCTGCGCAATGCGGTCACCACCAACAAGGCGGCTGGCGGTTCCATCGTGATCATGGATGTGGCCACCGGCGAAGTGATGGCCATGGCCAACCTGCCGACCTACAACCCGAATTCGATCAGTGGCGCGACCCCGGACACGCGCCGCAACCGTGCCGTCACCGATCTGGTCGAACCCGGTTCGACGATGAAGCCGCTGACCATCGCCACCGCGCTGCAGAATCACGTGGTCACCCCGGACACGATCATCGACACCAATCCGGGCTACATGTCGCTGGGCCGTTACACCATCCGCGATGTGCCGCGTAACAACGGTGTGCTGAATGTCACCGGCGTGATTACCCGCAGCTCGAACATCGGCGCGGCCAAGATCGTGGCGCGCATTCCCGACCAGACCTTCTATGACTCGGTGCGTGGCTTCGGCTACGGCGTTGCACCGAACAGCGGCTTCCCCGGCGAATCTGCCGGCGTTGTCGCGCGCCCGGGCAGCCCGAGCTGGTATGGCACCACCAAGACCACCATGTCCTATGGCTACGGCCTGTCGGTGACGCCGCTGCAGATCGCGCAGGCGTACTCGGCGCTGGCCAATGGTGGGCAGGTGATCCAGCCGACCTTCATCAAGGGACAGCGCAACGAAGCACGCCAGGTCATCGACCCGGAAGTGGCGCGTGAAGTCGTGCGCATGATGGAAACCGTGGTTACCAACGGTGGTGCCAAGCAGGCAGCCATCCTTGGTTACCACGTCGCCGGCAAGACCGGTACCGCGCGCAAGAACGGCCCCAATGGTTACGAGCGCGGCCACTACAACCTGCTGTTCGCGGGTGTGGTGCCGGCAACCAACCCGCGCTACGCCGCGGTGATCGTGGTCAACGACCCGCAGGGCTCGCTGCAATACGGCGGCCTTGTCTCCGCTCCGGTCTTCCATCACGTGATGGAAGGCACGCTGCGCCTGATGGACGTGCCGCCGGACGACATCCAGTCGTGGCTGGCCGCGCAGGCCGCAGGCAAGGTGGGTGGCAAGCCGGGCAGCAGCGCTGCGCCGCTGCCGATTCCGCAGGACCCGGACGAGGCGCCCAACGCCACGGCCGAATTTGATGCCGCACTGCCGACGGCCGTCGCACCGACGCCTGCCGCCACGGAGGTGCGCCAGTGAGCCACACAATGAAGTTGTCACAGCTGCTGCCGGATCTGGTCCTGTCACAGGACCCGCAGATCGGCGGCCTGGTCCTGGATTCACGGCATGTACGGGCCGGTGATGCGTTCGTCGCAATCGCCGGTTTTGGCGCGCATGGGCTTGGCTTTGTCGAGCAGGCCAAGGCCGCCGGCGCTGCCGCAATCCTGTTCGACCCGCCGGCACCGGCCGAACTTCCGTCACCGGCCGATGCCATCGCCGTACCCGGCCTGCGTGCGCGCATGGGCGCGATGGCCGACCAGTTCCACGGCCAGCCGTCGCGCGCGATGAGCATGGTCGGCGTTACCGGCACCAATGGCAAAACCTCGACCGTGCAGCTGCTCGGCCAGGCCTGGCATCTGCTGGGCACGCTCAGCGGCTCGATCGGTACCTTGGGTGTTGGCCTGTATGGCGATGTGGTGCCGACCGGTTTCACCACGCCGCTGGTGCTGCAGATGCATGAAGTGCTGGCACAGCTGCGCGATGGCGGTGCCAAGGCAGTGGCGATGGAAGTCAGCTCGCATGCCCTGGACCAGGGCCGCGTCGATGCCGTGCATTACGACGTGGCGGTGTTCACCAACCTCACCCGCGACCATCTCGATTACCACGGCGACATGGAAGCCTACGGCGCGGCCAAGGCCAAGCTGTTCCATCGTCCGGGTTTGAAGGCAGCGGCGATCAATCTGGACGACGCCTTCGGCCGTGAACTGATCACCACACTGGCAGCCGACGTGCAGGCCATCGGCCTGAGCTCGACCGGTCAGGCTGGCGCCACCATCCGCGCCGAGAAGCTGGTGCTGGACGGGCAGGGGCTGGGCTTCGATCTGGTCATCGGCGACGAGCGCCATGCGCTGCGCTCGCCGCTGCTGGGCCGCTTCAACGTCGACAACCTGCTGGCCGTGGCCGGTGCGCTGCATGGCCTGGGCGAAACCAGCGCCAACATCGCCAAGGTGCTGGGCCAGCTGCAGCCGATCCGTGGCCGCATGAACCGCCTTGGCGGTCAGGGCGAGCCGACCGTGGTCATCGATTACGCCCACACGCCCGACGCGCTGGAACAGGCGCTGCGCAGCCTGCATGGCCATCTTGATGGCCGCCTGCTGTGCGTGTTCGGTTGCGGTGGCGAGCGCGACACTGGCAAACGCCCGCAGATGGCTGCGATTGCCGAAGCATTGGCCGACGTGGTGTTCGTCACTGACGACAATCCACGCGGCGAGAATGGTGACGTGATCGTCGCCGACATCATGGCTGGCTTTGTGACGCCTGCGCAGGTGAACGTGGTGCGCGATCGCGCCCGCGCCATCGACGCCGCGGTCGCACAGGCAGGGGCCGGCGACATCGTGTTGATCGCCGGCAAGGGCCATGAGCCCTACCAGGAGATTGCAGGTATCAAACATCCTTTCGATGACACCGACGTGGCATCGCGCGCGCTGCAGGCACGCAAGACCAATGGCGAGGTGCACGCATGAAGCGCACGCCTCTGTCGCTGATCGCACATTGGGCCGGTGGTGAAATCCACGGCGACGACGCCAGCATCGACGCGGTCAGCAATGACACGCGCACGCTGGCAGCGGGCAGCCTGTACGTCGCCCTGCGCGGTGAGCGTTTCGACGGCCACGACTTTGCCGCCAAGGCGGTAGAGCAGGGTGCCAGCGCCTTGCTGGTCGATCGCCTGTTGCCGCTGGAAGTACCGCAGATAGTCGTTGCGAACACCGAACTGGCGCTGGCGAAGATTGCTGCAGCGATGCAGCAGCAGCGCGCTACCCGCGTGTTCGCCATCACCGGCAGCAACGGCAAGACCAGCGTGAAGAACCTGCTGTTGGCCGTGATGCAGCACGCTGCTGCGGTGCTGGGCCAGCATGTGTACGCCACGCCGGGCAACCGCAACAACGAGATCGGCCTGCCGCTGGCGGTGATCGATGCGCCGGAAGATGCCGACTTCGCCATCTACGAGATGGGTACCGGCAAGCCGGGCGATATCGCCTACCTGACCGCCATCGCCGCACCGGACGTGTCCATCGTCAACAATGTCGCCCCGGCACACCTAGAGCGCATGGGCAGCCTGCTGGAGATCGCCAACACCAAGGCAGCCGTCTACGACGACCTGCGCGATGGCGGTGTTGCGGTGGTCAACGCCGACGATGCGTTCTCGCCGTATTTCGCCTCGCGTGCTGGTGACCATCAGGTGATCCGCTTCGGCCTGGAAGTCAGCGCCGACGTCACTGCCATCAACATCGTGCTCGACGAGGCTGGTTCGCGCTTCCAGCTGCGCACGCCGCAAGGTGATGCCGAGGTCGCGCTGCAGTTGCCGGGTCGCCATAACGTGCTGAACGCATTGGCTGCCGCCTCGATGGCACTGGCCGCCGGTATTGCGCTGCCGCTGGTTGTCGAAGGCCTGGCGCAGGCGCGCCCGGTTGCTGGCCGTCAAGTGGCGCATGTGCTGGACAACGGCGCGGTGCTGATCGACGACAGTTACAACGCCAACCCGGGTTCACTGGCAGCGGCGATCACCGCGCTGGCGGCTGGCAAGGGTGAAGGCTGGCTGGTGCTGGGTGATATGCGTGAGCTGGGCCCGGACGCGCAGGCGCTGCACGCGCAGGCCGGCCAGCGTGCCCGCGAAGCCGGGCTGAAGCGCCTGTACACGTTGGGCCCGCTGAGCGCAGCGGCATCGGCGGCATTCGGCGAAGGCGGGCGTCATTTCGACTCCCACGCCGCGCTGGCTGCCGCGCTGGAAACCGAACTTCATGCTGGTGTGCGTTGCCTGGTCAAGGGCTCGCGCGGCAGCGCCATGGACAAGATCGTGACTGCGCTGTTGAAGCGCGGCGAGGACACTACACATGTTGCTTGAATTGGCCCGTTGGCTGCAGCAGTTGGACGGCCTGTTCCGGTTGTTCAACTACATCACGTTCCGCGGCATCCTCGCCGCGCTGACCGCCTTGTCGCTGTCGTTGTGGTTGGGCCCGATGGCGATCCGCCGCCTGGCCCAGCTCAAGGGTGGCCAGCCGATCCGCAAGGACGGCCCGCAGTCGCATTTCTCCAAGGCCGGTACGCCGACCATGGGCGGCGGCTTGATCCTGACCACGGTGCTGGTGTCGGTGCTGCTGTGGGGCGACCTGCGCAATCGTTATGTGTGGTTGGTGCTGGTGGTGATGCTGTGCTTCGGTGCGATCGGCTGGTACGACGACTGGTTGAAGATCGCCAAGCGCGACCCGAACGGTTTGAAGTCGCGTTGGAAGTACGCGCTGCAGTCGATCTTTGGCCTGGCGGCCGGTCTGTTCCTCTACAAGACCGCGGTGGTGCCGGCTGAGCTCACCTTCTACATCCCGATGTTCAAGTCGATTGCGCTGCCGCTGGCAGGTATCAGCTTCGTCGCAATTGCCTACTTCTGGATCGTCGGCTTCTCCAACGCGGTCAACCTGACCGATGGCCTGGATGGTCTGGCGATCATGCCGACGGTGCTGGTGGCCTGTGCGCTGGGCGTGTTCGCCTATGCCTCGGGCAACGCGGTGTTCTCAAGCTACCTGCAGATCCCGCAGATTCCCGGTGCCGGTGAACTGGTGATCATCTGCGCGGCGATTGCCGGCGCGGGTCTTGGCTTCCTCTGGTTCAACACCTATCCGGCGATGGTGTTCATGGGCGACGTCGGCGCGCTGGCGCTGGGCGCGGTGCTCGGCACCATCGCGGTGATCGTGCGCCAGGAACTGGTGCTGGTGATCATGGGCGGTGTGTTCGTGATCGAAACCCTGTCGGTGATGATCCAGGTGGCTTCGTTCAAGCTCACCGGCAAGCGCGTGTTCCGCATGGCGCCGATCCATCACCACTTCGAGCTGAAGGGCTGGCCGGAGCCGCGCGTGATCGTGCGCTTCTGGATCATCTCGGTGGTGCTGGTATTGATCGGCCTGGCAACCCTCAAGGTGCGCTGATGGACGACTACTCGCGTCAGGCAACCCGACTTGAAGCCATTGGTGGCAGCTACGACAAGTGGCTGCTCGGCGCCGCCGTGGCGCTGGCTTCGCTCGGGATCGTGATGGTGGCTTCCAGCTCCATCGCGCTGACGCAGAGTCCGTTCTATTACCTCACCCGCCACCTGGTCTTCATCGCCATCGGCGTGGTCCTGGCCGCGGTGACGATGCGGGTGGAGTTGAAGGAAATCGAGAAGTACAACCAGCTGCTGCTGCTGGGCTGCTTCGCACTGCTGGTGGTGGTGTTCATCCCCGGCCTTGGCAGCAGCGTCAACGGCGCGCAGCGCTGGATCAACCTGGGCTTTTCCAAGTTCCAGACCGTGGAAGCGGTCAAGGTGCTGTACATCGTCTGGTTGTCCAGCTACCTGGTGCGCTTCCGCGACGAGGTCAACGCCACCTGGCAGGCCATGCTCAAGCCGGTCGGTGTGGTCGGTGTGCTGGTCGTGCTGCTGCTGATGCAGCCCGACTTTGGTTCGTCGATGCTGTTGCTGGGCATCACCACCTGCATGCTGGTGCTGGGCGGCGCGCAGATCAAGCGCATCATCCTGCCGGTGCTGCTGCTGTTGCCGGGCCTGATCGCGCTGGTGATCTTCGAGCCCTACCGCATGCGCCGCGTTACCTCGTTCATGGATCCGTGGCAGGACCAGCTGGGTTCGGGCTACCAGTTGTCCAACGCGCTGATGGCGATCGGCCGTGGCGAGTGGACCGGCGTGGGCCTGGGTGCGTCGATCCAGAAGCTCAACTACCTGCCCGAATCGCATACCGATTTCATCTTCTCGGTGATCGCCGAGGAGCTGGGCTTCCTCGGCGTGTGCGGCATCATCAGCCTGTACGTGCTGCTGGTCGGCCGTGCCTTCTGGCTGGGCCTGCGCTGTATTGAAATGCGCCGCCACTTCGCCGGTTACATCGCCTTCGGCATCGCCTTGTGGATCAGCCTGCAGACCTTCGTCTCGATCGGCGTGAACCTGGGCATGCTGCCGACCAAGGGCCTGACCCTGCCGCTGATTTCTTCCGGCGGCTCCAGCGTGATGATGACCTGCGTGGCGATGGGCCTGCTGCTGCGCGTGTCCTACGAATACAACCGCGCGGTGCGCCGCCAGGAAGTCCGCGAGGACCTCGAGGGTGCCGAGCCGGATGTTGCCGAGGCGCATGACGGCGCACCGGCTGAGCCGCGTACGGAAACCGCCAGTGCGGTTGCCGCGGCGATGCAGAGCAGTGCCGCACGTGGCACCAGCCGCATGCAGCAGCGCGTCGAGCCTACCTTCGGGAGGATCGCGTGATGGCAGCTGTGAACAAGAATCTGGATCAGCGTCCGGTGATGATCATGGCCGGCGGTACCGGTGGTCATATCTTCCCGGGTCTGGCCGTGGCCAAGGTGCTGCGCGAGCGCGGCATCCCGGTGACCTGGCTGGGTGCCGACGGCGCGATGGAAACCCGTCTGGTGCCGCAGCACGACATCCATGTCGACACGCTGGCCATCTCCGGCCTGCGCGGCAAGGGCAAGCTGGCCTTGCTTGGTGCGCCGATCCGGGTGATGCGTGCGATCCGCAGCGCGGGCTACGTGCTGCGTGATCGCAAGCCGCGTGCGGTGGTTGCCTTTGGTGGCTTTGCGTCGGGCCCGGGCGGCATTGCCGCGCGCCTGCATGGCCTGCCGCTGCTGGTACACGAACAGAACCGTGCGCCGGGCATGACCAACCGCATCCTGTCGCGTTTTGCGCGTCGCGTGCTGTCCGGCTTCCCGGGCAGCTTTGCTGGCGGCAAGGAAGAAGTGGTTGGCAATCCGGTGCGTGCCGAGATCGCCGCGTTGCCGGCACCCGAGCAGCGTCTGGCCGGTCGTAGCGGCCCGATGCGGGTGTTGGTGCTGGGCGGTAGCCAGGGCGCTCGCGCTTTGAACAACGCCATGCCCAAGGCCTTGGCCGCGCTGGGTGACAGCGTCGCCATCGAGGTCTGGCACCAGTGCGGCGAGAAGCTGCACGAAGAAGCGCTGCAGGCCTACCGCGCTGCTGGTGTGGAAGGCCGCGTCGACATGTTCATCAAGGACATGGCAGCCGCTTACAGCTGGGCCGATCTGGTGGTGTGCCGTTCCGGCGCATCGACCCTGGCCGAGTTGTGCGCCGTCGGTATCGGCAGCGTGCTGGTGCCGTTCGCCGCAGCGGTCGACGACCACCAGACCCGTAATGCCGAGTATCTGGTCGAACGCGGCGCCGCCGAACTGCTCAAGCAGGACGACGCGCTGGCGACCAACCTGGAAGGCGTGCTGCGCACGCTGGCAAACACTCCCGGCCACCGCATGCAGATGGCGCAAGCCGCGCGTGGGTTGGCCAAGGTCGATGCGGCCGAACGCATCGCAGACATCATTCTTGAGGAAGCAGCATGAACACGGCATCGCGCACCCGCGCCAGCCACACCGGAGGCCAGGCATGATCCGCCGCCTCAACGACACCTCCGACCTGGTCCGCGCCTTCCCGCGCGTGCACTTCGTTGGCATCGGCGGCACCGGCATGAGCGGCATCGCCGAAGTGATGCTGACCCTGGGCTATGAAGTCTCCGGTTCCGACAACGCCGACAACGCAGCCACCCGCCGTCTGGCGCGGTTGGGCGCGCGCGTGATGCGTGGTCACTCCGCTGCCAACGTGCTGGGCACCGACTGCATCGTGGTTTCCAGCGCTATCCGCGAAGACAACCCCGAGCTGATGGAAGCGCGCAGCCAGCGCATTCCGATCATGCCGCGCGCGGCGATGCTGGCCGAGCTGATGCGTTTCCGTCGCGGCATCGCTGTCGCCGGTACCCATGGCAAGACCACCACCACCTCGCTGACCGCCGCGATCCTGAGCGAAGGCAAGCTGGACCCGACCTTCGTGATCGGCGGCCAGTTGTTGGCGGCCGGTGCCAACGCCAAGCTTGGCGGTGGCGAATGGCTGGTAGCCGAGGCCGATGAAAGTGATGGCAGCTTCCTGCGCCTGAATCCGCTGGTTGCGGTGATCACCAACATCGACGCCGACCATCTTGAGAACTACGGCAACGACTTCGCCCGCGTGCAGGCAGCGTTCGCCGAGTTCCTGCAGCGCCTGCCGTTCTACGGCTTGGCGGTGCTGTGCATCGATGACCCCGAAGTGGCCGCACTTGCCGCCAAGACCCCGCGTCACGTGATGAGCTACGGACTGAGCAGCAATGCCGACGTACGTGCCGAAGACGTGGTGCAGGATGGCCCGCGCATGCGCTTCACCCTGCGCCTGCCGGAAGGCACCAGCGTGCCGGTCACGCTGGCGCTGCCGGGCAAGCACAACGTGCTCAATGCGCTGGCCGCCGCTGCGGTGGCCTGGCAGTTGGGCGTGGCGCCGCAAGACATCGCCGCCGCGCTGGAGAAGTTCGAAGGCGTTGGCCGTCGTTTCAATGACCTCGGCGAAGTCACCACCCACAAGGGCGCCAAGGTGCGCGTGATCGACGATTACGGTCACCACCCGCGTGAGCTGGAAGCGGTGTTTGCCGCTGCCCGTGGCGGTTGGCCGGACAAGCGTCTGGTGGTGGCGTTCCAGCCGCACCGTTACAGCCGTACCCGCGATCAGTTCGATGCCTTCGCAGCGGTGCTGTCGGAAGTGGACGCACTGGTGCTGAGCGAGGTTTATCCGGCCGGCGAAGCGCCGATTCCCGGTGCCGATTCCAAGTCGTTGGCACGCGCGATCCGCGCGCGCGGCCGCAGCGAGCCGGTGGTGGTGAGCCACTCCGCCGACCTGGCTTCGGTGCTGCCGGATGTGCTGCAGGACGGCGATCTGCTGTTGATGATGGGCGCCGGCGACATCGGTGCCGTTGTCCAGCAGGTGGTCACCGAAGGCTTCAAGGAGGCCAAGGGCGAATGATGCTTGTCGCGCTGCCGCTGCGCCGTACCCACGCAACCGCACTGCGGGCTGCGGCGGTCGCGCGCGGCCGCGCCGCAGGGGAGGGCGCACGATGAATGCCGTCCTGCGCATGCTCGCCTGGTTGCTGGCCATCGCCCTGGTGGTATTGCCGGTGGTTGCGGTGGTCAACGGCTGGGTCGGTGCCGAGCGCTGGCCGCTGGCCAAGCTGCGCGTGCACGGCGAGTTCAAGCGCGTGCCGCCCGAGGATCTGCAGAAGGCCTTGCTGCCATATGCACGCTCGGGCTTCTTCGCGGTGAAGTTGCAGGACGCGCAGGCGGCAGTGGAAAAGCTGCCGTGGGTGGAGAGCGCGCAGGTCCGCAAGCAGTGGCCGGATGTGCTGGAAGTGAGCATCGTCGAGCACCGTCCGTTTGCACGTTGGGGCAAGGATCGGCTGCTGTCCGAGCAGGGCCGCTTGTTCGCGGTACCGCACGGTCTGGAGCACGCGCCGCTGCCCGAACTCGATGGCCCCGATGGCATGACCACCGAAGTGGTCGAGCTGTACAACGATTCCCGCGCACTGTTCGCACCGGCCGGTGTGGACGTACGCAAAGTGGTGATGGATGCGCGTGGCAGCTGGTCGCTGGGGCTGGATAACGGCACCGAAGTGGTCATCGGTCGCAACGATGCACGCTCGCGTCTGAGCCGCTTCGTGCGCGTACTGCCGCAGCTGACCCGCACCCAGGTGCCGATCGTTCGCGCCGACCTACGCTACACCAATGGATTCACGCTGAGCTGGGGAACCCCACCGCCGGCAACAAAGCAGACGCAGGAAAGGACATGAACCGCAAGGGAGACAAATCACTGATCGTTGGCCTGGATATCGGCACCTCCAAGGTGGTGGCGTTGGTCGGCGAGTACTCGCCGGGCAGCCCGATCGAGGTCATCGGCATCGGCTCGCATGAGTCGCGCGGTCTCAAGCGCGGCGTGGTGGTGGATATCGAATCCACCGTACAGTCGATCCAGCGCGCCATCGAAGAAGCCGAGCTGATGGCCGGCTGCGAGATCCGTTCGGTGTACGCCTCGATCTCCGGCAACCACGTGCAGTGCCGCAACTCGCAGGGCATCACTCCGATCCGCGAAGGCGAAGTGAGCTGGGGCGATCTGGATCGCGTGCTGGAAGCGGCCAAGGCCGTGGCCATCCCCGCTGACCAGAAGATCCTGCATGCGATCCCGCGCGAGTACGTGCTCGACGATTCGCAGGAGGGCATCCGCAACCCGGTCGGCATGACCGGCGTGCGCCTGGAAGTGCATGCCCACCTGGTGGTGTGCGCACAGTCAGCCGCCGCCAACGTCAGCAAGTGCGTGCAGCGATGCGGCCTGCAGGTGGACGATCTGGTGCTGTCCTCGCTGGCCTCCAGCGTTGCCGTGCTGACCGCCGACGAGCGCGAGCTCGGCGTGGTGATGGTCGACATCGGCGCCGGCACCACCGACATCGCGGTATTCATCCAGGGCGCGATCTGCCACACCGCATCGCTGCCGATTGCCGGTGACCACGTCACCAACGACATCGCCCACATGCTGCGCACGCCAACGCCGGAAGCGGAGCAGATCAAGGTGCGTTACGCCTGTGCGCTGGCGCAGATGGCAACGGCCGAGGAAAGCATCCAGGTGCCGTCGGTCGGCGATCGCCCGCCGCGTCGCATGCCGCGTCATTCACTGGCGCAGGCAGTGCAGGGCCGTTACGAGGAAATCTTCGAGATGGTGCAGGCCGAACTGCGCCGCTCGGGCTTCGAGGAAATGGTGCGCGCTGGCTTGGTGCTCAGCGGCGGCGCCTCGAAGATGGAAGGCGTGGTCGAGTTGGCCGAGGAGATGCTGCAGATGCCGGTACGCGTGGGCATCCCGCAGCACGTCACCGGGCTGGGCGAAGTGGTTGGCAATCCAGTGCACGCCACCGGCGTCGGCCTGCTGCTGATGGGCAGCCAGATCGAACACCCGCGTCGCCCGTCGCTGCCCACTGGGCGCGCCGGCAGCATGTTCAACAAATTGAAGAATTGGTTCCGCGGCGAGTTCTGATCGCGGTACTGGTGGTAGAGCAGTGAGGCAGTCAGAAGGGCAAGCAGTAAGGCAAGACGAAGTGCTGTAACGCAGTCATTGAAGCAAGCAACAACCACCGTGCAGGGGCAACCCGAAGCGGTATACCTAAAACAACTCGCCGGTGCGGGCGGGCGCAGAAGGAGAAGGATTCTTCCCGGATGCCCGAACCAATCACGGCAATAGAGAGGACATGGACATGGCGCATTTCGAACTGATTGAAAAGATGGCACCGAACGCGGTGATCAAGGTCGTTGGCGTGGGCGGCGGCGGCGGCAACGCCGTGGCGCACATGGTCAACAGCAGCGTGGATGGCGTGGAATTCATCACCGCCAACACCGACTCGCAGGCCATCAAGAATTGTGGCGCCAAGCTGCAGCTGCAGCTGGGTACCAACGTAACCAAGGGTCTGGGCGCAGGCGCAAACCCGGAAGTCGGCCGCCAGGCCGCACTGGAAGACCGTGAGCGCATCATGGACGCCCTGCAGGGCGCGGACATGGTGTTCATCACCGCCGGCATGGGCGGCGGCACCGGCACCGGTGCTGCACCGGTGGTGGCACAGCTGGCCAAGGAAATGGGCATCCTGACCGTGGCCGTGGTCACCAAGCCGTTCCCGTTCGAAGGCCGTCGCCGCATGCAGGTGGCGCTGAAGGGCATCGAGGAGCTGAGCCAGCACGTCGATTCGCTGATCACCATCCCGAACGAAAAGCTGATCACCGTGCTCGGCCGCAACGCCACCATGGTGCAGGCTTTCCGTGCTGCCAATGACGTGCTGCAGGGCGCCGTGCAGGGCATCGCCGACCTGATCGTGCGTCCGGGCCTGATCAACGTCGACTTCGCCGACGTGCGCACCGTGATGTCGGAAATGGGCCTGGCAATGATGGGCACCGGCACTGCACGTGGCGATGACCGCGCCCAGGCCGCTGCCGAAGCCGCGATCCAGAATCCGTTGCTGGACGACGTGAACCTGGCCGG
The DNA here is from genome assembly GCF_030549615.1 of Stenotrophomonas sp. 610A2. Lineage (NCBI taxonomy): Bacteria > Pseudomonadati > Pseudomonadota > Gammaproteobacteria > Lysobacterales > Lysobacteraceae > Stenotrophomonas > Stenotrophomonas pigmentata. Next base: position 1,005,305 of record NZ_CP130832.1, read on the forward strand.
CGCCAATGGCGTGCTGGTCAACATCAGCGCCGGCACCGACATCACCATGAGCGAGTTCGACGAAATCGGTCGCACCGTGCATGCCTTCGCTTCGGAAGACGCCACTGTTGTGATCGGCACCGTGATCGATCCGGATCTGGGTGACGAGATCAAGGTGACCGTGGTTGCCACCGGCCTGAACCGTGCCGTTGCCAAGAACGCACAGCGTCCGGGCGAGCGCGGCCCGATCAAGCTGGTGCGTAACGCCACCACCGGCCAGGCCGAGTTCGACGAGTACGAGAGCCCGGCCGATGCCGTGGCCAAGGCTGTGGGTCACACCATGGGCATGGGCCTGCGTCGTCCGAGTTCGGACACCGTTTCTGCTTCCAGCTCGTCGGCGTCGTCGGCTGCTGCAGAGCTGCCGAATGACTACCTGGACATCCCGGCGTTCCTGCGCCGCCAGGCTGACTGATGCGGTAGCGGGGGCCATCCAGGCCCGATCATCGCGTGCGCCGGCAACGGCGCCGTGGGTCGGACTGGTCGGCGCCTGGAAACAGAGCTGATACGTCGGGGCTGTCCACCCCGGCGGGAATACCATGTCCTTTATCGCCGGGCCAAGGCCGGCCCGGCGATATTTTCGGTACTGGACGGAAGCTGACGGCCGAATCTGGCGCTGCGAAGGGCGCGTGTTAACGCGTGTTATTCTTGTTTGTCCCCCTGGCTGCGCCTGCGCGGCCCCTCCGGCCTTACATACACATGATCCAGCAACGCACTCTCAAGAACACGATCCGCGCTACCGGCGTCGGCCTGCACAGCGGTGACAAGGTCTATATGACCCTGCGCCCGGCACCGGTCGACCATGGCATCGTGTTCCGTCGAGTGGACCTGGACCCGGTGGTGGAAGTCCCGGCACGTGCCGATCTGGTCACCGAAGTCACCCTGTGTACCGGTTTGACCTGTGAAGGCGCGAAGATCCAGACCGTTGAGCACCTGATGTCGGCCCTGGCCGGCCTCGGCGTGGACAACGTCATCGTCGAGCTGTCCTCGGCCGAGCTGCCGATCATGGACGGCTCCTCTGGCCCGTTCGTGTTCCTGCTGCAGTCGGCGGGCATCGTCGAGCAGGGCGCGGCCAAGCGTTTCCTGCGTATCCTCAAGACGGTGGAAGTACGTGACGGCGACAAGATCGCCCGTTTCGAACCGTACGAAGGCTACAAGCTGGGTTTCACCATCCAGTTCGATCACCCGATGATCCCGGCCAAGCAGTCGCGGGTGGAGATCGAGTTCTCCTCCGCCGCCTACATCAAGGAAATCTCGCGCGCCCGTACCTTCGGCTTCATGCGTGACCTTGAGTACATGCGTGAGCGCAACCTGGGCCTGGGCGGCTCGATGGACAACGCCATCGTGCTGGACGAGTTCCGCGTGCTGAACGATGACGGCCTGCGTTACACCGACGAATTCGTCCGCCACAAGATCCTGGACGCCATCGGCGACCTGTATCTGGCCGGTGGGCAGGTGCTGGGCGCCTACGAGGGCTTCAAGTCCGGGCATGCGCTCAACAACAAGCTGGTGCGTGCCCTTCTGGCCGACCAGACAGCCTGGGAATGGGCCAGCTACGACTCGCCGGCCGCCGCCGAGCCGGTGCTGTACGGCATCCCGGCCTACGCCTAAGTTAAATAGCGGTTAGGACCTAGGAGACGTGGCCTTCACAGGTTACGACTAGTCCTAATTGTCATCATTGTGTGAACCCGATCCGGGTTTCAGTCTGAATTTAACTATTAATTAACAAAAGACTAACTCCTTCGCTGCATTCCGCGGCTAGGATTCCTGCTGGCTTCAATCCGGTCCGTAGAGACGACCGGGTGGAGACCGGGGCCAAACAGGCCTCCGGTGACCCTTCAGGACTTTGTTGATTTCACATCCTGCAGGGCAGCCAAGGCGTCGCGCAGTCCTTTGTGCGTGGTTTCGCTTACTGCTGTGCTGCGTTGATCGTTTCGCACTGGGGAGTGCGCAGACGCAGTCGCAGTCTTGACGGTCACCCGGGTGGCCGTCAGCCCGATGGATCGGGCCGCGTCGAGCAGCTGGTCTTCGGCAAGCCTTACTTTGGCGTGCCACACCGGCGATTCGACGAGAAAAACGAGGTGTTCGCCGTCCACATTGGCCAACCGGCAACGGTTTGCCAGCGCCGGCGGCAAATGGGGGCGCAATTGCCGGTCCATCGCATCGAGCCACAGGGCTCGGCGCAGCGGATTACCTGCTTTGTCCGCCATCGCCGCTTCCAGCGCCTGTTTGGGCGCGGAACGGGAACGAACACTGGATTTCGGCTCTGACATAAGAATTTTTCAATGACATTTAAAAAGATCGTAATCAAAACGCGTGAACAGAAGGCCAAGACGCCGCTTTCACGCGTTCAGATGTTCTTCGAGGATCGTCCTCAAGCCCTGTTGGGTAGCGTACTTGGCCTTGGCTGCCTGATGGGCGTGGCCCTGAGCTTCGCCATCGGCATGGCCGGCGACGCGGCGCTGCAGTCCAAGGTTGACCACCAGGAGCAGGAGCTGGCCAAGGTTCGCGCCGATGCGCAGACCCAGGTCAACGCACTGGCCGCCCGCCTCGGCGAGCTGCAGGCGCAGGCGACCCGGCTCAATGCGCTGGGTGAGCGCCTGACCCAGATGGGCAAGCTGGAAGACGGCGAGTTCGACTTCCAGGAAACCCCGGGTATGGGTGAAGGCGAGCCCGGCCCGACCCAGGATATCCCGGTCAGCGCGGTAAACAGTGACTTACAGGTGCTGGAGCAGCGTTTCGCTGCTTCAGGCAAGCAGTTGTCGGTGATGGAATCGCTGCTGTTCGACCACCAGCTCGAGCAGAACGCCGTGCCCTCGCGCATGCCGATCCGCAACACCTACGTCACCTCCAGCTTCGGTGGCCGTGCTGACCCGTTCGGCCGCGGTGTGGGCAATCACAAGGGCATGGACTTCCACGCCCGCGTTGGCGACCCGGTATTGGCCGTTGCCGATGGCGTGGTCAGCTTCTCCGGGGTCAAGGGCGGTTACGGCAATGTGGTCGAGATTGACCACGGCAATGGATACAAGACCCTGTACGCACACAATTCGCGCTTGACCGTGCGTGAAGGTGGCCTGGTCCGTGCCGGTCAGGAAGTGGCCAAGGCCGGCTCCACTGGCCGTTCCACCGGTGCCCACGTCCATTTCGAGGTCTGGCAGAACGGCGTGGTGATGAATCCGCGCAAATTCCTCGGCGAGGGTGGCAATACGCCGGTTGGCCGGGTCAGCCGCGGCTGATGGGTGGCAAGTCAGCTCCGGCTGACTTGTTTCGGGGTGCTTGAAACCCAAGCGTTCGCCCCAAGCTACAATAGGCGTTGCCATCGACAGGGCGCATTGCGCCCTGTTTCGTTTGTGACCGGTGAACCCAGGGGGTGAGCCAGGTCGCACGGCATTTCATTCAAACCGGTTCCTTCAATGATCAACAGCCTGCTTACCCGCGTTTTTGGCAGCCGTAACGAGCGCCAGCTTCGCCAGCTCAACCGTATCGTCGCCAAGATCAATGCCTTGGAGCCGGAGACCCAGAAGCTCTCCGACGACCAGCTCAAAGCCAAAACCACCGAGTTCCGTGAGCGCATCGCCGCCGGCGAAGCCCTGGACAAGGTGCTGCCGGAAGCCTTTGCGGTCTGCCGCGAGGCCTCCCTGCGCGTGCTGGGCATGCGTCATTACGACGTCCAGCTGATCGGCGGCATGGTCCTGCACCTGGGCAAGATCGCGGAAATGCGCACCGGTGAAGGCAAGACCCTGGTGGCAACGCTGCCGGTCTACCTCAACGCGCTGGAAGGCAAGGGCGTGCACGTGGTCACGGTCAATGACTACCTGGCCCGCCGCGACTCGGCGCAGATGGGCAAGCTGTACAACTGGCTGGGCCTGAGCGTTGGCGTGGTCTACCCGGGCATGCCGCATGGTGACAAGCGTGCTGCCTATGACGCCGACATCACCTACGGCACCAACAACGAATTCGGCTTCGACTACCTGCGCGACAACATGGCGCTGACCCGCGCCGACCGTTTCCAGCGCGGCCTGCATTACGCCATCGTCGACGAAGTCGACTCCATTCTGATCGATGAGGCGCGTACCCCGCTGATCATCTCCGGTCCGGCCGACGATTCCCCCGAGCTGTACATCCGCGTCAACCGCGTGGTGCCGGGCCTGATCAAGCAGGAAACCGAAGAAGGCGAGGGCGATTACTGGGTCGACGAGAAGGGCAAGCAGGTATTCCTGTCCGAAGCCGGCATGGAACACGCTGAAGAGCTGCTGCGCGAAGCCGGCATCATCGGTGCCGACAATGACAACGGCCTGTACGCCGCGCAGAACCTGACCGTCGTCCACCACCTCAACGCCGCCCTGCGCGCGCACGCCATCTACCAGCGCGATGTGGACTACATCGTGCGCGATGGCGAAGTGGTCATCGTCGATGAATTCACCGGCCGTACGCTGGCTGGCCGTCGCTGGTCCGACGGCCTGCACCAGGCGGTGGAAGCGAAGGAAGGCGTGCCGGTACAGCGTGAGAACCAGACGCTGGCCAGCATCACCTTCCAGAACCTGTTCCGCATGTACAAGAAGCTGTCCGGCATGACCGGTACGGCCGATACCGAAGCGTTCGAGTTCCAGAGCATCTATGGCCTGGAAGTGCTGGTCATCCCGACCAACAAGCCGACCGTGCGCAAGGACTACCCGGACCAGGTGTTCCTCAACCGCAAGGGCAAGTTCAACGCGGTGCTGGCGGACATTGAAGAATGCGCCAAGCGCGGCCAGCCGGTGCTGGTGGGTACGACCTCGATCGAAACCTCGGAAATGCTGTCCGAGCACCTGCGCAAGGCCGGCGTGCAGCACGAAGTGCTCAACGCCAAGCAGCATGACCGCGAAGCGACCATCGTCGCCAACGCCGGTCGTCCGGGCTCGGTCACCATCGCCACCAACATGGCCGGTCGTGGTACCGACATCGTGCTCGGCGGCTCGCTGGAGACCGAACTGCACGAGCTGGGCGAAGAGATCAGCGACGAGCAGAAGGCCGCAGTGAAGGCTGCATGGCAGGAGCGTCACGAAGCGGTCAAGACCGCTGGCGGCCTGCACATCGTCGGCACCGAGCGCCACGAATCGCGTCGTATCGACAACCAGCTGCGTGGCCGTTCGGGCCGTCAGGGTGACCCGGGTTCGTCCCGTTTCTACCTGTCGCTGGAAGACAACCTGATGCGCATCTTCGCCTCTGACTGGGTGCAGAAGGCGATGCGCATGATGGGCATGAAGGAAGACGACGTCATCGAAGACCGCATGGTCAGCCGGCAGATCGAGAAGGCACAGCGCAAGGTTGAAGCGCACAACTTCGACATCCGCAAGAACCTGCTCGACTTCGACGACGTCAACAATGATCAGCGCAAGGTGATCTACGGCCAGCGCGACGAGCTGCTGGACGCAGAGTCGGTGAAGGAAAACATCGACGGCATCCGCGGCGACGTGATCTATGACCTGGTGACCCGCTTCGTGCCGCCGAACTCGGTGGACGAACAGTGGGACCTGCAGGGCCTGCAGGCCACGCTGGAAGGCGAGCTGGGCGTGCAGATGGACGTGATCGGCCTGGTCAAGGCGCACGAAGAACTCGATGCCGAGGCGATCGCGCAGAAGGTCATCGACTTCATGGACGCGCACTTCGAGCAGAAGGAAGCAGCGGTTGGTGCCGAGACCATGCGCGCACTGGAGAAGCACGTGATGTTGACCGTGCTCGACCAGAGCTGGAAGGAGCACCTGGCGCGCATGGATTATCTGCGCCAGGGCATCTACCTGCGTGGTTACGCGCAGAAGCAGCCCAAGCAGGAGTACAAGAAGGAGGCCTTCGAGCTGTTCTCGGAAATGCTGGAGAACGTCAAGCGCGAAGTGATCACCATGCTGTCGCGCGTGCGCGTGCGCAGCGAGGAAGAAGTGGCGGCAATGGAACAGCTGGAGCGCCAGCAGGCCGAAGCACGCCTGCAGATGTCGCAGTTCCAGCACCAGGACAACGGCGGCTACAGCGCCGACGAAGAGGCGGCGGAAGTGCTCGACGAGGCCAACGCGCCCAAGGTCGGCCGCAACGACCCCTGTCCCTGCGGAAGTGGCAAGAAGTACAAGCACTGCCACGGTCAACTGAACTAAGAAGAAGCCCCGCCAAGTGCGGGGCTTTTTTTTGAGCGCCGCCCTGTAGTGCCGAGCCATGCTCGGCAGGGCTTCACCGGTAATGCCCCTGCCGAGCATGGCTCGGCACTACAGGTGATCACCATGTGGGAGCGGCGTCAGCCGCGAAGCTGGGCATCCTGCCGGGCGAGCCATCTCTACACTCTGATGGTGCATCTGCTTCGCGGCAGACGCCGCTCCTACAAAATGGCGCCGTTCCGGTATGGATGCAGCGCAGCGAACGATTGCACCAACAGCCCTGTTTTCGGCATGCTCAAGGCATGACATCCCCTTCACGCTCGATCCACGTCGTGGCCGCCGTCATCACCGACGCGCGTGGCCGCATCCTGCTCAACCGGCGTACCGGCGATAGCGACATGGCCGGTCTCTGGGAGTTCCCCGGCGGCAAGCGCGAGCCGGGCGAGACCTCGGAGCAGGCGCTGGCACGTGAACTGCGCGAGGAGCTTGGCATCGAGGCTGAGATCGGCGAGTGGGTGATGGACGTGCCGCAGATCTACCCGGACAAGCGCCTGCGCCTGGAAGTACGCACTGTGCGCCAGTGGAAAGGCACGGCGCGTGGGCGCGAAGGCCAGGCCATCACCTGGGTTACCCCGGACAAGCTGTCGCGCTATTCGATGCCGCCGGCCGATCTGCCGGTGGTGGCGGCCTTGCGCCAACCCTGCCACTACCTGGTCACGCCTGAGCCGACCGAGGGCGATGAGGCTTGGCTGGCGTCGATCGAGGCCGCCATTGCCGGTGGCATCCGCCGCATCCAGCTGCGCACCCCTCTGGCGCCGAACCGCGAGGCCTTGGCCAGAACCGTGGTCGAGCGCTTCGGCAAGCAGGTGGAAGTACTGATCAACCGCGACATCGCCCTGGCCAAGGCGCTGGGCGTTGGCGTGCACCTGGGCAGCGAGCAGGTGGTGCAACTGCAGGCGCGGCCGTTGCCGGAGACATCGCTGGTAGCCGCGTCCTGCCACGACCTTGCACAGCTGCAGGCGGCACAACAGCTGGGCTGTGATTTCGCAGTGCTGGGGCCAGTGCGGGCAACCGCTACCCATCCAGAGGCCGCGGGTCTTGGCTGGGGCGCATTCGTTGAACTGCGCGAGCGGGTATCGCTGCCGATCTATGCAATCGGCGGGATGGCGGCTGCTGATGTCGAGACCGCACGCAGGCATGGTGCTCTGGGCGTGGCCGCGATTCGCTCGCTGTGGCCGCGGGCCTGAGCAGCTGCAGGCGTAGCGCGCTTACAGCGTGATCCAGAAGCAGTTGTATTGGCGGCGCAGGTGCAGGATGGTCCGCGTTGGCGTGGCGCTGCGTGGCAAGGTCTGCTCCAGTCGCAACGCGATGGGGCGCCGTGGGCCAGTTGGAGCATTGCTGATGACGTGCACGTCGGGATACGTAGTGCTTGCCTGCGTGTGATCGATCGGTGTTCCGTCGGTATAGGTGAACGGTTCGGTCGGCGCGGGAACGTAAGCCGGCTCTTCGGGAAATACCGGCGCGATGTCGATCAGCGGACGCTGCACGATTTCATCCAGCCTATCCATGACCCGGGTAGCGGCGGCGCTGGAAAGCCCGTTCCACAGATAGATGCCGGAGAGTCGATTGGGATCGCGCGCATCGGCCGCCGATTGGATCTGCGCGACCAGTTCGCTGAGCCGTCGTGCGCAGCTGTCGCGGTACAAACCACTGCCGCCGACCGCACGCGGATTGGGCAGCAGTCGCGCGCGTGCGCCCATCACTTCGCAGGGCTTGTCACCGTAGACGGTTTGCCCCTGCGCATTGGTGCAACGGTTGATCTGTTGCGCACGCGCGTCGAACACCGCCAGGGCGGGAAAGGTCAGCAACAGGAGTAACAGCAGGCGCATCGGCCAAGGGTAGCGGTTGGCCATGCGCGCAGGAAGTGATGACCGCTCAGCTTCGGCCAATGCGCTCCAGCACGGCATTGGTCGGCTTGGCCAGATTCAGCGTGTAGAAGTGCAGCGACGGTGCGCCACCTGCGATCAGTCGCTCGCACAACCCGGCGACGACATCGGCACCGAATTCACGGACAGCTTCAGCGTCGTCGCCGTAGGCCTGCATGCGCTTGCTGACCCAGCGCGGAATCTCGGCGCCACACTGTTCGGAGAAACGGCGCAGCTGGCTGAAGTTGGAGATCGGCATGATGCCGGGAATGATCGGCACCTCCACGCCCAGCTTGCGTGCCGCATCGAGGAAGTGGAAGTAGGCGTCGGCGTTGTAGAAGTACTGGGTGATGGCGGCATCGGCACCGGCATCGATCTTGGTCTTGAAATGGCGTAGATCGGTGAGTGCGTCGCTGGCCTGCGGGTGGGTTTCCGGATAGGCGCCTACTTCGATGCGGAAGGCGTCGCCATGCTCGGCGCGGATGAAGGCGATGAGCTCGGACGCATAGCGCAGGTCGCCCGGGAAACCCATGCCCGAGGGCAGGTCGCCACGCAGGGCGACGATGCGCTTTACGCCAATGGCACGGTAGAGCTTGAGCAGCTCACGGATTTCCTCGCGGGTGCCACCGACGCAGGACAGGTGTGGCGCCGCCTGCAGGCCGTGGTGCTGGTTGAGGTGGCGCACGGTCTCGGAGGTATAGCTCAGGGTCGAGCCGCCGGCCCCAAAGGTGCACGACACGTATTCCGGCGCATGGCTCTTGAGCTTGGCGGCGGTACGGTCCAGCTGGGCGCGCTGGTCATCGGTCTTGGGCGGGTAGAACTCGAAACTGAGCGCGGTCATTGGAAGCGGCCGGGTCTGACGGGATGCGGGTGATTATATCTCTCCATCAAGATGGATGTGCAATTGTTTCAGCCGAGACTTGGGGAAGCGGGCAGCTTGTGCCCCCTCCCTTTGCCGTAGGCAAGGGGAGGGCTGGGGAGGGGTGCTTTTGCTGTTGCTGTTGCTCCTGGCTCTTGACCTCCAGCACTTCGCTCGAACCCAGAATCAGAAGCAGCAAGCCAGGGCTGCTTGAAGCTGGAGCCACCCGCGCAGAGCACCCCTCCCCAACCCTCCCCTGCGCCTTTGGCGCAAGGGAGGGGGCGGATCGCTGCGTCGCGCAGAGGAGGGGGGGCGCTGTAGCGTAAAGAAGGGTCGGATCGTGGAAGGTCGGGCTTTGCCGCTTTGGGCATGTCATCGAACTACAGCAATCCGTTGGCTGTGCCATTTCTGGCAGCAACACCTCGCCACCGCAAACGACGCTCGGCTTAACGTCTGGTTTGCGATGATCGGTCGCCAACGCCGCCCCGGCGTCGCCCCAATCGGAAACCACCATGACCGCATCCAGCGCCATCCGCCGCGACGTCGGCCCCATAGCCCTGATGCTTACCGGCCTGGGTTCCATCATCGGCTCAGGCTGGCTGTTCGGTGCCTGGCGCGCCGCTGGCCTGGCGGGGCCCGGCGCGATCTGGGCCTGGGTGCTGGGCGCGGCCATCATCCTCACCATCGCACTTACCTATGCCGAGCTCGGCGCGATGTTCCCCGAATCTGGTGGCATGGTCCGCTACAGCCATTACTCGCACGGTTCGCTGGTCGGCTTCATCGCCGCCTGGGCCAACTGGATCGCCATCGTCTCGGTGATCCCGGTCGAGGCGGAAGCGTCTGTGCAGTACATGGCATCGTGGCCATGGCAGTGGGCGCAGGACATGTACGTGCAGCAGCCGGGCGGAATGGGCGAACTCAGTCATGCCGGCCTGCTGATCGCAGCGGTGCTGGTGGTCGTCTACTTCCTGATCAACTTCTGGAGCGTGAAGCTGTTCGCGCACTCCAACAGTGCCATCACCATCTTCAAGCTGGTCGTGCCGGCGCTTACCGGCGTGGCCTTGATCGCCAGTGGTTTCCATGGCGAGAATTTCTCGGTCGGTTTGAAAGGGCCGGGCACGCCGATCCTGGATTTCTCCGCGATCCTTACTGCCATTGCTACCGCCGGCATTGTTTTCAGCTTCAACGGTTTCCAGAGCCCGGTGAATCTTGCGGGTGAAGCGCGCAATCCCGGCCGCAGCATTCCCTTCGCTGTGGTCGGTTCCATCGTGCTCGCAGCGGTGATCTACGTGTTGCTGCAGGTTGCCTACATCGGCGCGGTGCCGAGCCAGATGCTGGCCGAGCACGGTTGGCATGGCATCGATTTCCGTTCGCCCTTTGCCCAGTTGGCCTTGATCCTCAACCTGCATTGGCTGGCGATGCTGTTGTACGTGGATGCCTTCGTCAGCCCCAGCGGCACCGGCATGACCTATACCGCAACCACCGCGCGCATGATCTACGGCATGCAGCAGAACGGCACCGCGCCCAAGGTACTGGGCAACATCCATCCGCGCTGGGGCGTGCCGCGGCCGGCGATGTGGTTGAACCTGGCGGTGTCCTTCCTGTTCCTGTTCTTCTTCCGTGGCTGGGGCACGCTGGCGGCGGTGATTTCGGTGGCTACCGTCATCTCCTATATGACGGGGCCGATCAGCGTGATGTCGCTGCGCCGCACTGCGCCGAACCTGCATCGCCCATTGCGGGTAGTAGCGCTGCCGATACTGGCAGGTGTGGCCTTCGTGATGGCCACCGAGCTGCTGTATTGGGCGCGCTGGCCGCTGACCGGCGAAATCATCCTGCTGATGGTTGTCGCCTTGCCGGTGTACATCTACTACCAGCGCAAGATTGGTTGGCATGATTTCTCGCGCCAGCTGAAAGGTGCGATGTGGTTGATCTGCTATCTGCCACTGTTGGCATTGGTGTCGTGGGCGGGCAGTACTGCCTTCGGCGGCGCTGGCTACCTGAGCTATGGCTGGGATCTGCTGCTGGTGGCTGCAATTGGTGTCGTGTTCTATCTATGGGGCGTGAACTCCGGTTGGCGCACGCCATCGATGGATGTGGCCGAACACGAGGCACAGGCGCAGGCCTGAGCCGGATGACGGATACCCACTGCTGGCAGTGGGCATGAATGCCGCGGTTCCGGTCTTCGCACCGATCGCCGACAATGTCGCCATCCTTTGTTGGAAGCGATGATGTCCATCTACTTGACGCCGTTTGCACGTACCCGCCTGTTCCCGCGCACGCCGCGCGCCAATACCATCCAGGACTGCAGCGCCGAGGAATTCGAGCAGTACTTGAACGCGCATGCCGCTGACAAGGTGCTCGATGGCTATGCACCGTTCTGCAAGTTGCATGTCTACAAAAACTGGACCAGCACCCGCTGCCTGACGGTGCCGGTCACCGAGCAGAACCGGCACTTGCTGCGTTCGGGTTACGAGGCGCGCAGCCGCGAGGAGCTGCCGGTACTGGTGCGCTGGTTTGAAGGCGTTGAGCCGGCCGTGGCCGAGTACCTGGTGGTCATCCTCTACAGTCGCGAACAGCTGCAGAAAGAGGGTTCACCCATCGATGCCGATTGGGGCGTGGTGGGCTGCCTGTACACCGCCACTGCCGAAGAAATTCCGATGGCGCCCATTACCATGATGCGCAATGCCTTGGGTGTTGAAGAAGGCGGCTCGGGCGTGCCGATTGACCGTGCGGCTTATGCGCGTGCCGTGGAGTTCTGGGGTGCCAATGCAAACTGGCGCTGATGCTGTGCCGCTCGCCGCGAAGCGAGGCGGTCTGTTCGCAATCAGTGGCTGGCATGTGCTGCTGGCGCTTCTGGTGTTCGTCGTTGAGGTGATCATCGCTACACGCCTGCCGCATGTGTCGTGGATACGTGCCTACCTTGGTGATGTGCTGGTGGTGATCCTGCTTTACGCAATGATCCGCAGCGTACTGCGCATCAATGATCATCTGGTTCTGCTGTTTGTGTTCGTGTTCGCTTGCGGCATCGAGTTTGCACAGTATTTCCATGTCGCTGAGCGGCTTGGCTACGTGCGTGGTGATGTCATGTACACGGTGATAGGCAATACGTTCTCGTGGGGCGACATCATTTGTTACGCAGTTGGCTGTGCGGCAACAGGGCTTATCGTGCTGCTAACGCGCATGTTTGGCCGTATTCATCGCTGAAGCACGCTGTATTGCGCGTCTGCACGAGAAACGCTGTAGACGCGCCTTTAACACGCCTTAACAGCTGTTCGCGTAGAATGCTCGGGCTCAGCATCATTCAGCGATTACGCACAGGCACCCTGCCTGTTGATGCTTGGACAGCCGGCACTACGCCTTTACCGGGATGATCCCGGTTTTTTCTGTCCCTGACCGTTCCCGTGGCCTTGCCGCGGGGCATTCCTTCGTGCGCATTACGGCCTGCGCGAACTCATGCAAGCCAAGGCCAAGCACGCAATCAACTCAGTAACGGGAGGACTGGTCCTGTCATGTCTACAGGTGAATCCACTATCCGCAATGAGCCGCTGCAAATCGAAGACATCACCGTCATCGATAAGGCAAAAGTAAAAAAAGCAGTCACCGCCGCCGCGTTGGGTAATGCGATGGAGTGGTTCGACTTTGGTGTGTATGGCTTTGTCGCCTATGCCTTGGGCAAGGTGTTTTTCCCGGAAGCGTCGCCCAGCGTGCAGACCATCGCCGCGCTTGCAACGTTCTCGGTGCCGTTCCTGGTGCGTCCGCTGGGCGGCGTGTTCTTTGGGGTCATGGGGGACAAATTCGGCCGGCAGAAAGTGCTGTCGGCAACCATCATCCTGATGGCAGTCAGTACCTTCTGCATCGGCTTGATTCCATCGTATGAAAGCATCGGCATACTCGCACCGATCCTGTTGCTGCTGTGCAAGTTGGCGCAGGGTTTCTCCGTTGGTGGTGAGTACACCGGTGCTGCAGTATTCGTTGCCGAGTTCGCACCTGACCGGCGCCGTGGTTTCCTCAGCAGCTGGTTGGATTTCGGCTCGATCATTGGCTTTGTCTCCGGTGCCGGCGTGGTGGTATTGCTGAGCAGCATCGTTGGCGAAGCGCAGTTCCTGGAGTGGGGCTGGCGCATTCCGTTCTTCCTCGCCGCGCCGCTGGGTTTGATTGGCCTGTACCTGCGCCACGCAGCGGAGGAGACACCGGCCTTCACCGAGCAGCTCGAACGCATGGAGAAAGAGGACCAAGACGCCGTCGGCAGCGCGCCGCGGATCTCCTTCAAGGAGATCGTGACCAAGTATTGGCGCTCGTTGCTGGTCTGTGTGGGTATCGTGCTGGTCACCAACGTCACCTACTACATGTTGCTGACGTACATGCCAACCTACCTGTCGCATAACCTGCATTACTCCGAGGACCATGGTGTGCTGATCATCATCGTGGTGATGGTGGGCATGCTGTTCGTGCAGCCGTTTGTCGGCATGGCCAGTGACCGCATTGGCCGCCGGCCGTTCATCGCCGCAGGTAGTATTGGTTTGCTGATTGCCGCGATCCCGGCGTTCCACCTGATCACCAGCGGCAATACCGGTTGGATCTTCGTTGGCCTGTTGTTGCTGGCGGTATTGTTGAACTGCCTGATCGGCGTGATGGCCTCAACCTTGCCGGCGATGTTCCCGACACGTGTGCGCTACAGCGCGCTGGCCAGTGCATTCAATATCTCGGTGATCATTGCCGGTGTCACCCCGACGTTAGCCGCCTGGTTGGTTGAGACCACCGGTGATTTGATGATGCCGGCGTACTACCTGATGGTGGTGGCGCTGATTGGCCTGGTAACTGCGTACTTCATGCACGAAACCGCCAGCAAGCCAATGCGCGGCGATACGCCGAATGCTTCCAGCCGCCGCGAAGCGCGCGAGCTGCTGCAGGAACAGTACGACCATATCGAAGCCAGCGTTGATGGCATCGATGCTGAGATCAACGACATGCAGGACAAGCTCGCCGACCTGGAGCGGCGCAAGCAGGCCTTGATTGATCGTCATCCAGACCTGGTCTGACAAGCTCCCTCCCTTGCACCGAAGGTGCAGGGGAGGGCGTTTGACTGTGTAGAGCCGAGCCATGCTCGGCTGGGGCTCTACCAGGAAAGCCTCTGCTGAGCCATGCTCGGCTGGGGTTCTACCAGGAAAGCCTCTGCCGAGCATGGCTCGGCACTACCGCTTCGCCCCTCCCTTTCGCGCAGCGAAGGGGAGGGTTGGGGAGGAGTGTTCTTCGCAAGAAACTCAACGCGCAGGCATCTCTGGTTTGCAGTCGTAGCCCGGACAAGTACAGCGTGCCCGGGGGCTTTTGGCGATCTGAAAGACCACGAAATCCTTGTTCCCCGGTGCGCTGCGCTTACCCGGGCTACGTCATTTCCGCTATCAATTCTTCGCGTTGATCAGGAACGCAGATCAAACATTGCACCGAAAACGCAGCGCATTGAGCTGCGGGAAGCGCGCGATGATGGCGATGGCGTCCTTCCAGTGCGTTTCAAAGGCCTCGTCCGGCACCGGCAGAAATGCAGGGTCCACGCCGTTGAAGCGGAACTCAATTCCCCGATCAGGTAATAGCTGACGGGTGATCGCAGTCGGCGTGCGGCCGTTGCGCAGGTGCCAGACAAGTTCTTCAATCACGGTATTCCAGGCTTCCACTTCAAGATCATCAATCCACTGCATGTGGCGGGTCCTTGGCTCGGTGGTAGTGCAGGGCAACGCGGGTAGGTGAAGTGCTGGGTACGGCTGAATCCGGATAAACGGTGACCGATCATCGCTCAAATGGGCTGGCACTGCGTTATCTGCGCTGTAGCGCTGTCCAAGCTCCTGGCCTACCTGCAAATCCATTGCATGTTCGGACATTCAAGAAGAATCTCAATTATCAATAGCTTCAAGGCCGGAAAACGCGGCTGTTGAATCAGCTTTCTGGCAGCGCAACGCAAGCAGTAACCGCTGAAACAAGACAGTTTTCGCGTATGAAAGGTGACAGTTGCTGCGCGCGGCGGCATGCGCTTTGTTCAAAGTGCAATGCCTGGGTTGTGAAAACCCATTGCGACGACTTCTGGTAAATTCCGCGAAAGGAATCCGATTGGTGTCTGCAGATTGCAGACGGTCATCACATCTGGAATAGGCATGGATAAGCTGAATAACCTTCTGGCACAGGTCGCTGTGCTGGGTAATGCGCAGCGTCAGTACCAAGTGCAGTGCGCCGAACTTGGCAGCAATGTGGTCGAGCGCTGGTGGGGGCGTGATGCCTTGTCCGCACACGCATCGACCGAAGTGGACGTACTTTCCACTAATCAGCACATCGATCTGGATGCATTGCTCGCCAAGCAGGCAGCGTTGCTGATCCGCACCGCGGATGGTGGTGAACAGCGACGCAGCGGTTTGATTGCTTCGGCGCAGCGAATGGGCAGTGATGGCGGATTGGTGCGCTACCGCCTGTCACTGCACTCCTGGACTTGGTGGTTGCAGCACGCGCGGCATAGCCGGGTTTTCCAGGACAGCAATGTGCGGCAGATTGTGGACGCTGTGCTGCAGGATTATCCGGATCTGGCCAACTGGCGCTGGGCTGAAGGCTGCGATGAGTTCATTGGCACGCGCGTGCGTAGCTATTGCGTGCAGTACCGCGAAAGTGACCTCGATTTTCTGCAACGGCTGCTGGCCGAGGAAGGCTTGGGTTGGCGGCTGTGTCAGGAGGAGCAAGCACCGTGCGGCAACAGCATGGAGATCTTCGCCGACAGCCAGACGCTGCCCGAGGATGCGGCCAGCGCCAAGGTTGGCGTGCGCTTCCATCGCAGTGATGCCACCGAGTCGAGCGACAGCATCCAGGCACTGGGCAGAAGCCGTGCCTTGGGCAGTACCCGCATCAGCCTGCTCAGCGACGATTACCGCTCCGTGCGTGGCATCACCGCGCAATTGCCGATGGATGGCGGCGGTGAGCAATCGCAGCGCGAGAGCTACGACCCGGTCGGCGCCTACGCTTTCAGCAACGCCGCCGCGGCAGCGTGGTACGCCAGGCTGCAAGCACAGTCGCATGAAGTGCACGGCCGCACCTGGCTTGGCCAGGGCACTGTGCGTGGTTTCCAATCCGGTACCTGGTTGCAGGTACTGCAGGCCCCGTTCTCCGCAGCACCAGAGTTGTTGCTGACCGAAGTGGAACACGCCGGCATCAACAACCTGCCCACCGATGTTCGCCACGCAATGAACGACGCGCTGGGCAAAGCGCCCATCGGCACAGCGGACGCAGCGCTATGGCAACAGGCCGAGAAAGTGGGCTATGCCAGCCGTTTCAAGGCTACCGAGCATGTAATGCCATGGCGGCCTGCGTTGGTGGATGGCACCGGCCAGCGCTTGAACCCGCGCCCGACCGCGCCCGGCTACCAGACCGCACGTGTGGTTGCCGCGCATGGCGGCAAGGGCCAGGACGTCCACGCAGATAGCATGGGCCGCATCCGCGTCTGCTTCCATTTCCAGAATGGAGAAGCCGACACCACCTGGCTGCGTGTCGCACAGCGTTACGCTGGCCCCGGCGTTGGCGCACAGTTCCTACCGCGTGTAGGCCAGGAAGTGTTGGTCGGCTTCCTCGATGGCGATATCGATCGGCCCATCGTCCTGGGCGCGCTTTATAACGGCCGCGGCGAAGCCGGCATCGCACCCACACCAGCCGGCGCCAGCGCCAGTGACGACCGCAGCGCCTACGCACAGGCCCGCGATGGCGCGACCAGCGCACAAGCCAACCTGAGTGGCGGCCACGCCCCGGCGTGGCACGCAGCGGGCGCAGGCGACGAAGCACATCGCAATCCCGGCGCAGTTTGGGGCATCCGCTCACGCGAATGGGAAGGTGGCCAAGGCAGTAATCACCTGCTGTTCGACGACAGCGACCAACAACTACGCGTGCAGCTGGCCAGCAGCCAACAGACCTCGCAGCTGAGCCTCGGTCATCTGCGTCACCAGGCCGACAACTTCCTCGGCAGCCTGCGTGGCACAGGGTTTGAACTGCGCAGCGACGCCTGGGGCGCAGTACGGGCAAGCTCCGGTGCCTGGTTCAGCGCCTATGCGCATCGCAACAGCAGCCCCGCCGGCGAAGCGGTGCAAGCAGCGGCCTTGCTCAATCAGCTGCAAAGCCTGAGCACACGCTTCAGCCAAGCCGCACGCACCCACCTGACCAGCACGTTGGTAATGAAGGACGGAGCACGCAGCAAGGACAGCTCCAGCCTCGTGCCGGATCAGGCACCGCTGGCTGCAATGCTGGCCAGCGCCAAGACCACGGTCGCAGGCGCTGATTTCGATGCTGCAAGCGGCGAAGCTGGGCAGCGCAAGGTAACAGCGGGGAATGACCGCGTCCCCCACAGCGGCGACCCGCTGCTGGGCTTTGCCGCACCGGCAGGCATCGTGCACGTCGCAGGGCAGGCATTGCACTGGTCGGTAGGAGAAGGGCTGCTGCTGGCCAGTGGCGGCGACAGCGACACAGCCGTGATGGGCAATGCGCGTCTGCATGCCGGACAAGCCATTGGCATGCTGGCGTGTGCGGTTGAGGGCGGCGCAGGCGATGGCAACGCATTGAGCGTGGTTGCCGGTACAGGTGGGCTGAATGTCCAGGCCCAGCACGACGAAGTTCGCCTGCAATCAAAGCAGGCGCTACGCGCTGCCAGCGCACAGGGTGTGGTGGAGCTTGCTGCAGGCAAGACGATTCACATCGCTACGAGCGGTGGCGCCAGCGTGACCATCGAGGGCGGGAACATCACGTTCAACTGCCCGGGCACGATTACTGTGCATGCGAGCAAGAAGTCGTTTGTGGGGCCTACATTTCTCTCCAGAGAAATGAACGAGTGGCCTCAATCGTCGTTCAATGAGAGTTTTTATGCGGAGTTTCAGGATGGGACTGCCGCCGCAGACTATCGTTATGAAATCTTGCGCGCGGATGGTGGGATTATACGAGGCGTGACGGATGCGCTAGGCCGTGTCCCTTTGCAGCGCGGTATCGGTCTTGAGTCGATGGAAATTAAATTACTGGGGCCAGATAGGAAGGACGGTGAAGCATGACTGCTTCAGTGGATCCGAAGCGCGAAGCGCACGGGAAAACAAGTAGGGATGGGGAAACCACCTTTGGGTGGAACTTGACATCAACAGCACTACAGGATGCGGTAAGGCTTGTTGTCCCACAAAAAAATGTTCTGCCAGTAATTTTTGTCCCTGGAATTATGGGGTCAAATTTGAAGGAAAGAATAAATGGGGGGAAAGGGAGGCCTGTTTGGAGGCTGGACAAGGGCCTCGGAGAAAAGCCGATATCAGTTGTTACACAATGGATGAGGAAATCTGCCGGAATACGTCAAAGCGTCCTGCATCCGCAACGTGTCGAAGTGGATCGTGGGGGTGCGATTCCGAGAAGATTAGCTGGCGATATAGGAAGTTTCGAACAGTACAGGGAGCGTGGCTGGGGGGAGGTTGGTCAGGCTAGCTATGAAGAATTTCTGGTGTGGCTGGAAGACAAGCTGAACAGAGAGCAGGCGATGACGGCGGCTGTCTATTGGAGGGATTTCAAAATTCCCGGTGCGATCGAGGCAGCTCCAACCGCGCCTGTTCTGATGGGATACAAAGCGCCTCAATTGCCAAGTGGGGTTGCGATGGAAATGCCCAGCTTGCCCCGTGGTGCGGAGAAGGGGGTGGTGGTCCCGATAACAACTGATGATCTTCTGCGACGCTCAAAATTCAGGATGCCCGTTTATGCATTTGGCTACAATTGGCTCGAAACTAATGAAATGGCGGCCAGGGAATTACGACGACGAATCGATAGTGTAATTGCTGAAAACAACGCTGGTGGCGCAGTTTGCAAACAGGTTGTGCTAATTACACATTCGATGGGTGGTTTGGTGGCGCGTGCGTGTCAGAGCCTCCCAGGAATGGAAAGAAAGGTGGCAGGAATTGTTCACGGGGTCATGCCTGCGTTAGGAGCGGCGGTAGCTTATCGGCGCTGTAAAGTTGGGATGAGGGATGAAGACGTTGGGGCCGGTTTTGCGATCGGAAACGACGGGAAGAAAGTTACTGCGGTTTTTTCGCAGGCGCCTGGGGCACTACAATTACTGCCGAATTCGAGCTACAGGCGTCAATGGTTGAGCGTGGAAGAGCCTGGCGGGAGAGTGTTGAATGTTCAACCCGTAAATAATCCTTACGATGATATCTATCTTCGCCGCGATCGGTGGTGGGGTTTGGTCCGAGAGGAATGGCTTCGTCCTGAGGGAGGGGTTCCGCTTAGTTGGGAACAATACGCTACAAATATTGGGGCGGCGAAGTTATTCCATCAGCGGCTAATTAACTCCTATCATAGGAATACTTACGTTTATTATGGCGGTGGTTCTGATAAGCCGAGTTTCGAAGCGGTGAAATGGGTAGTTAGGGATGATACCAATGCATATTTGGATCCAAGCAAGGATCGTCCGGATACGACGACAGTTGGGCGCCTTGGTTTTGGCGACGTGTCTGACCAAGGTGTTGGCCCCGTTTACATAAGGGAGGTGTTGACTGCTGAGCAACGTCAGGGGGCGTACCCGCGACAACCGTTGAGTTACTGGAGAATTGAATGTGCAATGCAGGATGGGGCAGGCGATGGTACGGTTCCGCTTTCCTCTGGCCGGGCTCCAATGGAATTGGGAGCGGATTGCATTCGTCAGCAGTTTAGATTGAGCGGATTCGCGCACGAAGAATCTTACCGTAATCGCGATGCGCAATACGTAACTCTATATGCACTTATGAAAATAGCTGGAGAGGCGGAGGTGCTCTAGTGAAAGAGTCAATTATCGCGCTTTCGATGTTGTTATTGGGTTTCACTTTATCTGGATGTGGCGAGCCTGGTGCTAAGGAGAAGGAAGTGATAGATGAGTTTACTCGGGATATGAGGGAAGACTGTCTCGGGCGGATGGTCATAGCTGTTCCTCGCCGATTTCAGTGGTCCCCATTCGCGATGGTTACCCTTTACTATGGGAAGGGTAGTGATTTTCGAACCGTAGAGGTTTCAGTTGTTGATCAGAATGTTGATCTGGGTGTTTTCGACCATCGTGTGGGCGAGCGAGTTGGCTCAATAAAGTCCGATATTAGCTTGGAGTCTGGTGCGTCGATTTTTAGGGGTGAGAGCAAAATCAGAGAGGGCGTTCGATTGGTTGAGCGGTATCAAAGTATAGAAACCACTCGTGCAGTTACCTATGAGGCGCACGTTTTGATCGACGGCGTGCAAGTGTTCATAAAGGGAGACTCCTATCCGGGCGATGGTGACACAGTATCCAGTCGCGTGGAGAAGTTAGTGGATCAGATAGAAGTGGCGAAAGCAGACAGCGGTGCTAAAGAAGGTGCCTTTTGCCTAGGACCGCTGCTGATTAGTTCGACCCAAGATTTCGAAGTGGCAAACTTTCAGACATCGCCGGGGCGTGGCCAAGAGGGGGTGTTGTTTGAGTTCTATACCAGCAGCATGGAGAAGTCGGGGTCGGGCGAGACATTGGTAAGTCGAGTCGAAGAGGCATCTGAATTTTTGGGGGGAGGAATGACTGTTCTCAGAAAGGGAGCTGTCTCTGTTGGTGGCGAAGAGGCGGAGCAAGCGCTTGTGCGAGTCGAGGAACTTGAAGGACGTCATTCTTTGTCCTTCGGGTTGTGGTCAATGCGAGCGACTCCAAGCTTGTCCACGCCTTCCTTCGTACTATCGATGAGTACGGTGACTGAAATTTCGAGCGAAGATATGAGTTTTGAGAATACTAACCCTATAGCATATGAAACTCCTCGCGGTCTGCCATCAGGTGATTCCCCAGTCAAGTTTGATTCGAAGTTGACTGACAACGAGGCTATGGGTTTGTGGGATGCAGTAGTTGCCAGCATTCGCCCGCGATAATGATTTGCTCCCGTTTGGGCGTAGTGAATTTCTCTGTCCGGAGATAACTGATTCAGGTGGGAATATTTTTGTTTTTTAGCGCGAGCCGCAGCACCTCGGTTGCTCGGACTATGTTGGATTTGACTGAGCTTCGAAGCCTTGGAAGAGAGAGGTGTCGAGCCAGTCGATCTGTTCACAGCTAGTTTCTCAAGCTTGGGGTGTTGACGGAGGATAAGGTGCAGCAATTCCAAGTGCGCGCGGACAAAGCTGAGAAAAGTGCCTTGATCCGGAAGTTGCATGAGCAGTTGAAAACTGACCGCAACGGGCATATCAGCAGAGCAGAGATGCCGGAGGCCAGTCGACAGCCGATGCTGTTTCAAGCCCTGAGTCGACTGATCTTGCGTTACGAAAGCGGGGGGGGACGGCCTCCCAACCTCCCCCTGTTTCGCAAGAGGAAGAACTGAAGCACGGCGCGGCTCAAGCGATAACAAGGACGTCACTGGAACATCGTTCCAATCAAGAGAGATCATGAAGATCTGCAAAGCAATATTGATCACCTCCATAACGCTGCTCGGGCCAGTCGCCTGCGATGGGTCAACGCCGCCGTCGGCGCCGCTCCCCGGGCCTGTGATTGAAGAGCGTCTGCAGCGGCATATGCCGCGCTTGCAGACAACACGTGATTTCCGGCCGACCTGGACGTCAGGCTCTACCCGCGAATGTCTGGGGCGATTGGTATTCGAGGTGGATGGCCCGATCGAGTGGGCGCTGGATCCGCTGAGAAAAGTGGAGGACAACGAACCACCCTTGTTCCCGGACGGCGTACCTGGCGATCATCGCCAACGCATGGGCTACGGGGTCATGCGGGTGATGGTGTCTCAACCGGCCACGGAAGATGTGATGGAGATGCATCGCGACCGCTACCAGGCTGCGGATCGCGGTACGAGTGTTGCCGCGTGGACAAGGGGGGTTCAGAGGCGCGAGGCTGCAGTTGAGGAAGCCCGAGTAAGAGGGGCGGATGAGGCAATAATCAGGGGGCGAGAAGCAACAGTTGAGGAGGCCAAGCAAGAACTCAAAATTGCCCGTAACCGACGCATCCACAGCTTTGGCTTCCCCGGTGAGCTTGCAACAGAAAGCGGCACCGGCCGATTGGCAGTACGCACCCTACTGGGTGGCAACGTCATTTCGTTGGTGGCCTATGTGAACTCCGAGGAGGGCAATCCACTCCGAGAGGAAGCCATGGCCAAGATCCGCCGCGACATCAAGCGCATGCGGCTGCGCGCGCCCGGCGAAGTACCGGACGAGCCCGGTGTTTGTTTCCCCGGCCTGTTCTTCGCCGACGACGGCACCACCGATTATCACGCGCACGCCTCGTTCCGTTACGTGGACCGCCCCAATGTCGCCTACAGCATCGACACCGGCTATCGACCGGCACCAGAGGAAGGCGAAGGCATCGCCAAGCAACCCATCTCTAACTGGAGGCAGGTCCTGGCCTATCCAGGTGTGTTGCTGACAATGCCGGCAGATGACGTGCAGCGACGCGATGTTGTCAAACCGGGCGGAATTCTAGCCGGCGGGTTGAGCTTCGATAAAACCGGTATTGCCATCACCCGCGAGGGCGATACCAAGCGCGATCCCAGTGTGCGCACTTACCAGCTGTATGCGGGCATGCCAGGAATTGAAGGCGTTCAAGCGATGCCGTTCGTTTCGATGACGATGCAGGGTTGGTCGCAACAAACCTATCCGCAGTTGAAGCAGCAGCCGCCGCCGCTGGAGGAAAGTGAAAAGCGTTTCGACGCCATCCTGCACAACCTGCACCTGCGGCACACCACGCCGGAGATGCCGGATTACGAGCGCCTATTGGGCAAGCAGACTGCTTCGCCAGAGTAGGCGAGGCAGCAGCTCTGCTCCCTCCCTTTCGCGCAGCGAAGGGGAGGGCTGGGGAGGGGGGCTTTTGAGGCTGTGCACGCCTGCAGCAACCCACTCCCAGCCTCCCCCTGCTTTGCAAGGGGAGAGGCCGAAGCACGGTGCTGCTCAGGCGATAACAAGGATGTCACTGGAACATCGTTCCAACCTGGTGAAATCATGAAGAGCGCTAGGGCGATGTGCATGAGCCGGCAATGAGCAGATCGCAGAAGTGTTTTGAGGTGCGCCCGGCGAAATCGAAGAACCGTGACACCAGTCTCTCTACGCGCGATCCGCTGAAGGTCTACACATTTGTGAATAGGCCTGGTGTCTTCACGCAAGCATTCGCAAAGCCCGCAATTTGAGCCAATTTCCAAGCTGTTTCCACCAATCCGACCCCTCCAACCCGTAACGCTGGCTATAGGAAAGTTCTGATAGATTCGGCTTGGGGGATCCTACCGCGTCTGCTGAATGGCAGACGGGAAACGCATTGGGTTGGCATGGATAAGCTGAATAGCCTGATGGCGCAGGTGGCTGCGCCGAGTGATGCACAGCGTCAGTATCAATGGCGATGCTCGGGATTTGGCGGGGGCATGGTCGAACGCTGGTGGGGCCGCGATGGCCTGTCTGCGCATGCGCAGACGGATGTGGATGTGCTGTCCACCGATCAAGGCGTTGCGTTGGATGCGCTGCTTGGCACCCAGGCGGTGCTGGTGATGCGCATGGCCGATGGTGGCGAGCAGCAACGCAGTGGTCTGGTTGCGCACGCACAGCGCATGGGCAGTGATGGCGGACTGGTGCGCTACCGCGTGTCGCTGCGATCGTGGACCTGGTGGCTGCAGCATGCGCGGCACAGCCGTGTGTTCCAGGACAAGAGCGTGCGCGAGATAGTCGACGCCGTGCTTGCCGACTATCCGGACCTGGCCAATTGGCGCTGGGCCGAAGGCTGCGATGAATTCATTGGTACGCGCGTGCGCAGCTATTGCGTGCAGTACCGCGAGAGCGATCTGGATTTCCTGCAGCGGCTGTTGGCCGAGGAAGGGCTGGGTTGGCGCCTGTACGCCGAAGAACAATCAACTTGCGGCAACGGCATGGAGATCTTCGCCGATAGCCTGGGCCTGCCGCAGGACGCCAGCAGCGCCGCAGGCGGCGTGCGCTTCCATCGCAGTGATGCCACCGAATCCACGGACAGCATCCAGACGCTGGGCCGACGCCGCGTCCTGGGCAGCACCAGCCTGAGCCTGCTCAGCGATGATTACCGTCAGGTGCGCAGCATCAGCACGCAGCTGCCCTTGGACGGCGGCGGTGAGGCCTCCAAGCGCGAAAGCTATGACGCCGTTGGCGCATATGCCTTCAGCAATGCGGGTGCGGCAGATTGGTATGCGCGCTTGCAGGCGCAGGCACATGAAGTCCATGGCCGCAGCTGGCAGGGCCAAGGCACGGTGCGTGGTTTCCAGTCCGGTACCTGGCTTGAGGTGCAACAGGCGCCGTTTGCGACCGCGCCCGAGTTGTTGCTGGTGGAGGTGGAGCACGCGGGTATCAACAACCTGCCGACTGATGTACGCAAGGCGATGGACGATGCCTTGGGTAGCACGCCGATGGCAGGGACCGATGCCGGGCTGTGGCAGCAGGCCGAGAAGGTGGGCTATGCCAATCGCTTCAAGGCGACCGAGCGGAACTTGCCATGGCGGCCGGCGCTGGAAGATGGCAACGGTCATCGCCTGAATCCACGGCCGACCGTGCCGGGCTATCAGACCGCGGTGGTCGTCGCGGGGCAGGGCGGCAACAGCAAGGACGTGCATGCCGATAGCCTTGGCCGGATTCGGGTGCGCTTCCACTTCCAGGATGAGCAGGGCGACACCACCTGGCTGCGGGTAGCCCAGCGCTACGCGGGCCCCGGTGTTGGCGCGCAGTTCCTGCCGCGTATCGGCCAGGAAGTGCTGGTCGGTTTCCTTGAGGGTGATATCGATCGGCCCATCGTGTTGGGCGCGCTGTACAACGGTCGTGGTGAAGCGGGCGTTGCGCCCACGCCTGCTGGTGCCAGTGCCGACGCCGATCACAGCGCCTATGCGCAGGCGCGCGATGGCGCCGCCAGCGCGCAGGGCAATCTCAGTGGCGGCCATGCACCGGCCTGGCATGCAGCAGGCGCCGGCGACGATGCGCACCGCAACGCGGGCGCGGTATGGGGCATACGTTCCCGAGAGTGGGACGGTGGCGAAGGCAGCAATCACCTGCTGTTTGATGACACCGACCAGCAGCTGCGCGTGCAGCTGGCCAGCAGCCAGCAGACCTCGCAGTTGAGTCTTGGCCATCTGCGCCATCAGGCCGACAACTTCCTTGGCAGTCTGCGCGGCACCGGCTTCGAGCTGCGCAGTGATGCCTGGGGCGCGGTACGTACAACGTCGGGCGGCTGGTTCAGTGCCTATGCGCACCGCAGCAACAGTCCGGCGGGCGAAGCCGTGCAACCGGCGGCCCTGCTCAATCAGTTGCAGGCCTTGAGTACACGCTTCAATCAATCGGCGCGCACGCATCTGACCACTGCGTTGGCGATGAAGGAAGGCGCACGCGGCAAGGACCGCTCCAGCATCGTGCCAGACAAGGCGCCGCTGGCAGCGATGCTGGCCAGCGCCAAAACCACGGTTGCCGGTACGGAGTACCAAGCTGCCAGCAGCGAAGCCGAGCAGCGTCAGGCAAGCGCCGGTGAGGGCCGGGTACCGCATAGCGGCGATCCGCTGCTGGGGTTCGCGGCGCCGGCTGGCGTTGTCCATGTCGCCGGGCAGGCACTGCACTGGTCGGTAGGCGAAGGCCTGCTATTGGCCAGCGGCGGCGACAGCGATACCGCGGTGATGGGCGACGCGCGTCTGCACGCAGGCCAGGCCATCGGCATGTTGGCCACTGCCGTGGAAGGCGGTGGCGACGGCGGCAATGCATTGAGCGTGGTAGCCGGCACCGATGAACTGAACGTGCAGGCGCAACACGACGAAGTGCGCATGCAATCAAAGCAGGCCCTGCGCGCAGCCAGCGCCCAGGGCGTGGTGGAACTGACTGCCGGCAAGACCTTGCACATCGCCACCACCGGTGGCGCCAGCGTCACCATCGAAGGCGGCAACATCAGCTTCAACTGCCCGGGCAAGATCACCGTGCATGCGAGCAAGAAGAGCTTCCTTGGCGGCACCCATCTGTCCACCGAAATGAACAGCTGGCCAGACCCGCAGTTCGATGATGTCTACGTGGTGCGGCACCGGGCCACGGGCGAGCCGATGCCCAATACGCGGGTGCAGCTCACCCGCGGTGATGGTGGCCGCAGCGAGCTGGTCACCGATGCACAGGGGCGCCTGCCGCGGCAGAGCGGGCAGGGTATCGATGAGGTGCTCATCAAGATTCTGGGGAAGGTCTAGCGCATGGAAGAGAAACAGGATGTTGTGCTGCCCAGCGGAGACTGGGACGAGGATGGGCGGCCGGTCGCACGTGCGCGGCTTACCCAGGTCAAGGACAAACGCGACAAGGTGGTCGAGGCCGATACCGATGCGGTGATTCCGGTGATCTTCCTGCCCGGCATCATGGGCACCAACCTGAAGTCGACGGTCACTGGCGATCCGGTATGGCGGCCACCGAACACGGATGGTGTCGGCGCGGTGCTGGGGGCGATCGGACAGATGTTCGTGTTCCTGTTCCGTGGCGCTGCCACGCGGCAACGCTTGTTGAATCCATTGACATCGGAAGTGGACGACCGCGGTCCGCTTGATGCGGAGAAGACCATTCCCGAGACGCTGGCGCGCGAACGTGGTTGGGGCCAGTTGATGCGCTCGGCCTACAACCCGGTGATGGCGGAGATGCAGCGCAAGCTCAATGACCTGATGTCGGCGGGCAAGCTGCAGCCGTGGTGGGCAGAAGATGGCGCACGCGCGCCGGCCGAGTATGGCGAGATGGTCGGCGGCAATGCCGCGCTTACCCTGGAGCAGGCCAAGCACGCCGCGCACTACCGCTTCGAGGTCTGGTCCGGTGGTTACAACTGGCTGCAGAGCAATCGTCTCTCGGCGCAGGACATTGTCGCGCGCATCGACAACGTGATCCTGCCGTATTACGCCACGCGCGGCATCAACGCGCAGAAGGTATTGCTGGTTACCCACTCCATGGGCGGCCTGGTGGCACGCGCGGTGTCGCAGGTGTCGAACTACGGCAAGTTGCTGGGCGTCTCGCATGGGGTGATGCCGGCAACGGGCGCAGCAGCTACGTATCACCATTGCCGTGCAGGCTATACCGGTGTTTCGAGCATCATCCTGGGCCGCGATGCCGGCGAAGTGGTGGCGATCCTCGCCAAATCACCCGGTGGCCTGGAGCTGCTGCCCGCTGCGGATTACAACGAAGGCAAGGCCTGGCTGGAGCTGGGCGACAAGGGCCCGCGTCTGCCGGTTGGCGCAGATCCGTACAACGAGATCTACCTCAACACCAAATGGTATGGGCTGGTTCCCGAAGCCAATACCGGTCTGCTCGATCCGAGCGCACCGGCGCCGGCGGCGGCTTCGGCACGCGAAGAAGAAGATGGCCCGGCGCTGACGCCACGTACCGGCTTCCAGATCAATATCGAAGGTGTGCGGGACTTCCACAAGGACATCGAGCGCAAGTACCACAAGCCGACATTCGCGCATTACGGTGATGACGCCAAGCAGCTTGCCTGGGGTGACCTGGGCTGGAGCGGCGGCAGCATGACCGGCGTGGATTCGGTGACGCCAGTATCGGACAACCACAACGGCAAGATCAAACTGCAGGACGCGGTTGGTGTGATCAAGCTGGAGATTGCCGATCCCGCTGATCCCGGTGATGGCACAGTCCCGGCGTGTTCAGGTGCGGCCCCCAAAGCTGAGGTCACGGGATGTTTCCGCCAAGGCAGTTTCGGCACCGGGCAGTACGCGCTGAAAGGAAAAAAAGGCTATGACCATCAAGGCAGCTACAACGACGAGCGCACCCGCTGGGCAACCCTTTACGCCGCAGTGCGGTTTGCGCAAAGCGCGGACTGGGCGTGAGGCGTTGCATGCGATGACGCGGCGACCGCTGTTGCATGGCGTGCTGGCTGCAGTACTACTGACCTTTGCCTCGGGCGGCGTTGCCGGCGCGGCACCGAAACGACAGGGAAGCGAAATGAAGACTTTGTGCGTTGGCCGATTCCTGCTGGATGTGCCTGCTGCGACCTCGATCCAGCCCGGTTACGTGTATGCACGCAAGAAGGTGGAGACGACTACCGGTGTATCGGCCGAAGCGTTCCGTCAGCGCGTGGCTGCGCGCATCGCAGCGCTGAAGGCAGCGCGGCATCGTGCGGGTGAGTCCATGTCGGTCAGTGAAACGCGTATCGACGATGATGCGGTGCTGGTGACGTCGTGGCTCAGCGAGAGCAGCCGCGCCGGTCATCGCCAGGAGCTTTACGTGCTGGACCCAACGCACAACGTGCAATACCTGGTCAGTGGCGAGACCGAGGCCGCGAAGTTGCCGGCCGCGATCGAAAACTATCGCGCCTTGCGACCGAGGATCAGCTACCGCGATCCCAACACCATTCCGACCACCGCGGGCTTCTGCGTCGACTCGGGTTTCATAGCGGGCAATCGGATCAACAGCGAGGAGATGACCATCGGCCTGCGTCCGCGTGCGCATCCGGGCGCGCGCATGACCTTGATGTCGTATGTCACCGGCCAGCCTGATCAGCCATTGCTGCAGCGTGCCTCCGATCTGCCGCCGGAGTATGCAGCCGCCGCAGCGCGGATGCGCAATCTGCGTCGTGGTGAACGCAACGTAGGGCCGATCCAGGGGCAGGAGATTCTTGCCCATGCAGAAGCTGACGGGGGCAAGATGTATGCCTTCCTGTGGGAATCACAAGGGCGTGCGGAGTCCTTGCAGTTCCCGTTCCTGTCGCTGCAGCTGCTGACCGAAGAGAAGGCCGATGCACCGGCATTCCGCGATGACGCACAGGCGCTGGGGCTGTGGGACCAGGTGCTGGGCAGCCTGCGCCTGCGCCCGGGGGCGATCTGAGTTTTGCTCGATTGTGGGAACGGCGTAAGCCGTGAAGCAGATGGTGCTGGAGCTTTCAGGCATTCGTGCCATCTGCGGCTGTGCCGGCTTCGCGGCTTAAGCCGCTCCCACAACAGCAGTCTTGGTTTTTTTCGGCAGCTCAGGCTGAGCTCTCGGTCACGCACAATCTGCATCTCTGTAGGAGCGGCGTAAGCCGCGAAGCTGATGGTGCTGAAACCCCCGACATTGGCGCCATCTGATGATGCACCGGCTTCGCGGCTTACGCCGCTCCTACAACAGCCCCGGTAAGCGTGCTCCAGCGCCTGGCGAACCTTCAAAGCTCCTGCCCAAACATGATCCTGTGGCCGTCGATCGTGCGCACTCCAAACTCGCGCATGCCCCACGGCTTGTCAGCGAGCGGCTGGGTGAATTCCGCGCCCGCCGCTTGGTACTCATCAAACAGACTGCTGGCGTCTGCCACGGTTATGTAGCCATACCAGGAGTGATCACCAAGCGCATGCGGCGGCGTAGCGTCGATGCATTCGCCCAGCATCACCCGGAAGCTGCCGCGCGACATGAAACTCCAGCCGGGCGCGGTGAAATCCATCTGCAGGCCAAGCACTGAAGCGTAGTAGTCGGTGGACTTGGCCAGATCCTGCACGGCGAGGGTAAAGCGCACATCGGTGAAGTCGCTCATCTCATCTCCTGCGGTGTGATATCAGCCATCGCGCGTTGACTCCGGTTGCAGCTGTTGGACCTCGGCTTTGGTGTCCGAATCTGGCGGGCAATGCCGCCTTCATGGATGCAGCATGCAGCTCCCTTGTCGATTGGAGCTTACATGAAGCAGCTACATGGAAAGGTTGCGATCATCACCGGTGCCAGTTCCGGTATCGGTCGTGCTGCAGCAGTGTTGTTTGCCGCAGAAGGCGCGGCCCTTGTGCTGGGAGCGCGGCGCACGACCGAGTTGGAACAGCTTGTCACGGAGATTGCCGACAGTGGCGGCAGTGCGGTCTGTCTGGCGGGCGATGTCTGCGAAGAGGCCTATGCAAAGGCCTTGGTCGATTTGGCGTTGGACCGGTTCGGCCGACTGGACGTGGCCTTCAACAATGCCGGCACGATGGGGCCATTGGGGCCGACACCCGGGCTGGCGCTGGCCGATTGGCAGCGCACGTTGGATACCAATCTCACCGCGATGTTCCTGGCCGCCAAGCATCAGGTCCCGGCGATGCTGCGCGGCGGCGCTGGCAGCCTGATATTCACTTCAACTTTTGTCGGGCATACGGTGGGTTTCGCCGGTGCTGCGGCTTATGCGGCCAGCAAGTCCGGCATCATCGGGCTGACCCAAGCATTGGCGTCGGAGGTCGGACCGCAGGGACTTCGGGTCAATGCCTTGTTGCCTGGCGGTACCGATACACCGATGGCGCATGAAATGAATGGCTCGCCGGAAGCGATGGCGCAGGTGGCGCAGTTGCATGCACTGAAGCGTATTGCCGATCCACGCGAGTTGGCGGCGGCGGCGATGTTCCTGGCCTCGGACCAGTCTTCATTCATGACCGGCGCGGCGATGCTGGTGGATGGTGGGGTGTCCATCCATCGCGGTTGATGCGGGGGCGCATGCGAAACGGGCGCCGAGAGGCGCCTGTTCGCTCTGCTTGGCCGGAGTGCATGGAGCTGCTGAAACTCCCGCACTCCCAGAACAGGAGTCGGCGAGCAAGCTGCCTGGCTTGCCGATCAATGGATCGGGATATGCAGTTCCATCTGCGATTCTGGATCGAACGGGTCGTCAAAGCGTGCGTCGTAGCGCTCCAGGTCAATGCCGTCTTTTGCCTGTAGGCCGTGCTCGGCCAGCAGGTGATCGTAGATTTCCTGGAACGTTGCGCTGATCTGCGGCGCAGTGCCAGTGTGGGTATAAACGGCATAGCGTTGCGCGGGAACCTGGACGCGGACCATGCCTTCCGGGATGACCGCTTCCTCGCTCACCTCGAAACCGGTGATGTAGCGCAGCGTGCCGTCGGCCTGCGGTATGCAGACGCCGTAGCTGACGACGGGATCGATCTTGCCGGCGACTTCATTCTCGCGCGGGATGAAGCGTTGCCAGAGTTCGGCATAGCCATCTTCGCCTTCGCGGAAGATTGCTTCCATGCCGATGACGTTGAAGGCCGGGCGCTCGATGAGGGTGGGTTGCATGTTGGGAATTCTTGTCCGGGAGGTACTGGTGTGTTGCTGTCGCGTGGGGAGCTTGGTGCGCCCCTGTCAGCTTCCGCTCTGCGCCCGCTGGTAAGCGACCAGTGCGTTGGCATGGCCGTGGCCGATGTTGTGTTGTTCTTTCAGGAAGGCCACCTGTTCCATGTGCTTCTTGTCCTTGACCGTCTCCAACTGCTGCAGCCAGTGCTTTATCGGTTTGCCGTAAGTCTTCTCGATGGACGGGAAATACGATGCCGGACCTTGGACTTTTTCGCTGCTGGTCATCTGCGTTTCCTGGAAGGAGAGAGGCAGGGCAATGATGCGGCAAAGATTGGGTGTTGGCGATCCGGTTGGTGCTTGAGTGCGGGATGCTAGTTGTGTGCTTTGAAGGCGTGAAGGACGCGCAGAAAGCAGAACGGGCGCCTTGCGGCGCCCGTTCTTTGCAAAGCTTGCCCTCACCCCAACCCCTCTCCCGCGGGCGGGAGAGGGGCTCAATCTGTAGTGCCGAGCCATGCTCGGCAGGAGCTTTACCAGCTAAAGCCGCCCTCACCCCAACCCCTCTTCCGCGGGCGGGAGAGGGGCTCAGACTGTAGTGCCGAGCCATGCTCGGCAGGGGCTTTACCGGCTAAAGCTGCCCTCACCCCAACCCCTCTCCCGCGGGCGGGAGAGGGGCTAAAGCAAAGGCAAAGGCTTTGCCGATCAGTAGCGGTAGTGGTCCGGCTTGAACGGGCCGTCGACCGGCACGCCGATGTAGTCGGCCTGGTCCTGGCTCAGGGTGGTCAGCTTCACGCCGATCTTTTCCAGGTGCAGACGGGCAACTTCTTCGTCCAGCTTCTTCGGCAGCAGGTACACCTTGTTCTCGTAGCTGTCCTTGTTCGCCCACAGGTCGATCTGTGCGAGCGTCTGGTTGGCGAACGAGTTGGACATTACGAAGCTCGGGTGGCCGGTGGCGCAGCCGAGGTTGACCAGGCGGCCTTCGGCCAGCAGGAAGATCGCGTTGCCGTTCGGGAAGATGTACTTGTCCACCTGCGGCTTGATGTTGACGTGCTGCACGCCCTTGTAGCCCACCAGCGCATCAACCTGGATTTCATTGTCGAAGTGACCAATGTTGCAGACGATGGCCTGGTCCTTCATCGCGCTCAGGTGCTCGATGCGGATGATGTCCTTGTTGCCGGTGGTGGTGACGTACAGGTCAGCACGGCCCAGGGTGGATTCGATGGTGTTGACCTCGTAGCCTTCCATCGCGGCCTGCAGGGCGCAGATCGGGTCGATCTCGGTGACCACCACGCGCGCGCCGTAGGCACGCAGCGAAGCGGCGCAACCCTTGCCGACGTCGCCGTAGCCGCAGACCACGGCAACCTTGCCGGCCAGCATCACGTCCATCGCGCGCTTCAGGCCATCGGCCAGCGACTCGCGGCAGCCGTACAGGTTGTCGAACTTGCTCTTGGTGACCGAGTCGTTGACGTTGATCGCCGGGATCAGCAGGGTGCCGGCCTGGGCCAGCTGGTACAGGCGGTGCACGCCGGTGGTGGTCTCTTCGGAGACGCCCTTCCAATCCTTGACCACGCGGCCCCAGTAACCCGGGCGCTCGGTTGCAACGCGCTTGAGCAGGTTCTTGATGACCTGTTCTTCGTGCGAGGAAGCCGGCTCATTGACCCAGTTGCTGCCGTTCTCGAGCTCGTAGCCCTTGTGGATCAGCAGGGTGACGTCGCCGCCGTCGTCGACCACCAGCTCCGGACCGGTCAGGGTGCCGTCGGCCAGGGTGAAGGTCAGCGCGTCCAGGGTGCAGTCCCAGTATTCTTCCAGCGACTCGCCCTTCCATGCGAACACCGGCGTGCCGGTGGCGGCAATCGCGGCGGCAGCGTGGTCCTGGGTCGAGAAGATGTTGCACGAGGCCCAACGCACTTCGGCGCCGATGTCCTTCAGGGTTTCGATCAGTACCGCGGTCTGGATGGTCATGTGCAGCGAGCCGGTCACGCGCACGCCCTTCAGCGGCAGCTCGGCCTGGTACTTGCGGCGGATCGACATCAGGCCCGGCATTTCGTGCTCGGCGATGTCCAGTTCCTTGCGGCCCCAATCGGACAGCGAGATATCGCGGATCTTGTAATCACCTTCCTGCGAGAAGGTAGCGGCAACAGCGTTCATTTAGAGCTCCGGTGTGGTGCGAGCAGGCTCGCGTTCGCCGGGCGCCGTTGTTGCGTGAAAGCCGTCCGAGCCTGGCCGTATTGGAAGCCCATGCAGGAACACGGGCTGCCACCCAACGGTCGCAGCGCCCCTCGGAACGGGCCGCTCAGTATATCGCGGCGAGATGCCAGCGCCGCGGGCCCAACCAACGGCAGGGGCCATGGGCGGGGGGGATTGTTAAGTTGGAGGATTGTTTCCGTCCAATAGGAATGCGCCATGAACCTGTCTCCCCACCGCCGTCGCCGCGCTTCAGCCGCGCTGGTGCTGTGTGCCGGCCTGCTGCTGGCTGTACCCCCGGTCATGGCGCTGACCCCGCCTGTGGCGCAGAAGGGCGCCCAGCAGGGTGAAGGCTACCGGCTGCCGTCGGCTGCGCTGCAGGCCGTGGTGGATGCCCCGCGTGCGCCCACCCTGTACCTGTCGCCCAGGCGCGACCTGACTGCGCTGCTGCAGACCCCGGCGCTGCCGTCGATCGCCCAGGTCGCGGCCCCGGAGCTGAAGCTGGCTGGCCTGCGCATCAACCCCAAGACCGTGTCAGACAGTCGCTTCTCGTTCGGCAGCAAGCTGTGGTTGGCGTCCACAAGTGACGGCAAGGAGCGCCAGATCAGCGGCCTGCCGCAGCCGCTGGCGGTGGCCTCGTTGGCGTGGTCGGCGGACCAGAAGTATCTGGCCTTCAATCAGGTGAACCCGGCGACAGGTAGCAATGAGCTGTGGTTGGTGGATGTGGAGACCGCGAGTGCGCGACGCGTGGCCGAGCGCCTGAACAGCATCGTTGGCAATGGCTACGCCTGGTTGCCGGGCGGCGACGCACTGTTGGTGATGCAGCGCCCCGCCGGGCAGGGGGAGCCGCCGCATGGCGACGGTGTGCCGACCGGGCCGGCGGTTCAGCAGACCGAGGCCGGCAAGGGCGTGCGGTCGGTACGTACCTACCAGGACCTGTTGAAGAACGAGGACGACGCGCGACTGTTCGAGTACTACATGCAGGCGCAGCCGGTGCGGGTGGCAATCAACGGCGACACCACACCCGTGGGCGCTGTTGGCATCTATCTGGGTCTGTCGGCCTCGCCGGATGGCAGGTATCTGTTGAGCCAGCGCGTGCAGCGGCCGTTCTCTTATGCGGTGCCGGTCAGCAGCTTCCCGCGCAACATCGAAGTGCTGGATGCGCAGGGCAAGCTGGTGCACACGGTGGCGCGCCTGCCTCTGGTGGATGGCCTGCCGACCGGCAACGATGCAGTCCCCACCGGCGTACGTTCGATCAGCTGGCGTGCCGATGCACCGGCCTCGCTGGTATGGGCTGAGGCACAGGACGGTGGCGACCCGTCGCGCGAGGCCAAGGTACGTGATGCGGTGCTGCTGCAGGCGGCGCCGTTCGACAAGCCGCCGGTGACGCTGGCACAGCTTGGTTCGCGCTACGCAGGTGTTACCTGGGCCAATGGCGAGCTGGCGCTGCTGGATGAGTATTGGTGGAAGAACCGTCAGGTGAAGCAGTGGAAGATCGCCCCGGATCATCTCGATCAGGCGGCAACCTTGCTGGTCCAGCGTTCGGAAGACGACCGCTACAGCGACCCGGGTGAGCCGGTGTTGCACACCGATGCTGCTGGCCGTTCGCGGCTGCAGCTGAGCGCCGATGGCAACAGTTTCTACCGTATCGGCGAGGGCGCGTCGGCCGAAGGTGATCGTCCGTTCTTGGACCGCGTTGAGCTTGCCAGCGGCAAGAGCGAGCGCGTGTTCCAGTCGCAGGCGCCGTACTACGAAATGCCCTTGAGCATCAGCGAAGGCGAGGGTGGCCGCATCCTCACCTACCGTGAATCCAACGACGTACCGGCCAACCTGATCGCCCGTACCTTGGCGGCAGATGCGCAGCCGGTTGAACTCACTCACTTTGCCCATCCGTTGCCGGCATTGCGTGGTGTGAAGAAGGAGCAGATCCGCTACAAGCGTGCCGACGGTGTCGAACTCACCGCCGACCTGCTGCTGCCGCCGGGCTATGACGCCAAGAAGGACGGTCCGCGTCCGGTGCTGATGTGGGCCTACCCGGCCGAGTTCAAATCCGCCGCCGATGCCAGCCAGGTCAGTGGCTCGCAGTACCGCTTCAACGCCATCAGTTACTGGGGCCCGCAGGCCTTCCTCGCCAAAGGCTACGTGGTGCTGAACAACCCGACCATGCCGATCGTTGGCGAAGGCGACACCGAACCGAATGACACCTATGTGCAGCAGCTGGTTGCCAGTGCACAGGCGGCGGTCGATGAAGTGGTGAAGCGCGGTGTTGGTGATCGTGAGCGCATCGCAGTGGGTGGCCATTCCTACGGCGCCTTCATGACCGCGAACCTGCTGGCGCATACGCGACTGTTCAAGGCAGGCATCGCGCGTTCCGGCGCGTACAACCGCACGCTGACGCCGTTCGGCTTCCAGGCCGAAGAGCGCAACTACTGGCAGGCGCAGGATGTGTACCAGAAGATGTCGCCGTTCAATTACGCCGACAAGATCAAGGACCCGATCCTGTTCATCCACGGCGTTGACGATAACAACTCCGGTACCTTCCCGATCCAGAGCGAGCGCATGTTCGCCGCGGTGAAGGGCTTGGGTGGCACCTCGCGGCTGGTGATGCTGCCGAACGAATCGCATGGCTACCGCGCACGCGAATCGATCATGACCATGCTGGCTGAAAGCGAAGACTGGCTGGACCGCTGGTTGGGTGCTGAAGCCGGCAAGAAGCGCTGACGTGTGGTTGCTGCCCCCGCGCCTTCGGCGCAGGGGCAGCAATGTAGTGCCGAGCCATGCTCGGCAGGGGCTTTACCGGTCAAAGCAAAAAGCCGCCCTCACCCCAACCCCTCTCCCGCAAGCGGGCGAGGGGCTTTGAGCAAGAGCGAAGCAACGTAGTGCCGAGCATGGCTCGGCACTACAGGCGAAGCACTGCGCCGTCATGTCCTCGAACTGACTGATTCGCCATGCATTCCTGTCCAAACGGACAGTTGCCAGACAACATACAAATGCAACTGTTTCAGGTTTGGTGCACTGCAAAACTGTGCTGATTTTTGCGGTAGGCTTGACGGGTTTCCGCTCTCCAGGCTCTACGTCTTCGATGAACGAGTACCGCAGCAGCGTTGTCTTCGCCACCCCTGATCTGCCCCTGCGCGACGATGTGCGCCGCCTTGGCGCAATGGTTGGCGATCTGATTTCCGAACAGGTATCGCCCGGCTTCCTCGACGAAGTGGAAGACGTGCGTACAGCCGCCATCGCGCGCCGCGAAAGCCAGGCACCGCTGCTCTCGCTGAGCACCCAGCTGGCTGGCCGCTCGCCGCGCGATGCCGAAGCGCTGGTGCGTGCGTTCAGCACCTATTTCCAGGTGGTCAACATCGCCGAGCGCGTGCATCGCATCCGCCGTCGCCGTGACTACCAGCGCGCAGGCACCAAGCGTCCGCAGCCCGAAGGCCTGCATGACGCGCTGCTCGCGCTGAAGGCGCAGGGCGTGACGCCGGAAGAACTGGCGCAGTGGCTGCCGCAGATCGATATCGAGCCGGTGTTCACCGCGCATCCGACCGAAGCCGTGCGCCGTGCCCTGCTGGAAAAAGAACAGCTGATGGTCGCCGCGCTGGTCGACAACCTCGATGGCCAGCGTACGCCCGGCGAGCAGGCCGCCGATGCAGCGCGTTTCCGCATGGCCTTGACCGCGTCATGGCAGACCGCCGATTCCTCGCCGGTACGGCCAACGGTTGATGACGAGCGTGAGCACGTCGGTTTCTACCTGACCCGCGTGTTGTACCGGGTGATCCCGGTGTTCTACGAATCGCTGGAACAGGCCGTGCGCGATACCTGGGGCAGGACCTTGCCGTTGCCGCGTCTGCTGCGCTTCGGTACCTGGGTCGGTGGTGATATGGACGGCAATCCGAATGTGGATGCCGGCACCATCACCAATACCTTGAACGCACAGCGCAGCGCCGTATTGGGCCTGTACTTGAAGGACATGCTGGCGCTGGCCAGCCTGCTCAGCCAATCGATCGAACTGGTTGGCGTCAGCGATGAAGTGCTGGCGCGCGTGCAGGAATACCAGCAGCTGCTGCCGCAGGTGAAGTCGCGTCCGCGCCACGCTGATATGCCGTATCGCCTGCTCAACGACCGAATGCGTGCGCGTCTGCAGGCGACATTGGAAGATGCGCCTGGTGCTTATGCATCGCCGGAAGAATTCATCCACGACATCCAGCTGATCCTCGACAGCCTCGACGCCAACAAGGGCAAACACGCTGGCTGGTTCTCGGTACGCCGCCTGTTGTGGCGGGTGCGCACGTTTGGCTTCCATCTGGCACGCCTGGATGTGCGTCAGGAATCCAGCGTGCACTCGCGCGCCCTGGCCGAAGTGCTGGGCGGGCAGGATGCATTCGATGCGCTGGACGATGTCGCCCGCGCGCAGCTGCTGGCGCCGTATGCCGCTGGTACGGAGGTCCTGGTACGTGGCGACGATGAAGCCGGTCAGCGCCTGGATAAGGTGTTTGCTGCACTGGCCGATGCGCGCCGCCGACATGGTGCCGATGCGCTGGGCAGCTACATCATCTCGATGGCGCATGATCGCGGCGACGTGCTCGCAGTGCTGGCCTTGGCGCGGCGTGGTGGTTTGCTGGACGCGGACAACGCAGTGCCGCTGGATATCGCGCCGCTGTTTGAGACCGTCGATGACCTGCAGCGCGGTACCGCCACCTTGCGTGACCTTCTTGCCGATCCGGTCTACCGCGCGCATCTGGCCGCTCGCGACGATGTGCAGATGGTGATGCTGGGTTATTCGGACAGCGGCAAGGACGGCGGTATCGCCGCTTCGCGCTGGGGCCTTCAGCATGCGCAGGTGGAGCTGCTGGAAACGGCCGCGGAATTCGGCGTCAAGCTGACCTTCTTCCACGGCCGCGGCGGCTCGATCAGCCGTGGTGGCACCAAGACCACGCACGCAGTGAACGCCTCCCCGCGCGGCAGCATCGGTGGACGCCTGCGCGTCACCGAGCAGGGCGAGGTGATCCATCGCAAGTACGGTATCCGTGCGCTGGCGCTGCGCTCGTTGGAGCAGTCTGCCGGTGCGGTACTGCGCGCAAGCCTGCGGCCGCGCGCCGCCGAGCCGCGCGAGGAACAGTGGAAGCCGGTGATGGCGCAGGTTGCCGAGCAGAGTTCGGCCGCCTATCGCGCGTTTGTCGGCGATGCGCAGTTCATGAATTATTTCCGCCAGGCCACGCCGATCGATGTGATCGAACGGATGACGCTGGGGTCACGGCCGTCGCGACGCCTGGGCCAGGATGCGGCGCTGACCAATCTGCGCGCAATTCCGTGGGTATTCGCATGGAGCCAGGCGCGTTCGGTGATTCCGGGGTGGTTCGGCGTTGGCAGTGGCCTGCAGGCCGCCGTGGATGCGGGCCATGAGGCAACGCTGCGCGAGATGGCGCATGACTGGCCGTTCTTCGAAACCTTCCTCGACGATATGTCGATGGTGTTGAGCAAGGGCGATATCCACATCGCAGAGCAGTTCTCCAAGCTGGCCGGGCCGCTGCACGAACAATTCTTCCCACGGATACGCGAGGAGCTGGCGCTGACCGCGCATTGGGTAAAGCGTCTGAGTGGCCAGCAGGAACTACTGGAACAGGACCCGCGGCTGGCGTTGTCGATCCGCCTGCGCAATCCCTACATCGACCCGATCAGCATCCTGCAGGTAGACCTGCTGCAGCGCTGGCGCGCAAGCGACCGCGAGGACGAGGGCCTGCTGCGTGCACTTGTAGCCTGCGTAAACGGCGTATCGCAAGGCGTACAGAACACCGGCTGACGCCGTTCTGTAGTGCCGAGCCATGCTCGGCAAGGGCTTTACCAGGAATCCCAAACCTGTAGTGCCGAGCCATGCTCGGCAGGGGCTCTACTAGTGAAGCCCCTGCCGAGCATGGCTCGGCACTACCGGGCTCGGCCAGCTTCGCGGCTTACGCCGCTCCTACAATCTGGGCACCGACAAATCGGCTTCACCGGACGGATTGCTCTGCAGCAGCTCCAGATGCCGCTGCTCCATCTCCTGGCGCAGCTGGCGGCGGATCTGCGCGGCGGCGAAGCGGCGCTTCTCGTCGCTGTTCTCCGGCTGCAGCGTCGGCACCGGGGTCGGCCGGCCATCCTCGTCAACCGCCACCATGGTGAAGAAGCAGCTGTTGGCATGACGCACCGCGCCCTTGCGGATGTCCTCGGCGACCACCTTGATGCCGACTTCCATCGAGGAGTTGCCGGTGTAGTTGACCGAAGCCAGGAAGGTGACCAGCTCGCCGACCGCAATCGGCTGGCGGAAGGTCACCTGGTCCACGGACAGTGTCACCACGTAGTTGCCTGCATAGCGGCTGGCACAGGCATAGGCGACCTGGTCGAGCAGGCGCAGGATGGCGCCGCCGTGGACCTTGCCGGAGAAGTTGGCCATCTCCGGTGACATCAGGACGGTCATCGACAGCTGGTGGGCTTTGTGTTCGCTCATGGCGGTTACTGCAATTGCGGGAAGAGCAGGCTACACCGTAGTGCCGGGCCATGCTCGGCAGGAGCCTCACCTGTAGTGCCGAGCCATGCTCGGCAAGGGGCGTTCCCGGTAGAGCCTCTGCCGAGCATGGCTCGGCACTACGGTGGCGTTACTGGAAGTTGTAGCGCACCACATGGAAGAACACCGGCGCCGAGAACACCACCGAATCCAGCCGGTCCAGGATGCCGCCGTGGCCTTCGATCATCTCGCCCCAGTCCTTGGCGCCGAGGCTGCGCTTCACCGCCGACAGGGCCAGCCCGCCTAGGAATCCGCAGATCACGATCAGCAGCGACAGTGCCGCCGACTGCAGGGGCGAGAACGGGGTGATCCACCACAGCGCCGCGCCCACACCGGTCGCCGCCAGCCCGCCACCGACCAGGCCTTCAACTGTCTTCGACGGGCTCACCAGGGGCGCAAGCAGGTGCTTGCCGAACAGCTTGCCGAAAACGTACTGCAGCACGTCGCTGAGCTGTACCACCAGCAGCAGGTAGAACAGCAACATCAGGTTCTGGCCTTCGTAGCCGGGGATGCGAAGCAGCATCAGTGCCGGCGCGTGGCTGAGGCAGAACACAGTGAGCATCACGCCCCACTGGATCTTGGTGTTGCGTTCCAGGAAGTTCTCGGTGTCACCCGACAATGCCGATACCGCCGGCAGCGCGAGGAAACCGTATACCGGGATGCACATGACGAACAGGCCGTACCAGTCGATGCCGATGAGCCAGTACTGCAGCGGGATGGCGATGTAGAAGCACAGGCATAGCGCAAGGTGATCGCCACGGCGCGTCGGTGTCAACGAGATGAATTCACGCAGTGCGAAGAACGACAGCAGGCCAAAGAACACCAGCGTGGCGATCTTGCCCAGCACGAAGCAGAACAGCAGCACGCCGGCCATCACCCACCACGCACGGATGCGCGCGTTGAGGTTGTCGACCACCGAGCCGGGTTTGATCCGGCCAAGGATGAAGCCGATCGCGCTGGCGAGGATAAGCACGGCAAACACGCCGCCGATCATCCACCAGAAGCTCGGCGGTGCGCGGTCGATGGCCTGCTGCAGGAAGCTGCCCAGCGGCAATTGCAGGAATACATTGTTCATGCCAGCTCCACCACCGCGTTGCGCGCGCGTTCCAGGAACTGCGCCTTGTCTTCACCGGGAATGCGGCTGAGCGGCGCGCCGAAGCGCGCCGTGCACACCAGCGGCACCGGCACCATGCTGCCCTTGGGCAGCGCGCGGCGCGCGTTGTCCAGATAGACCGGAACCAGTTCCACGTGCGGGTACTGCTGCGCCAGATGGAACAGGCCAGCCTTGAACGGCTGCGGCAAGGGCTCGTGGTTGCGGGTGCCTTCCGGGAACAGGATCAGCGAATCACCCGCATCCAGCGCGTCATGCAAGGGCTGCAGTGGATCGCCTTCGCACTTGCTGCGGTCACGTTCGATCAGCACCGCGTTGAAGCCCTTGTCGGCGATGATCTTGCGCACGCCCTTGCTCCAGTAGTCGCGTGCGGCGACCGGGCGGGTGTGTTCGCGCAGCGCGGGTGGCAGCGCCGACCACAACGCCACCGTATCCAGGTGGCTGGCGTGGTTGGCGAAGTAAATGCGTTGAGTGTCGTTGGGGCGGCTGCCAACCCAGCGCGGGTAGGCACCAATGAAGATCTTTACGGCGGCGACCAGCAGGCTCGAGAGCATCAGCTACCTGCCTTGAGTTGCGCGGCGATGGCGCGGGTGCGGGTGACGCAGGTCAGCAGCGAGCCGGCGGCAATGATGATGGCGGCGGCTGGGAGTGCGTAATGCGTGTGCGTGCTCAGCTGCTCGATGACGGCCAGCACGCAGGCTGCGGTGAGCACGAACATGCGGTGTTGTTTGGCCATCGGGCCACGGAAGTCCTGGGCCAGGCCGAGGCTGGCGCCTGACAGGCGCACATAGGCGGTAAGCGCGGCAAGCAAGGCACCAAGCCAGCCCAACCAGGGCATGCCGGCGGCATAGCCGAGCGCGACGATCAGCAGCGAGTCGGCGATGCGGTCCGGGTATTCGTTGTAGAGCGCACCGGTGGGTGTCTGCTTGCCGCCTTCCATCGCCACCATGCCGTCGAGCAGGTTGCAGATCAGGCGCAGCTGGATACCGACGGCGCAGGCGATCAGCCCGGGTATGCCTGGCCAGTACAGCAGCGCAGCGGCGCCACCTGCGGCGAAGAAGATGCTGAGTACCGAAATCTGGTTCGGTGTGATTGAGGAGCGTGCCAACGCGGCGCTGAGGGCACGAGCCCAGCCGGCGGAACGGGCGGCAATTGGTCTACGGTCTTCCTTTCCCATGGGCCGATGGTAGTGCATTGGTCGTTATGGGGAACAGGGAGGAGGGGGCGGGGTTGCTGGGGTGGGGGCTGTCGGAGGGCTTTGAGAGCAGCCCTGGGCTCGGCTTCTGTTTTGGCTTTTGGCTTTTGGCTTTGGCTCTGGCTCTGGCTGTGGCTTTGGCTTTGGCTTTGGCTTTGGCTGTGGCTTTGGCTTTTGCGGTCGCTTTGGCAGTTGCTGTTTGCTGTCCCTTCTCCCGCCTGCGGGAGAAGGTGCCCGGAGGGCGGATGAGGGGGCTTTTGGGGTTTTAGCTTCTTGTCTTTGCTGGATAGAGAGCCAAAAGGAAAATCGGAGCCAAAGCCAAAGCCAAAGCTGCCTTCATCCCAACCCTTCTCCCGCAGGCGGGAGAAGGGCTAA
Source organism: Stenotrophomonas sp. 610A2 (assembly GCF_030549615.1). Taxonomy (NCBI): domain Bacteria; kingdom Pseudomonadati; phylum Pseudomonadota; class Gammaproteobacteria; order Lysobacterales; family Lysobacteraceae; genus Stenotrophomonas; species Stenotrophomonas pigmentata. The sequence continues at coordinate 1,047,592 of NZ_CP130832.1, forward strand.
AGCAAAAGCAAAAGCAAAGGCAGCAGCCAAAGCCAAAGCCAAAGCCAAAAAAAGCTGCCCTCGCAGGCAGCCTTCTTTGCTCAAACGCTGTCAGCGCCGGAAACCAGCTTAGATCGCCTGCAGTCGCGCGCGCGTCTCTGCATCGGGGAAACCAAGCGTGAGGTAACGCGGTGGGTGGATGTGCCGGGTGTCTTCACGCAGCAGGTGGCCGAGGATCGGTTGCGCCTGCTCCCAATCAACCATCAGGGTCTCGGCTTCTCCGCCATCCACAGGCATCACCAGAACCAATCGGTCGGTGCGTGGAAGTGAGCTCGCCACCCCATCAGTCCAGGCGCACAGCGAAACCCGGTCTTCGTTGTGGACCATGAAACTGGCGACAAATACGTCTTCTTCATGCTTCTGGTGCACGCGCTCCAGCAGCTGCTTCTGCAGCGCATAGGCGTCGGCGTTGAGTTCAATCCTCAGTTGCCGCTGCCGCTCGCGCAGGCCGGCATCCGCCAGTACGTGGGCATGCAGCTGGCCGTCGTCGTAACGCAGCACCTCCCAGGAAATCACGCGGCCATCGGCAAACGCATTGGCGGCCAGCTCCAGCATGTGGGCCTGTCCCTGCACATCGCCTTCACCGGTGACCAGCAAGACGTCACGCGTAGCCAGCATGAATACCGGAAGCCCAGCGACCGGCACCCGATGCAGCAGGTCGGGCAGCAGCGCACGGCTGCTGTCATAGGCATCGCCCCAAGCGGCCTGGTAGACGCCGGGCATTACCTCGACGAACGGTTCGTCGGGGCTCTGTCGCAGATTGGCGCGGGCGATGGCCAGGGCCTGGTCGAAGTCGACGCCCCAGGCCGCTTCCGGGCCGCGGGTGAGAGTGGCGGTGTGGTCGGGATGGTCTACCGCCAGCAGCTCCACGCACTCCTCGCTAAGGCGCCGGTACTGCAACTGCATCGGCGGTGCGTCCCAGCCATCCTGCTCGGCATGGTGCAGGCTGATTTCCTCAAGCTGGGTGATGCTGCGGATCAAGGGGCGCAGCATGGGCCGGGTCTGCTCCCAGCTCATCGCGGCATCGTTGTCATGGATGCCAAGCAAGCTGCTGAAGGACTGCAATGCCTTGCGCTGTTGTCCGCGCGGGGCGCCCATGTAGGCGTGGTAGGCGTTGTGCAGGTTGAAGTAGGAGCCGTTGGCATGGCGGATGCGGAAGGTGTCCGCTTCGTATTCCAGTTCATGCGGGTAGCCATTGCTGCGCACTGCATCCATGAACTTGCGGGCAAACCGGTCCTGGTCGGGTTTGTCCTTGAACAGATTGCCTAAAAGTGCTGAAAACATGCCAACCCTCCCTGTGTATGCGGCGCTTATCGTGGGCGGACGCGTCGGTACTTGGCAAGCGCTGTTGTGCGAAAAGCAGACGGGCCGCTTGCGCGGCCCGTCCGGGTAGAGCTTTTACCTGCCGCTGGACTTACTTCAGCTTGGCAGCCTTGCGCAGGGCTTCGGCACGGTCGGTGTTTTCCCAGGAGAACGCAGTCGCGTTCTGGGTCTTGCCGTCGCCGTCGACGTACGAGAATTCCTTCGGCTTGCGGCCGAAGTGGCCGTAGGCAGCGGTCTGCTGGTACATCGGGTGGATCAGGTCCAGCATCTTGATGATGCCGTACGGACGCAGGTCGAAGTGGGCGCGGATCAGCTTCTCGATCTGTGCGTCCGGAATCTTGCCGGTGCCGAAGGTGGTGACCGAGATCGAGGTCGGCTCGGCCACGCCGATGGCGTAGGAGACCTGCACTTCGCACTTGTCGGCCAGGCCAGCAGCGACCACGTTCTTGGCGACGTAACGGGCAGCGTAAGCGGCCGAACGGTCAACCTTGGACGGGTCCTTGCCGGAGAACGCGCCACCACCGTGACGGGCCATGCCGCCGTAGGTGTCGACGATGATCTTGCGACCGGTCAGGCCGCAATCGCCCACCGGGCCGCCGATCACGAAGATACCGGTCGGGTTGATGTGCACCTTGTTCTTCGGCAGCTTGTCCAGCCATGCCTTCGGCAGCACCGGCTTGAGGATGTGCTCGCGCACGGCCTCGACCAGATCCTTCTGCTTCACGCTCGGATCGTGCTGGGTCGACAGCACCACGGCGTCAAGACCCTCGATCTTGCCGTCCTGGCCGTAACGCAGGGTCACCTGGCTCTTGGCGTCCGGGCGCAGCCACGGCAACGGCGAGTTCTTCTTCTTGCGGATCTTGGCCTGCTGCTCGACCAGACGGTGCGAGTAGTAGATCGGCGCCGGCATGTATTCCGGGGCTTCGTTGCAGGCATAGCCGAACATCAGGCCCTGGTCACCAGCGCCTTGCTCTTCCGGCTTCTTGGCCTTCTTGTTGGTGCCGTCAACGCCGGCAGCAATGTCAGGCGACTGCTTGCCCAGCATGTTGATGATGGCGCAGGTGTGGCCGTCGAAGCCGACATCGGAGTTGTTGTAGCCGATCTCGTTGATGACGTTGCGGGTCAGTTCTTCGATATCGACCCACGCCGAGGTGGTCACTTCGCCGGCGACAATCGCCGCACCGGTCTTGACCAGGGTCTCGCAGGCCACGCGGGCGCGCTTGTCCTGGGCAAGGATCGCGTCCAGCACCGCATCGGAGATCTGGTCGGCAATCTTGTCCGGATGGCCTTCGGAGACCGATTCGGAGGTGAACAGGTAGCTGGACATCGGGCTATATATCCCTTGATTCGGATGGAAAGATGGGCGCGCATCATACACGGTAGGCACCTTGACGGAATAGTGCCGAAGTGTCTGTTGCCATCCGGTTAAGCCACGGTCACCGGATTGCCGCAAAACCGCAACCGGCCTGCCTTGTAGCGGGCGCAGGCTCCCGGCCAATGGGCCGACAGGGAGACCTTGCCATGCAACAGATCGCGCAGCGCCTGCAGCAACGCTACCCCGATTGGTTCCACGGCCCGCGCCGCCATCTGGCCCGGCCGCTGCTGCGCACAGTGGGGCGCTGGTCACGTTTCGACCAGATGGATGCCTTCCTGCAGCGCAGTGCCGGGCTGCAGGGCTTCGCCTTCGTCAGCGCCGCGCTGGGCTTCCTGGACGCGGGTTATGCGGTGGATGCGGCCGCATTGGCCCGGATTCCGGCCAGCGGTCGGCTGCTGATCGTCGCCAACCACCCGTCCGGGGCGCTGGACGCGTTGGCACTGCTGGACGCAGTGGGCAGGGTCCGCAGCGACGTGCGCATCATCGCCAATGACATGCTGCTGGAGCTGGAGCCGCTGCACGAACTGCTGCTGCCGGTGCGCATCCTCGGTGGCCGCGCCCAGCGGGCCAGCCTGCAGGCGGTGGAGCAGGCGTTGCAGGCCGAGCAGTGCGTGATCGTATTCCCGGCCGGGGAGGTCTCGCGGCTGTCGCTGCAGGGCATCCGTGACGGCCGCTGGAACCGCGGTTTCGTCCGCTTCGCCCGCGCCTGCGACACGCCAGTGTTGCCGGTACGGGTGCAGGCAAGAAATTCAGCGCTGTTCTACGGCGCCTCGGCGCTGTTCAAGCCCGCAGGCACCGCCTTGCTGGCGCGGGAGATGTTCGCCCGCCGCAAGCGCCCGCTGCGCCTGCAGATAGGCCAGCTGATGCGGCTGGATGCGCAACAGGACCCGGCACGGCAGCTGCAGGCGGTGCGGGACGCGCTGAACGCACTGGGCAAGGAGCAGCAGGGCGCCGAGTTGCGGGAGACCGGTCCGCAGCCCTTGGCCGAACCGGTTGCCGCTGCCACTGTCGCCGCCGCCATCGAGGCGACGGAGCTGCTCGGCCAGACCAGTGACGGCAAGCAGATCCGCCTGGCCCAATGCGCGGCCAACTCACCCTTGCTGCTCGAGCTGGGTCGGCTGCGTGAGCTGACCTTCCGCGAAGTGGGCGAGGGCACCGGCCGCAGCCGCGATCTGGATGATTTCGACCCGCTCTACCAGCACATCGTGGTCTGGGATGCCCCGGCCCAGCGCATCGCCGGCGCCTACCGGGTCATGCGCGGCGCACCGGCCTTGGCACGCAGTGGCCTGCAGGGCCTGTATACCGCCAGCCTGTTCCGCTACTCGGACGATGCCATCCCGCGCATCGCCGAAGGCATGGAGCTGGGCCGCAGCTTCGTGGTGCCGGACTACTGGGGTAGCCGCAGCCTGGATTACCTGTGGCAGGGCATCGGCGCCTACCTCGCCAGCCAGCCGGGCGTGCGCTACCTGTTTGGCGCGGTGTCGATCAGCGCCGCGCTGCCACGCGAGGCGCGCGAGCAGCTGGTGGCGTACTACCAGCAGTACTACGGTGCCGGCCGCAGCCTGGCCGAGTCGAATCGGCCCTTCCAGTACTTCGCCGCGCCGCCAAGTTTCGGTGAACTGGATACGCAGGCCGCGTTCGACGTGCTCAAGGCCAACCTGGCGACGCTGGGCACCAGCGTGCCTACCTTGTACCGGCAGTACACCGATCTGTGCGAACCAGGCGGCGCACGCTTCCTCGCGTTCGGTGTTGATCCGGATTTCAGCGACTCCATCGATGGCCTGATCGAGGTGGACCTGCAGGCCATCCGCCCACACAAGCGCAAACGCTATCTGCGTGATGCCGGAGCAGTGGCATGAGCGCGGTGCCGGTGCTGCCGCCGCACCGGCGCGCGGTGTTCATCTCCGACACGCATCTGGGTGCACGCCATTGCCATGCGGCCGAGCTGGCACGCTTCCTCGGCAGCCTGCGGTGCGAACGCCTGTATCTGGTCGGTGACATCGTCGATCTGTGGTGGCTTTCCCATAAGCGTGCGACCTGGCACCAAGCGCACAACGAGGTGATCGAAGCGCTGCATGCGTTGCGTCGCGCCGGCACCGAGATCATCTATATCCCCGGCAATCACGATGCACCGCTGCGTCGCACCTGTGGCCTGATGCTGCCGGCCATGCAGGTCCGACGGCGGGCCATCCACACCACCGCCGATGGCCGGCGCCTATTGGTCGTACATGGCGATGACTACGACGGCGCCACCCACTTCGGTGGGTTGCAGGAGCGCTTCGGTGACTGGCTGTACTACCGCATCCTCACCGGTAACCGCCTGTTCAACGCCGCGCGGCGCCGGCTTGGCCTGCGCTACTGGTCGCTGTCGGAATTCCTCAAGCGCCAAAGCGGTGCGGCCGAGCGCTATATCGAGCGCTTCGTGCAGGCCGGGCTGGCCGACGTACGTCGGCGTGGACTGGACGGCATCATCTGCGGCCACATCCATCGCGCGGCGCTGGTCGAGCGTGATGGCCTGGTCTACGCCAATGACGGCGACTGGGTGGAAAGCCTGACTGCATTGGCCGAGGACCCGGATGGCAGCCTGCGCCTGCTCGATCATTCAGGCCACAGCATTGCCTGCCTGCCGGGAAGCCTGCGGTTGGCACAGGCGGCCTGATTGCCCGCCTGACTTCTTCCTCACCCCTTGGGCGGCTATGCTGGGTCCAGCCGACGAGCAGGGAGTATCGGGGTGGCAGGCAAGCAGCCAACATCGGTAGCGACAGGGTTGTGCGTGCTGTGGATGTTGTTGGCGCCAGCGGCCGTGGCGGCAGAGACAGTGCCTGCATTGAGCTACGAGCAGGCGCGGCAGCGGCTGGAGCAGGTATCCGATGCGTTGGCTGCCGCCGATGCCGGGGTACGCAACAAGCTGGATCTGCAGGATGCCAGCCGCTACCTGCGCTTGCCGGAAATCACCGCCGACGTGCGCCGCATGCAGTTCCAGAAGACCTTGAACCTGCCATTGGGTTCGTTGGCGCCGGTGGCCGAGGCCTTTGGCATCGAGTCGCCCTTGGAGTTCGGCGAGCGTGACTGGCGCACCCGTCCAATTGTCACTGCCAGCGTGCCGCTGTACAGCGGTGGCTTGATCCCGGCCGCGCAGGGGGCGGCCCAGGCCGCCAGCGAATTGGCCCAGGCCGATCGTGAGTTGCAGCGGCAGTCGTTGTCGCTGCAACTGGTGCAGGCCTACTTCGGCCAGCAGTTGGCCGAGCAGGCAGTGCAGGTGCGCCGCGATGTGCGTGACGGCCTGCAGCGGCATCTTGAGGACGCGCAGAAGCTCGAGCGTGAGGGCTTCGCCACCAAGGCGCAGCGCTTGCAGGCCAATGTCGCCCGCGACAAGGCCGAGCGTGAATACCAGAAGGCAGTGAACGACCTGTCCACGCTGCAGCAGGCCTTGGCCACCTTGCTTCGTAGCGGCGGCACGGTTGCGACTACCTCGCCGCTGTTCGTGATCAATGGCCCGGTCGGTGCGCGTGAGGAATTCGAACGCAGTGCCCAGCAGCGGCATCCGCAGGTTGGTCGCTTGCGCGCGCTGGCCGCGCAGGCCGAACAAGGTGTGCGTGCACAGCAGGCCAAGCTCAAGCCGCAGATCTATCTGTTCGGCCAGTACGACATGCGCCGCCGCGATGCGTTGCTGACCGATGCCGACTGGGCGTTCGGCATTGGCCTGCGTTACACCTTCCTGTCGCCAACGGCGCGGCCGTTGCAGGTCAGCGCGGCGCGCGCGCAGCTGGAGCAGGCGCAGTCGGGGCTGAGCGAAGTGGAGAACCAGTTGCAGCTCGGCGTCGGCAAGGCCTGGAACGAGCTGGAGACCGCCCGCCTGCAGTTCCAGCTGCTGGACAGCAGCATCGTCCAGGCGCAGGAAAACCTGCGCCTGCAGGAGCTGTCGTTCCGTGAAGGCCAGTCCACCTCGCTGGATGTGATCGATGCGCGGCTCGGCCTGGGCGGTGCGCAGGTGGAACGTGCACAGGCCGCCTATCAATTCGACGTGGCGCTGGCGCAGCTGCTGGAAGTGAGCGGACAGCTGCAACGTTTTGACGACTACCGCCAACGTGCGGACAAGGTGCTGGAATGAGCGATTCGCTGCAGGTGGAGACCAGTCCGCGGCAACGCCGCGTGTTCCTGATTGCCGGCGTGGTGCTGCTGGTGCTGGTGGCGGTCGGCCTATGGCTGGGCCTGCGCAGCCCGCCGGACCAGGTGCAGGGCATGGCTGACGCCGACAACGTCAACGTCGCCGCCAAGGTCACCGCCCGATTGCAGCAACTGCACGTGCGTGAAGGCGACCGGGTCAAGGCCGGGCAGGTGTTGTTCGATCTCGACAGCCCGGAGGTCGCCGCCAAGGAACGCCAGGCTGACGCGGTGGTGGCTGCGGCTGCGGCGATGGCATCCAAGGCCGAGGAGGGCGCACGCAGCGAGGACATTCGCGCCGCCGAGGCCAACTGGAAGCGCGCACAGGCCGGTGCCGAACTGGCGACCAGTACCTTCCGCAGGCTCGACAATCTTTACGCCGAGGGCGTGGTAAGCCGGCAGAAGCGCGACGAGGCGCAAGCGCAGGCGCGTAGCTCCAATGAACTGACCCGCGCGGCGCGCGCGCAGTACGACCTTGCCCTGGCTGGTGCCCGCGTGCAGGACAAGGACGCGGCGTTGGCGCAGGTTCGGCAGGCCGAGGGGGCCAAGGCCGAGGTCGATGCAGCCCGCCAGGAAACCCAGGGGCGGGCGCCGCTGGCCGCCGAGGTTGGCAAGCGCATGGCCGATATCGGCGAGCTGGTGCCGGCCGGCTATCCGGTCTTCACCCTAGTCGACATCGATCACATGTGGGTGGCATTGAACCTGCGCGAGGACCAGATGAACGGACTCAAGCCAGGCGCCCGCCTGCAGGGCACGATCCCTGCGTTGCAAGGGCGTAGCGCCACGTTCGAGGTCTACTTCATCAGCCCGGCCGGCGACTACGCCACCTGGCGCAGCACGCGTCAGTCGTCCGGCTATGACGTGCGCAGCTTCGAAGTGCGGGCACGGCCGCCGCAGCCGATCGAAGGATTCCGGCCCGGCATGAGCGTGCTGTTTGCATGGCCGCAGGGCTGACAGCAGGCAAGGCTTTCGCCGCGTCGCTGCGGCGTGAGCTGCAGCACTGGCGCAGCGACCGCTGGGAGCTGGCGCTGGTGACGGTGCTGCCGCTGCTGTTGATGGGCGCGATGATGTGGCTGTTCTCGGGCTCGGTGCTGCGGGAGGTGCCGATTGCCGTCGTTGACCTGGACCACAGCCCGACCAGTCGTGGTCTGGCCCGTGCATTGGATGACAGTGCCGGCGTACGGGTAGCGAGCGCGCCGACGACCCTGCAGGAAGCGCAGGCGCAGCTGCGCGCGCTGGAGGTATTCGCCATCGTGCTGTTGCCACGCGATATGAGCCGGCGCGCGCTGCGCGGCGAAGCGGCACCGCTATATGCTTTCTACAACGCCACTTACATGGCCACCGGGCAATCGGCAGGGCGCGATATCGCCGATGCGGTGAGTGCCTATAACGCGCGCATGCTGAAGGAGCAGATGGCGCTGCAGGTCGGCCCAGCGAAGCTGCGTGGTGCACCGGTGACGGTGCAGGCGACCGTGCTGTACAACCCTGCGCGCAGCTATGAGCTGTTCCTGCTGCCGCTGATCTTCCCGGCCATGCTGTCGCTGCTGGCCGCGCTTGCGGCCGGGGCCGCGTTTGGTCGCGAACAGCGCGATGGGCTGCTGGCCAGCTGGCTGCGACAACGGCCGTGGGCGGCGATGGCCGGGAAATTGTTCCCGTATGTCGCGCTGTTCTCGCTGTATGGCGCGCTGGGTGTGATGTACGTGGCTTACGTGCGCGGCGATGGCGTGGCCGGCAGCGTCGGGCTGATGCTGCTGGCGCAGCCCTTGTTCTATCTGGCCAGCTGCAGCTTCGCACTGCTGTTCATCGCGTTGACCCGCGACATGTGTACCGGCTTGTCGGCGGTGGGTTTGACGATTGGTACCGCGCTGGCATTTTCCGGTGCGACCTTCCCGGTAATCCAGGCGCCCTTGTTCACCCGCATCTGGAACGCGCTGCTGCCGCTCACTGCCTATGTGCAGGTGCAGATGCAGCAGTTGTTCATGGGCGCGCCGTGGCAGGTATCGCTACGCCCGTTGGCGGTGCTGTTGTTGATGACGCTGCTGGCCGGCGGGCTTGGCGCAGGCCTGCTGCTGCGTGCGGCGCGCCAGCAGGTGCGCGCATGAGCGGTTTCGTGGCCAGCTTCCGCCGTACCTTGCAGGCGATGTTCGCCGACCCGGCGGCGCGCGCGGTGATGATAGGTGCTGTGCTGTTGTACTCGTTCTTCTACCCGGCGGCGTATCGCCACCAGGTGGCCAGTGAGTTGCCGATCGCGGTGGTGGATGAAGACCATAGTGCGACCAGTCGCGACCTGATCCGCCACGTGGATGCACTGCGCGCGGTGCGGGTGGTGAGCCAACCGGCGGATCTTGGCCAGGCCAAACAGCAGCTGCTGCATGGCGAGGTGGATGGCATCGTGCTGATCCCGCCGCGGCTGGAGCGCGACATCCTGCGCGGCGGCAGCGGCCAGCTGGTGCTATTGGGCAATGGCGCTTACCTGAGTCGGGCCAGCGCCATCCTCAATGGGCTGGCCGAAGGCATCACCGGTTTTGGTGGCCGGCAGGCAGTGCGGCAAGCGGCGTTCATGGGCGCACCGCAGCCACCGCCACTGCAACTGGTGCAGCGGCCGCTGCACAACACTCGCGAAGGTTATGGCAGCAGCGTGGTGCCAGGGGTGTCGGAGTTGATCGTGCACCAGACCCTGCTGCTCGGCATCGGCGTGCTGTTGGGCAGTCGTCGCGCGCAGCTGGGCCGCCGCCTGCAGTTCGATCTGCCAACCTTGTCCGGCATGGCATTGGCCTTCGGTCTGGTGGCGGTTTGCGGACTGTTGTACTACGTCGGCTTCACTGCCTGGGCGCAGGACTATCCGCGTGCGGGCAACATCCCCGGCCTGCTGTTGTCGGTGGTGCTGTTCGCGCTGGCGACGGTGCCGTTCGGGATGTTCATCGCCAGTTTCTTCGATACCCGCGAGCGCGCCTTCCAGTACGTCACTGCGGTGTCGATCCCGCTGTTCTTCCTGTCCAACCTGTCGTGGCCGGCCATCGCCTCACCGCCGGTTCTGGTAGCGCTGGCCAAGCTGTTGCCGACCACCGCCGGCATCAATGCCGTGGTCCGCACCCAACAGCTGGGCGCGCAGTTGCCGGAGATTGGCTGGGAGCTGTTCAACCTGCTGGTGCTGGCCGTGCTGTACAGCGGCCTGATGCTGTGGCGGCTGCTTGGCAGGCGGCAAGGCTGAGCACGGCGCGGGCTGCTAGCATCGGCGCATGGATTCCATCAGTCAGATCGTTCTCGGCGGCGCCATCGCTGCCGCCATCACCCCCTCCGCGCATCGCCGCGCAGCCGTGCTTGCCGGTGCCGCCCTGGCCACGCTGCCGGATCTGGACGGCTTGGCGATCATGGCATTCACCGACAACCCGGTAAGCCTGATGACGGTGCACCGCAGCTTCAGTCATTCGCTGTTCGTGCTGCCCTTGCTGGGTACGCTGATCTGGTGGTTGTACAAGCGCTTTGGGCACGGCCGGGTTGCAGCTGCGCCAGCGCGCTGGTGGTGGGCGATGGTGCTGGCGCTGGTCACGCATCCGCTGCTCGATGCCTTCACCGTTTACGGCACGCAGTTGTGGTGGCCGCTGACGCCGCCACCGACGATGTGGTCCAGTGTCTTCATCATCGACCCGCTGTATACGATCTGGTTGCTGATCGCCTGCGCCATTGCCTGGTTCGCGCGCGCGCGGCCTTTGGCGCAACGCGCGCTGGTGGCCGGATTGGTGCTGAGCACCGGTTACCTGGGCTGGTCCTTGATCGCCAAGGCACAGGTGGACCGTGTTGCCGCGCAGTCGTTGGCGGGCATGGGCCTGGCCGATGCGCCGCGCTTCTCGGTGCCGATGCCGTTCAATACCTTGCTGTGGCGGGTGGTGGCGATGACGCCGCAGGGCTATGTGGTCGGCGACCGTTCGCTATGGGCCGATCATGGGCCGATGCAGTTCGATGGCTATCCGTCGAATGTGCAGGCGATGCGCCAAACCGCTGCGGTGCCCGCGGTGCAACGCCTGAACTGGTTCAACCACGGCTTCATGCGTGCACAGGTGGTTGATGGCGAACTGGTGCTCAGCGATCTGCGCATGGGCCTGGAGCCGGAGTACAACTTCAACTTCGCCGTTGCCAACGAGCGCGATGGCCAATGGCAGGCGATGCCGCCACGGCAGGTACAGCCTGCGTATCGGCAGGCTGGCAACCGTGGCGTGCTGAAACAACGTTTGGCGCAGATGTGGCAACGCATCTGGCGGGCGCCGGTGGCAACCGGCGCCGACACGACTCAGTAAACCGTGGCGCGGGCCTGCACGAAGGAATAGAAGAACACCGCATTGGGGTCGTTCTGCACCTGGGTGAACTCGGCGCGCATGCCATCGACCGTGGCCTGGTCGACCTTGCTGGCTTCCAGCAGCTGCTCGGCCGCTGATAGCAGCAGTTCTTCCCACAGCGCGAACATCACCTTGCGCCGCGCTGGTTCGCGATTGTCCAGGTGCACGGTCTTGGTCTGCGTCTGCACATCGCGGAAGCCGCCGGCCAGCAGCAGGTTGCCAAGCTTGGCGCCGACGAACGGGTCGCCGCCGCTGTCGATCTGGAAATCGTTGAACGCCATCCAATACCGCCAGAGATTGGGCGAGTAGGGATCGAGCAGGAACGAGGCATTCATCACCTCGGTGACGAATACCGGCGAGCCCGGGCTCAGCACCCGCCGTACCTCGGCCAGCGCACGCGCAGGCGAGGGCACATGTTCCAGCACCCAGCACAGGAAGGCGCCGTCAAAGCTGCGTGGCTCGAACGGCAGATCGGTGGCATTGGCGCGCTGGAACTCGACGCGCTCCTGCAGCCACGGCATCTGCGCCAGATGCGCGTTGGCGGCAGCCAGCTGGCGTTCGTTGAGGTCGATGCCGGTGACGCGCAGCTCGGGGAAGCGGCGCAGCAGGATTTCGCTCTGCGCGCCGACGCCGCTGCCTACTTCGAGGATGTGGCGGGAATTGCAGAAATCGATGTCATGGAAGATCGCCGGCTCGAACAGGCGGGCCTGCTTGCGCAGCCGCTCCTGCTCGTTTGCCGAGAAACCATGTAGGTAGGGGAAGTCGTTGAGAGTCATGAAAACAGCGTCGTGCAGTGATCCCGTCAGTATCACCAGCCGGTGTTACCGCGGCGCATGCGCGAAGGGAACCCAGCATTGCGGCGCCAGCAGCAATGTCGGCAGGGCGCGGGTTTGCGGGCGCGGGCTGCTTATAGCTGTTGGTTCTGAGAAATGACCGATATGGAATGAGGCTTTGGTGAGAGCTTGGCCTGGCTGGAACGGGGCCTGTGGAGCCGGTCCGGCATTTGTTCTGAAATTGAAACGAATCATTGGAAATTAAGTAATTGTTCCGAATTTGGTGGCAAATACAATGGGCGCCATCAAGCAAAGACCGGCGGTGTTGCCGGGCTGCTTCCCCCTGAAGGAAACGATCATGAACAGCCAAGCCATCTCCCTGTACAAGAAGCGCCGCTCCCAGTACGCCCTCGGCAAGCAGCTGCCGATCAGCCAGGACGACACCATCGAGTTGATCAAGCAGGCAGTGCGCGAAGCGCCGTCTTCGTTCAACTCGCAGTCCACCCGCGCGCTGATCCTGTTCGGCGACCACAGCCAGAAGTTCTGGGACCTGACCAAGGAAGAGCTGCGCAAGATCGTACCGGCAGACGCGTTTGCGGCCACCGAAGGCAAGATCAACAGCTTTGCAGCTGGTGCGGGCACGGTGCTGTATTTCACCGACACCGACGTGGTGAAGGGCTTGCAGGAGCAGTTCGCCCTGTACGCCGACAATTTCCCGGTATGGGCCGAGCAGTCCAACGGCATGGCCCAGTTTGCGGTGTGGACTGCGCTGGCCGAGGTCGGTATCGGCGCCAGCCTGCAGCATTACAACCCGCTGGTGGACGAAGCCGTGCGCAGGCAGTGGGGCATCCATGGCAACTGGCAGCTGCGTGCGCAGATGCCGTTCGGTTCGAATGAAGCCCCGTTCGGCGAAAAGACCTTCATGGAAGACGAAGCACGCTTCAAGGTATTTGCCTGATCAAGGATTTCGACTGATTCCCAGCGACGCGGTTCTCTCCCCCGCGCGGCGCTGACAGTCGAACCGGCCCACCAGCAAATGCTGGTGGGTTTTTTTCTGTAGTGCCGAGCCATGCTCGGCAATGGCCTCATGCAAAATCCGCCAGATCACCGGTAACGCCCCTGCCGAGCATGGCTCGGCACTACAGGGCTCCCACAATCTGACAGATCGCCGGTAACGCCCCCAGCCGAGCATGGCTCGGCTCTACAGTGCGTACGCCGTTTCGCCGGCTACCAGCGCATCGAAATAATCGCGGGTCAGTTGGATCTGCGCATCGGCAGTCTCGGCAGCGTTGACCACTGCGCGGAAGGCGCCATTCTCCGGACGGTCCTTCGCGTACCAGCCCAGGTGCTTGCGGGCGATACGCACGCCCTGCGGCTCGCCATAGAACGTGTGCAGGTCGCTGAGATGGCCGAGCAGGATGTCGCGCACCTCTTCCACCGACGGCGGCGGCAGTTCCTCGCCGGTGGCCAGGTAATGGGCGATTTCGCGGAAGATCCACGGCCGGCCCTGCGCGGCGCGGCCCACCATCACCGCATCGGCGCCGGTCAGCTTGAGCACCTGCTCGGCCTTGCGCGGCGAATCCACGTCGCCATTGGCCAGCACCGGGATCTTCAACATCGCCTTGATGGCGGCGATGGTCTCGTACTCGGCCACGCCAGTGTAATGCTGGTCGCGTGTGCGGCCATGGATGGCCAGCGCGGCGATGCCGCTGTCTTCGGCGATACGGGCGATGGTTGGCGCGTTGCGTACCTCGGCGCACCAGCCTGTGCGGATTTTCAGTGTCACCGGCACATCGACGGCATTGACCACGGACTCAAGAATCCGCGCCACCAGCGCCTCGTCACGCATCAGTGCCGAGCCGGCCCAGGCGTTGCAGACCTTCTTGGCCGGGCAGCCCATGTTGATGTCGATGATCTGCGCGCCGTGGTCGACGTTGTAGCGCGCCGCCTCGGCCAGCTGCTGCGGCTCGGTGCCGGCGATCTGCACGCTGATCGGTGCCGGCTCGCCAGCATGGTCCATGCGATGGATGGACTTGCGGGTGGTCCAGAAGCGGGGGTCGCTGATGGTCATTTCCGAGGCAGCCAGACCCGCACCAAGCCGTTTGCACAGCTGGCGGAATGGCTTATCGGTAACGCCGGCCATGGGCGCGAGCACCACGTTGGGTGCAATGGTGTAGGGGCCGATCTGCATGGGGCTAGTGTAAGGCGGCGGGTCGTAACCCGCGCTGTGTCGAGATGTGGGAGTGGCGTCAGCCGCGAAGCTGGCAATACGCAAAAGGCCCGAGAGCCTACCCCTCCCCAGCCCTCCCCTGCTGCGCAAGGGAGGGGGCACAGCTATGGGCTCAGGCGTCGGCCGGGGTCATCCGCGGCATCGACAGGGCGGCGCCTTCGCTCTCGGTGGAGCGGGCGGCGTACTGGTTGGCGAAGCGCACGTGCTTGATGAACGCTGCTTCCGGGGCCTGGGCCAGCGAGGCGGCGAGGGCACCGTTGAAGGCATCGCCGGCACCAGTGGTATCCACCACCTGCACCGACTCGGCGGCTACGCGGTAGTAGGGCTGGCTGTCGCTGCGCAGCTTGTCTTCGTCGTGCGAGACAAATACGCCAACCGCACCCAGCGTCACCACCACGGTGTTGCCCGACAGCTTGCGGCACAGGGCATGCAGGCTGGCGCCGTCGAGGGTTGCCACGTCATCGGCCTCGATGCGTTCACCGACATGGCGGCCGAGCAGGGCGGCGAACTCGGTTTCGTTCGGGGTCAGCACATCGGCCAGCTTGAGCAGGCTGATGGTGGACGGGGCATTAGCCGGGGCGGCGTTGAGCATGGTCAGCACGCCGGCTTCGCGGGCCACGCTGAGCGCGGCTTCGATGGATTCCACCGGCGACTCGAGCTGGGCCAGCAGCACCTTGGCGCTGCTGATCAGGGCGGCATTGGCGGCCATGAAGTCGGTGCTCAGCGAGGCATTGGCACCGGCACCGATCACGATCGAGTTGCGGCCGCGGCCGTCGACGTAGATGCCAGCCGTGCCAGTGGGCTCAGCGGTGGCTTCGGCCACCAGCGCGATGCCGTCGGCGCTGGCCAACTGGCGGGCCAGGTCACCGCCAGCATCGGCACCGAGCGCGCAGACGAAACTGGTTTCGGCACCGGCGCGACGCGCGGCGACGGCCTGGTTGAAGCCCTTGCCGCCGGGGCCCGTGCTGTAACGGCCAGCGATGGTCGCTCCCGGCGCGGGCAGGGTATCGCAGCGCCAGACATGGTCGACATTGAAGGAACCGGCAACGACTACAGAACTCATGGAATCTACGTCTCTAAGGTGGCGATGAAACAGCAGCTGCGATGGCTTGGCCATCTGACTCGGCCGCTTTGCAGCGGCCGAGCCGTGCCAGCTGGATTGAATCAACTGAAGTGGGTCAGCACGCCGGCAATGGTGGCGGTCATCAAGGTGGCAATGGTGCCGCCCAGAACTGCACGCAGGCCGAACTTTGCAAGATCCTGGCGACGGTCCGGGGCCAGCCCGCCGATGCCGCCGATCTGGATGGCGATCGAGCTGAAGTTGGCGAAGCCGCACAGGGCATAGGTCGCGATCAGGCGGCCTTCTTCACTCAGGGTGGTGCCCGGCACGTTGCCCTGGATGATCTGCGACAGGTCCATGTAGGCGACAAATTCGTTGATCACGACCTTCTGGCCAATCAGCGAACCCACAGTGGTGGCGTCAGCCCACGGCGTGCCGATCACCCAGGCGATCGGGGCCAGCACGTAACCGAAGATGGTGGCGAGGTTGGTCGGCTTGCCGATAGCGGCGGCCAGGCCGGTGACGTCACCGATCCAGGTCAGCGGTGCATTGAGCAGGGCGATCAGGGCGATGAAGGCCAGCAGCATGGCGCCGATGTTCAGGGCAAGGCGCAGGCCATCACCCGCGCCGGCAGCGGCGGCGTCGATGATGTTGGAGGAGGTCTTTTCCACTTCCATCTTGACCGTGCCGCGGGTCAGCGGGGTACCGGTTTCCGGCACCAGCAGCTTGGCGACCACCAGCGTGGCCGGCGCGGCCATGATCGAGGCGGCCAGCAGATGCTTGGCGTAGAAGGCCTGCGAGGCCGGATCGCCGCCGCCGAGCATGCCGACGTAGGCCGCCAGCACGCCGCCGGCGATGTGGGCCATGCCGCCGATCATCATGGTGATCAGCTCGGACTGGGTCATCTTGGAGATGTACGGGCGCACGGTCAGCGGCGCCTCGGTCTGGCCGATGAAAACGCTGGCGCAGACGCTGGTGGTTTCCGCGCCGGAGACACGCATCACCTTGGTGATGGCAGCAGCCATGACCCGCACGATGGCCTGCATCACGCCCAGGTGGTACATCACGCCCATCAGCGCCGAGAAGAAGATGATGGTCGGCAGCACCTGGAAGGCGAAG
The DNA here is from genome assembly GCF_030549615.1 of Stenotrophomonas sp. 610A2. Classification (NCBI taxonomy): domain Bacteria; kingdom Pseudomonadati; phylum Pseudomonadota; class Gammaproteobacteria; order Lysobacterales; family Lysobacteraceae; genus Stenotrophomonas; species Stenotrophomonas pigmentata. The sequence continues at coordinate 1,064,009 of NZ_CP130832.1, forward strand.
ATGAAGCCGTACTTGGGCACATCCATCAGGCTGCCGAAGATGAAGTTCGAGCCTTCGTTGACGAAGCTCAGGATCTTGACGAAGCCCTTGCCCAGCCAATCGAACACGTCACGGCCGCCCGGAACCAGCAGCACCAGCGCCGCGAACGCGATCTGCAGGGTGATGCCGGTGGCAACCAGTTTCCAATCAACGGCTTTCTTGTTGTTGGAGAAAAGCCAGGTGATGCCCAAAAGCACCGCCAGGCCGAACAGGCCGAAGCCGATTCTGCCCAAACCTTCGAACATGAGTAATCCCCGGGCGTGCCCGCAAAAGACGCAAGCCTAGAGCAGCGGCTGATGCCGGGCAAGAATATCTCCGGCATAAGCTGGTATTTGCTGGGATTGCGCCGGTATCGGCAAGGTCCGCGGGGCGGTCCGGTGCGCAGCCGGGGTTACACTTGCGGCCTGTCTGCGCGGATTCCGCGCACCGTCCCCTAGTTGGAGCCAGCCATGCAATACCGTCGTCTCGGGTCGTCCGGCCTGCAGCTGTCCGCCCTGTCATTTGGTGCCTGGGTGACCTTTGGCAGCCAGATCGGGCGCGACGAATCGCGCAACCTGATTGCCTGCGCCTGGGATAACGGGGTCAATTTCTTCGACAACGCCGAGGTCTATGCCAAGGGCCGCGCCGAGGAGGTGATGGGCGATGTGATCGCCGACCTGCGCCTGCCGCGCGATGGCTTCTGCGTGTCGTCCAAGGTGTTCTTCGGCGCGGTCGACGAGCCGGCACCGACCCAGCGCGGGCTCTCGCGCAAGCACGTCACCGATGCCTGCCACGCCGCGCTCAAGCGCCTGCGGGTGGACTATCTGGACCTGTATTACTGCCACCGCCCGGACGCGGAGACGCCGATCAGCGAAACGGTGCTGGCAATGGACACCCTGATCCGCCAGGGCAAGGTGCTGTACTGGGGCACCTCGGAGTGGTCGGGGGCGCAGATTGCCGAGGCCGTGGCCTTTGCCCGCGCCAACCATCTATATGCGCCGACCATGGAGCAGCCGCAGTACAACCTGTTGCACCGCGCCCGCGTGGAGCAGGAGTACGCGCCGTTGTATGCCGATGCCGGTTTGGGCACCACCATCTGGTCGCCGCTGGCCTCGGGCCTGCTGACCGGCAAGTACAACGATGGGATTGCCGAGGATTCGCGGCTGGGGCAGTCCACGCTGGGCTGGCTGCAGGCCTCGGTGCTGGGCGAGCCGGCCGATGACCGTCTGGGCAAGGTGCGCCGTTTCACCGCCTTGGCGGGGCAGCTGGGCGAATCGCCGGCGCAGCTGGCTATCGCCTGGTGCCTGCGCAACCCGCAGGTGTCCAGCGTGATCCTGGGCGCGAGCCGGGTATCGCAGCTGGAAGAGAACCTGCGCGCGCTGGACGTGCTGGCGCGGGTGGAAGAGGGCGCCTGGCAGCAGATCGAGGCGATCTTCGCCTGATCGCGAAGCGGTAGTGCCGAGCCATGCTCGGCAGTGCCTTGCCAGGGATTCGAGCAATCTTTGTGGGAGCGGCGTAAGTCGCGAAGCTACGGATCAGTCAGGTTGCAGGCGGTTGGCGACTTCAGGGTTGCCAGCTTCGCGGCTTACGCCGCTCCTACAGGCGGAATGGATGCCGGTAAGCCCTCTGCCGAGCATGGCTCGGCACTACAGGGGCCAGGCTTTTGTAGGAGCGGCGTTAGCCGCGAAGCCACAGATTTGTCAGGTTGCGGGCAGGTTGGTGATCTTGGCAGTGCCAGCTTCGCGGCTTACGCCGCTCCCACAAGGGAATGGGTGCGGTAAGGCCCCTGCCGAGCATGGCTCGGCACTACGGGTGGAACGATGGGCCTGTTTGGCAGGGTTCGGTGCCTGTTTGCGGATTTGTTGTAAATAGTTCTTGCATCGTTATTGAGAATCATTATCATCAACTCCGTCCCCAGCACGGAATCACGATGATGTCGGCCCAGCCCGTTATGCTTCGCCCCCGCACCCTCCACCTGCCGCAGCGCCCGGTCCAGATGTTGCCGGTCGATGGCGTTGTCGATAGCGGCGCCCTGCTCAAGGGCCAACGCGAGATCGTGATCCAGCACGGCGATAAGTTCTATCGCCTGCGGCACACCAGCAACGACAAGCTGATCCTCACCAAGTAAGTCGCTGCACGGCCGCGTTCGCCGCAGCCAGCGTTGCCGCGCTTGGCTTCCAGGAACGCACAGCTCTCTCCCCCCTTGGCTACAGTCTGGTTGCTCCGGCAACCGGGCTGCCTGCCAGGGGTTTTGTTCACTCCATGATTCCAGGCCTCCATGATCCGTCCAACTGTCTTGAGTGCTGCCCTGTGGGCGGTACTGTCTCCGGCGCGTGCTGAAAACGTCGCTGCACCCGTTGTGCATGAATTCGACCGCGTCCAGGTCACCGCTACCCGTACCGAGCGTGCGGTCAGTGACGTCGCCGCCACGGTCGATGTGATTGATCGCGAGCAGTTGGACAAGCAGTTGGCCAACGATATTTCCGACCTGGTGCGTTACGAGCCGGGCGTTTCGGTCACCCGCAGCGCTACCCGTTTCGGCCTGGGTGGCTTCCGCATCCGCGGCCTGGACGCCAACCGCGTGCTGATCCAGACCGACGGCATCGCCATGCCGAAGAGCTTCAACATCGGCAGCTTCGCCAACAGCAACCGCAACTTCACCGATCTGGAAACGCTCAAGCGCGTGGAAATCGTGCGCGGCCCGGCCAGCTCCTTGTATGGCTCGGACGCATTGGGCGGCGTGGTGGCCTTCGTCACCAAGGACCCGGCCGACTACCTGAAGGATGGCAAGGACAGCTATGTCGGCTTGAAGTTCGGCTATGACGGCGAGTGGAAGGGCCTGCTGGCCGGTGCAACCGCAGCGTGGGGCGGTGAACGCTGGAGCGGCATGGTCAACGTCAACCACCACCAGGGCCAGGAAACGGTCAACAAGGGTGATGTGCGCAGCAAGGACTACACCCGCACCGCGCCGAACCCGCAGGATCGCGATGGCCGCAGCGTGCTGGCCAAGCTGGTATATGCGCCGGACGAAAGCCAGCGCTTCCGCCTGACCGTGGAAGGCAATGAGGACACCACCGATACCGACGTGTTCTCCTCGGTCAACGACAAGCACCCGGTTGCCGCCTCGCGCACCACCACCAGCATGAAGGCGCACGACACGCAGAGCCGCACGCGGCTGTCCTTCGCCCATGAAATGGATGCGCTGGATGCTGCGTTCGCCGATAGCCTGAACTGGCAGATCTACAGCCAGAACAGCGAAACCAAACAGGTCACCGACGAAGGCCGGACCAATGGCAGCCGCCGTCATCGCGCCTTCCATTTCGACCAGCGCGTCTACGGTGCGCAGCTGCAGTTCAACAAGGCCTTGGAGACCGGCTCGGTCACGCATGCGTTGACCTGGGGCTTCGATGGCGCGGTCACCGACATCCGCCAGAAGCGCGATGGTTACCAGGTGCTGGCCAACGGCACCGTCAGTTCCAACATCTCGCCGGACAACTTCCCGGTGCGCGATTTCCCGATCAGCAAGACCACCGAACTCGGTCTCTACGTGCAGGATGAAATGCGCCTGGCCGACGGTCGCCTGTCGGTGGTGCCCGGCCTACGCGTGGACCATTACCGGCTGAAGCCCGAATTGGACACGATCTTCAGGGAAGACAACCCGGACATGGCGGTGGCCTCGCTGACCAAGACCAGTGTGTCGCCAAAGCTGGGCGTGGTCTGGCGCTTCGACGACCAGTGGTCGTTGTTCGCCGGCTACGCGCACGGTTTCCGCTCGCCGCCGTACAACGACGTCAACCTCGGTTTCACCAACCTGATGTTCGGCTACACCGCCATCCCCAACCCGGACCTGAAGCCGGAAACCAGCAATGGCGTGGAGCTGGGCGTGCGCTATGTCAGCCCGGTCGCCTACATGAGTGTGAGCGGCTATTGGAACGACTACCGCGACTTCATCGAATCGCAGCGCTATGTCGGCAACAATGCGCAGGGCCTGATGGTGTTCCAGTCGCAGAACATCGCCGACGCACGCATCTATGGCGCCGAACTGAAGGCCGGCGTGGATTTCGGCCAGGTCAGCGATGCGCTGAAGGGCTGGGGCCTGCGCGGTGCGGTTGCATGGGCGCATGGGCAGAACCGTACCGAAGACGTCCCGCTGGATTCGGTGGATCCGTTGCGCGGCACCGTCGGCCTGATGTACGACCGCGATGATTGGGGCGTGGAACTGGCCGGCACCTTCGCCCGCCGCAAGGACCGCGTTGCAGTGGCCACGGCGTATCGTCCGGCCGGTTACGGCGTGATGGACCTGATGGCGCACTGGGAGTTCGCACCGGGTGCCAAGTTCAATGTCGGCGTGTTCAACCTCACCGATCGCAACTACATCGACTGGTCCAGCATCACCTCGACGCTGGCCGGCAGCAGCACCGTGATCGATCGCTTCAGCAACCCGGGTCGCACCGTATCGGCCAGCGTCTCGGTGTCCTGGTAAGCAACAACGTTAGCGGTTCCTCCAGGAGCCGGCGAAGGAGCGCATCGTGGCCATGGACGGCCATCCCTTTCATCCACACAAGGAACATCCATGAAGCTGCTTTCCGCCAGCCTGCCGCTGCTGATTCTTGCCAGCACCGCCGCCAGCGCCGCTCCTGCCGATATCGCCCGTGACCACGACAGCATCCTGAAAATGCAGGGTGAGTACACGGTGGACTTTGCCTTCGATGAGACCGTGCTGCTCAAGCCCGGCTACGAACGCGCGTCGGCGATGCGCAGTGGTGGTGATGAAGTGGTGATCGTGGTTGAAGACACCCCGCAGCGCATCGTGCTGCAGCACCTGCTGGTCGATACCAAGAGCGGCCACGTCACCAAGCATTGGCGCCAGGATTGGGTCTACGAAGCAGCGCAGCGTTTCGAGTTCACTGCCGAGCAGACCTGGGCCGTACGCGCGATTCCGGCCGCGTTGAACCAGGGGGCATGGACGCAGTGCGTCTACGAAGTGAGCGATGCGCCGCGCTACTGCGGTACCGGCCGCTGGAGCTACAACAACAATGTGCCGACCTGGACCAGCGACCTGAGCTGGCGCCCGTTGCCGCGCCGCGAGTACACCAAGCGCAGCGACTACAACGCGCTGGCAGTGGTGAACCAGCACACGCTGACCCCGAACGGCTGGACCCACGAGCAGTTCAACACCAAGGTGCAGCGCAATGCGGACGGCAGCCAGGTGGAGATCGCGCGCGAATTCGGCTTCAACGATTACATCAAGACCACCGAAGTGGACTTCAAGCCAGCACGCGATTACTGGGCCGCCACCGCGCCGTTCTGGGCGCAGGTACGCCAGCGTTGGGACGGCTTCCTCGGCAAGGCACCGGGCGTGCACCTGAAGACCAAGCTTGATGGCATGGCGATGATCATGCCGCTGTTCCAGCAGGCCGAGGAGATCCAGGGCGGCGCGGCGGTGGATACCGGCAAGATCGATGCGGTGTTTGCGAAGTACGTGGAAGCGGCCAGGTAAGTTGGCTTTGTTCGGCCTTTTTTGATCTTGTGGTAGCGGCGTAAGCCGAGAAGCTGCTGCAACATCAAGGGCCAGGAGCTGACCCCTCCCCAACCCTCCCCTTGGCTTCGCCAAGGGGAGGGAGCAGAGCAGGGCCGCTCCTTTGCCTTCTTCGCAAGAGCAGCTGTACGGTTGTAGGAGCGGCGTCAGCCGCGAAGCTGATGGTCCATCAGGTCACAGGCATGACCTTGATTGGATTGGCGCCAGCTTCGCGGCTGACGCCGCTCTCACATCCATCAGGCCCACACGCTCTGGGCTTATTCCTTGAACATCAGCAGCGCAGCCAGCAGGATCAAGGCGAACGCCGCCCAGTGGTTCCACTTCAGCGGCTGCCCCAGGTAGGTGGCGGAAAACACCGCGAACACCACCAGGGTAATCACTTCCTGCATGCCCTTGAGCTGTGGCGCCGAGTACACCGCGCTGCCCATGCGGTTGCCCGGAACCTGCAGGCAGTACTCGAAAAAGGCGATGCCCCAGCTGACCAGGATCACCGTCATCAGCGGCGCGGTCTTGAATTTCAGGTGGCCATACCAGGCCACCGTCATGAATACGTTGCTGGCAACCAGCAGCAGTACCGGGTACAGATAGGCAGTAAAGGAAGGGGCGGCCATGTCCAGTTTCATCGATGCGGGTCGATAGCATAGGCCGCGAACGCGCAAACACTTGCCCCGTAAAACAAGTTTCAGATGTGACGAATTGAGGCGCGACGCGTCTTCACACGACATCCACCAGGAGTGCGGCATCTTTCACAAAGCTGAAGACTAAGGAGGCTCCATGCGACAGACAAAGGAATCGTCCGGGTTGGTACTGGTCGTCGAGGACAACCGCAACATCTCCGAGATGATTGGCGAATATCTGGAAGGCAAGGGTTTCGAGGTGGACTACGCAGCCGATGGCCTGGACGGCTACCGGTTGGCTGCCGAGAACAGTTACGACGTTGTGGTGCTGGACTTGATGCTGCCGCGATTGGATGGCATCGAAGTGTGCAGACGCCTGCGTAACGAGGCGCGCAAGTCGACGCCGGTGTTGATGCTGACCGCACGCGACACGCTGGACGACAAGCTCACCGGGCTTGGCTACGGTGCCGATGATTACCTGACCAAGCCGTTCGCCATCCAGGAACTGGAAGCGCGCCTGCGTGCACTGATCCGCCGCGAACGTCGCCAGGTGGGTGCCGAGGTCCTGAAGGTGGCCGATCTGGTGCTGGACCCGGTCAGCATGCGTGCTACCCGCGCAGGCAGCGAGTTGCAGCTGTCGCCGATTGGCCTGCGCCTGCTCACCATCCTGATGCGCGAATCACCACGTGTGGTGACCCGCCAGGAAATCGAGCGTGAGATCTGGGGCAATGGCCTGCCCGATTCGGATACCTTGCGCAGCCATCTGTACAACCTCCGCAAGATCATCGACAAACCGTTCGATCGGCCGCTGCTGCACACCGTGCAGAGCGCGGGTTACCGGATTGCCGACATCGGGCAATCGATGGGCTGACCTGCAGCCGCTTGCTTGGCGCCTGTCCTTTAAGACCGCCGTGGACCATTAAAGTCGCGGCGGTTTTTTTCTGTCGGGTATTCCTGCGGTTACGCGGCTTCAGTCCCTATAATCACGCGGGCTTCGAGGGGGGCGCATGCCGTACGGTTTACCGCGCAAGATCAGAAAGGCATTCATCGTGCAGGCGCTGCTGGCAAGTCTGGCGGTGTTGCTTGGTGGCTACCTGATGGCCTTGGTGGTCAAGTACGGTCTGGTCAACACGGTGCTGCAGAACGAAGCACAGTACTACTGGCAGCAGAGTGCACAGGCGCCGGATCTGGCACCGCCCAATACCCTCAACATCCGCGGTTACCTGCAGCCTGCCGGGCAGGCTGATGCGACGATACCCGCGCCGCTGCGCGCACTGTCGCCGGGTTTCCATGAGCTGGAGTCGTCCGATCAACTGGTACTGGTAGACCAGCAGGCGGAAGGGCGGTTGTACCTGGTGTTCCAGCGCTCGCCAGCGCACCGTGCGGCCATCTGGGCCGGGGTGTTGCTGGTGCTGTTGGCAATCCACGCGGTGTCGTGGCTGACCTATCGCGCCTCGTCGCGGCTGGTGTCGCCGGTGAGCTGGCTGGCGCGGCGGGTCTCGTTGTGGGACCCGCGCCATCTCGATGCCCGGGAGCTGGCGCCAGAGCGGCTGCCGCCCGAGGTTCAGGGCGAGACCCGTCAACTGGCGCTGGCTTTACACGACATGGCCGGCAAGGTCGGTGATCACGTCGCCCGCGAACGCAATTTCACCCGCGATGCCAGCCATGAGCTGCGCACGCCGCTGACCGTCATCCGCATGGCCAGCGACATGGCGCTGGCCGACTCCGGCCTGACCCCGCGCCTGCAGCGCAGCCTGCAGCGCATCCAGCGTGCCGGCCGGGACATGGAGGCGGTGATCGATGCCTTCCTGCTGCTGGCCCGCGAGGCGGATGTGGAGCCGCAGTCGGAGCTGTTCGATGTCGGTGAGGTGGTGCGTTACGAGGCTGCCAACGTCGAGGAGTTGCTGCAGGGCAAGCCGGTGCAGCTGCGGGTGCTGGTGGAGGGCCAGCCGATGCTGATGGCGCCGCCACGGGTGATGCACGTGGTGGTGGCCAACCTGCTGCGCAACGCCTGCCTGTATACCGATGTCGGCGAGGTGGAAGTGACGGTGACAGCCGACCAGGTGGTGGTCTGCGATACCGGCATCGGCATGGGCAGCGAGGCCTTGGCGCGGATCTTCGAGCCCTTCTATCGTCCTGAGGGCGGTCGCCAGCAGGGTGTGGGCCTGGGCCTGCCGATCGTGCGGCGGCTGTGTGAACGCTGCGGCTGGCGGATCGAGCTGGCCAGCCAGGAAGGGCAGGGCACCACCGCAACCGTGCACTACCGCTGAGCCCAACCGCCCGCTGGCCTCGGTAAGCAATGGCCAGATGTGGCAAAATTGGGGGCTAATCTCACGCTACCGGTGTCATCTCCATGGGCGGTTGTTCAGGCTCCAGGCTTTTGTTCGGCCGCGCTGCGGCAAACAACAAGGTGTCGCATGGCTGACCAGATCGGGCATATGCCACGCGGTCCCGCGCGCATCCTGAAGGCAGCGCAGTGGTCGTGGCAGGGGCTGAAAGCCGCCTGGCTGCACGAGTCCTCGTTCCGTCTGGAGGTCTGCCTGTTCGTGGTGCTGGCACCGCTGGCCTTGTGGCTGGGCCAGAGCCCGGTCGAGCAGGTGCTGATGATCGGCTCGATGCTGCTGGTGATGGCCATGGAACTGGCCAACTCGGCCATCGAGGCGGTGATCGAGCGCTACGGCCCGGAGTACCACGTGCTGGCTGGCCGCGCCAAGGACATGGGCTCGGCGGCGGTATTCGTGCTGATGATGAATGTGCTGCTGTGTTGGGGGCTGATCCTGCTGCCGCGCGTTTTCTGACAAGTCAGCTGCCGGGTGGCGCTGATGCAATGGTTTTATTGAAGGATTGATCGCATGTCTCTTGAGTTTCTTGCCGACCCGAACGTATGGGTCACCCTGTTCATGCTCAGCGCACTGGAAATCGTGCTCGGTATCGACAACCTGGTCTTCATCTCCATCGCGGTCGGGCGCCTGCCCGAAGAGAAGCGCCCGCTGGCGCGTCGCGTCGGTATCGCGGTGGCCTGCATCACCCGCATCCTGCTGCTGATCTCGCTGGCTTACCTGGCACACATGGAGCAGAACCTGTTCAACGTGGCCGGCATGGGCATCTCCATCCGTGACCTGGTGCTGATCGTGGGCGGCCTGTTCCTGCTCTACAAGGGCATCAAGGAGGTCCGCGAACTGGTTACCGGCGGCGAAGATGAAGACCCGACCACCACCAAGGTGGCGTCGTCGTTCGGCATGGTGATCGCGCAGATCGCGGTGATCGACATCGTGTTCTCGCTGGACTCGGTGATCACTGCCGTCGGCATTGCCTCGCATGTCCCGGTGATGGTCTGTGCGGTGCTGTTGTCGGTGGCGGTGATGCTGCTGGCGGCCAACCCGCTGGGTCGTTTCATCGACGCCAACCCGACCGTGAAGCTGCTGGCGCTGGCCTTCATCCTGCTGGTCGGTGCGGTGCTGGTGCTGGACGGCCTGGACGTGCACGTGCCCAAGCCCTACATCTACGCGGCGATGGGCTTCTCGGTGCTGGTGGAGTGGCTGAACCTGTTGATGCGCCGCAACGCCAAGGCCCACCACGTGCCCGGCTCGGACAACTGGTAAGCGCCTGATTGGCCGGCATCCCCGGCCGAAGACAGGACCCGAAGGGCCGGCTCTGCCGGCCCTTTGTCTTTTTTGTAGGAGCGGCGTCAGCCGCGAAGCCGGCCATTGCCCAGATTGCGGGCATGCTCATGACTCGAGCCGTGCCAGCTTCGCGGCTGACGCCGCTCCTACAGCTGGTAGCCTGGTACGCCGTCGGACGCTGGCCTTTGCAAACCTTGAACAGGCAACGTGGCATGCTCGGCACTCCCGCCACCCAGGGTCAGACCCATGCGCCAGTACCTTCGCCTGATGTTGCTTGTCATCGCGGTGATTTCCATTTCCGGCTGTGGCTATAACGCCATCCAGCAGAAGGACGAGGCGGTCAAGGCCGGCTGGTCCGAGGTGGTCAACCAGTACAAGCGCCGTGCCGACCTGATCCCCAACCTGGTCAATACCGTGCAGGGCTATGCCCAGCAGGAGCGGCAGGTGCTGACCGAGGTCACCAATGCCCGTTCCAAGGTCGGGCAGATCCAGGTCAATGCCGACGATGCCGATTCGCTCAAGCAGTTCCAGCAGGCCCAGGGCGAACTGGGCAGCGCGCTGTCGCGGCTGCTGGTGGTCAGCGAGAACTACCCGACGCTGAAGTCGGACCAGAACTTCCGTGACCTGCAGGCGCAGCTGGAAGGCACCGAGAACCGCATCACCGTCGCTCGCGGCCGCTATATCCAACTGGTGCAGGACTACAACACCTACATCCGCTCGTTCCCGCAGGTGATCACCGCCAAGATGTTCGGCTATGCGGCCAAGCCCAATTTCACCGTCGACAACGAGGCGCAGATCGCACAGCCGCCGACCGTGAGCTTCGGCAGCCAGCCGGCAGCGCCGCAGCAGACGCCGCCGCAGCCCGCTCCGGCACAGTGAGTCGCGCGCGATGAGCGCAGTGCTGCAGCGCTTCAGCCTGCTGCTGTGCCTGTTCGGCCTCGGCTGGGCAGGCCCGGCGCTGGCCCAGCAACTGGCGCCGATCCCGCCGCTGGATTCGCCGGTGGTCGATACCACCGGCACCCTTGATGCGGCGCAGAAGCAGGCGCTGGAGCAGCAGGCCCTTGCCCTGCAGCAGCGCAAGGGCGCACAGCTGCAGGTACTGATCGTGCCGAGCACCCAGCCCGAGGACATCGCCCAGTACAGCACCCGTGTGTTCGACCAGTGGGCGATTGGCCGCAAGGGCGTGGATGACGGCGTGCTGCTGCTGGTGGCAAAGGATGACCGGCGGGTGCGGATCGAGCCGGGCTATGGCCTGGAAGGTGCCATCCCCGATGCCATCGCCAACCGGGTGATCCAGGAATACCTGGTGCCGCATTTCCGCCAGAACGATTACGCCGGTGGCATCACCGCCGCCAGCGGCGTGCTGGTCAAGATCATTGATGGTGAGGAATTGCCAGCCTCGGTCAGCAGCAACCGCGATGGTGGCGGGGGCAGCGGCGACGGCGATTCGATCTTCATGTTCGCGATCATGATTGGTGTGGTTGCTGCCACCTTCATGCGCGTGTTGCTGGCCAAGCTGCCACGGCCGATTCGTGGTGTGGTTGCAGGGTTGGTGGCCGGAGCTGGCGGTTGGTTGCTGTTGTCGGTGTTTGGTGGCGGCCTGGCTGCGCTGGTGGCGTTCGTGCTGTCGTTCGGCAGGGGCTCCAGCGGTGGTTTTGCCAGCGGCGGCGGCTGGGGCGGCGGCGGTGGCTTCGGTGGTGGTGGTTTTGGCGGAGGCGGTGGAGGCTTCGGCGGAGGCGGCGGAGGCGGCGGAGGCGGCGGAGGCGGCGGTTGGGGCGGTGGCGGTGGACGTTCGGGAGGCGGTGGCGCCTCGGGGAGCTGGTGATGCGCTGGTTACGACATTTCTTCGCTCCCTCCGCGCATGCCGCATTCCCGGAAGCCAGCCTGGACCGGATCGCCCACGCCATTGCCGACGGCGAGCGCCTGCATAGCGGCCAGGTGATGTTCGCGGTGGAGTCCGACCTGCCGCTGGGCTTGCTGTGGAAGAACACCAGCCCCCGCGCCCGTGCCGAGCATGCCTTCGCGCTGCTGCGTACCTGGGACACCGAGGCCAACAATGGTGTGCTGATCTATCTGTTGCTGGCCGACCATGCCATCGAGATCGTGGCCGACCGGGGACTGCGGGCGCGGGTGGATGCGGCGCAGTGGCAGCTGATCTGCGATCACCTGCGCGAGCAGCTGGGCGGGAGTACGCGCGAGGACGCCGTGCTGGCGGCGGTGGCCGAAGTCTCGCAGCTGCTATCGGCACACTTCCCACCGGATCCTGCAGGGCGCTCGCGCAATGAGCTACCTGACCGTCCGCAGGTGTTCGGCTGAAGCATGGGTTGAGTGGCAAGGGCCGCTACCCCGAGAATAGGGGCTGGTTTGCCTGACAGTGCCCGCATGCTCTTTCTTCATGACATAGATCCCATCGCTTTCTCGCTGGGGCCGATCGATGTGCACTGGTACGGCGTCATGTACCTGCTTGGCTTCGCCGCCGCCTGGTGGCTGGGCCGCTCCCGCATCCTTGCCGGGCGCTTGCCGGGCGTGGACATGAACGGCTTCTCCGACCTGCTGTTCTACGCGATGCTGGGCGTGGTGCTGGGCGGGCGCATCGGCTACATGCTGTTCTACGCAACCGCCGATTTCCTCGCCAATCCGCTGATCCTGCTGCGGGTCTGGGAAGGCGGCATGAGTTTCCACGGCGGCTTGCTTGGCGTGTTGATCGCCGGCTGGTGGTGGACGCGCAAGCACAAACTGCATTTCTTCGACACCATCGACTTCGTTGCGCCACTGGTGCCGCTGGGCCTGGGCTTTGGCCGTTTGGGCAACTTCATTGGTGGCGAGCTGTACGGCAAGTTCACCAATGCCGGCTGGGGCGTGGTGTTCCCGCATTCGCCGCTGAAGGACATTCCGGCGGGTTTGCCGGCGATGGAGCAACTGCTGTCGGCCGTGCAGATCCAGCAGGACTATGCTGCCGGCCTGCTTACCCAGTACGCACGTCATCCATCGCAGCTGTACGAAGCGCTGCTGGAAGGCCTGGTGATGTTCCTGGTGCTGTGGTTCTACTCGATGAAGCCGCGCCCGCGTTACGCGGTGTCCGGCCTGTTCGCGCTGATGTATGGCTGCTTCCGTTTCCTGGTCGAGTTCGTGCGCATGCCGGACAACGGCGTGTATGTAGCGTTTGATTGGTTGACCCGTGGCCAGATCCTGAGCCTGCCGTTGATCGTGCTGGGCTTGGTGTTGCTGGCAATGTCGCGCCGCGCGCCGGTGTTGCAGCCGGTGCTCCCACTGGAAGAGAAGAAGGCATGAAGCAATATCTGGATCTGCTGCAGCATGTGATGGAGCACGGCACCGAGAAGTCCGACCGCACCGGCACCGGCACGCGCAGCGTGTTCGGCTGGCAGATGCGCTTCGACCTCAACCAGGGCTTCCCGCTGGTCACCACCAAGAAACTGCACCTGCGCTCGATCATCCATGAGCTGCTGTGGTTCCTGAAGGGCGATACCAATATCGGTTACCTGAAGGACAACAAGGTCAACATTTGGGATGAGTGGGCCGATGCCAACGGCGATCTCGGCCCGGTCTACGGCAAGCAGTGGCGCAGCTGGGCCACCGCCGATGGCCGCGAGATCGACCAGATGCAATGGCTGGTGGACGAGATCAAGCGCAATCCGGATTCGCGCCGGCTGGTGGTCAGTGCCTGGAACGTGGGCGAGCTGTCGCAGATGGCGCTGATGCCCTGCCACAACCTGTTCCAGTTCTACGTGGTAGACGGCAAGCTCAGCTGCCAGCTCTACCAGCGCAGTGGCGATATCTTCCTCGGCGTGCCGTTCAATATCGCCAGCTATGCGTTGCTGACGCATATGGTGGCGCAGGCGACCGGACTGGGTGTGGGCGATTTCGTGCACACGCTGGGCGATGCGCACATCTATTCCAACCATTACGAGCAGGCACGCGAGCAGCTGTCACGTGAACCGCGCGCGCTGCCCAAGCTGTGGTTGAACCCGGACGTGACCGATCTGTTCGGCTTCCAGTTCGATGACATCCGGATTGATGGCTACGACCCGCATCCGGCAATCAAGGCGCCGGTGGCGGTGTGATTGATCATTCGATTGTTTCTCAGTTGGTGAGATTGGATTCTGGAAGAATCAACCTCACTTGAATTGAGGGATGACCATGGCTGGGCACACCAAAAAGTCTAGGGAAAAGCTCGCTGATACGCTGATGACCATGTCTGGGGCCCTTGGGGTTGCGGTTACCGCTGCCACCATTGTTTCGCCCATTGGATTGATCGTCGCCAAGATCGTAGGTGGTGAAAGGTTTGATTTTGTTGGAGCCTTGGCTCGGGTTGATCCTTGGCTTTGGGGCTTGTTGATCGTGTTTTTCTTTGGAGCAGTTTCCTTGGTGATGCTGGGGCGACGATCTGCATTCAAGATTTATGACGAGATTTATCCTGACCAATGAAGCTATCACTCGTTGCAGCGCTGGACCGAAATCGTGGCATTGGCCATGACAACGCGATGCCGTGGCATCTGCCGGATGACTTCAAGCACTTCAAGGCGCTGACCCTTGGCAAGCCGATCCTGATGGGCCGCAAGACTGCCGAGTCGCTGGGTCGCGCGCTGCCGGGACGGACCAATCTGGTGTTGACCCGTAGCGGCCAGGTGCCGTTTGCCGGCATGCGTGCGGTTGCTTCGTTGGATGAGGCGCGGGCGATCGCTGCGGGCGAGGGCGCCGATGAGTTGTGCGTGATTGGTGGCGGCGAAATCTATCGGCTGCTATTGGATCAGGCCACCGATCTGCACTTGACCTGGGTGGATACCGAGGTGAACGCCGATACGCATTTCCCGGAAGTGGATCCGGCGCTGTGGCGGGAAGTGGATAGCCAAGCGCGTGCAGCAGATGAGCGGCATGCGTTTGCGTTCCGGTTTGTGCATTACGTTCGGCGCTGAGTTGTTCTGAAGCTAAAAGCTACCCCTCCCCAACCCTCCCCTTGGCTACGCCAAAGGGAGGGAGCTGATCTCGTCGGCTTCACCATCTTTCGTAGCCAAGGCTGTTACCCCCTCCCTTTGGCGTAGCCAAGGGGAGGGTTGGGGAGGGGTAGCTCCTTGTATTTGGCTTTCAGGGCCCCGTACGGCGCCCAATCACCCCGGCATCCGGTAATGCCCAATGATCGTGTGCCGGAACAATAGATCCTGCTCCTGCGTGCCTTGCGCGATGTTGTGCAGCACCAGCGGGGTGCCGTCGTCCAGGCGTTGATCGGAAACGATGCCTACATGCAGCAGGCCGTTGCCATTGAGCTTCCACGCCACAATGTCGCCGGCGGCGTAGTCATCGGCGACGGTACTTATCGGTAACTCCCAGCCTTGCCGCTGGAACCAGCGCATCTGGTTGGGCACGCGGCGGTGGTCGATGTTCCGGTCCGGTCGCGACAATCCCCATAGCTGCGGATAGGCGGTGAAGTTCCCGCGCATGTCGTCGTTGATGCGCTGCTGCAGGTCAATACCTTGCGTGCGCAGTGCGCGGATCACCACGTCGGTGCAGACGCCACGATCAAGCGGCGGATCGCCGTTGGGATAGGTCAGTGAGAAGTAGGCCGGGTCGTAGCGGGTGGTTACCCCGATCTGTGCCCGTGCGGCCGCAACCAGTGGAGGTGATACGACCTGCGGCGCGGGCTCGCTGGCTGCTTGCGGCGGTGGTGGGTTTGTTTCCGTGCCGTCGGGCTGCGGACGGCAGCCTGCAAGCAATGCAATGACCATCAGCATCAGTGCCGATGGCCAGGGCCTCATGCAGCCGGTCCGTTGTTGTCCGGCGTGGGCGTGCTGTTGTTGCCGTTGTTGCTGCCATTGCCGTTGCGCCCACGCGGACGATGGCGGCGCGGGCGTCGGCGTTGTTCGCCGCTGCGCTCGCTGCGCGGCGCTTCGCCGCGGGGTTCGGCTTTGGCCTCGGCCTTTGCTTCTGGCTTGGCCTCGGCGCGCGGCTTGCGCGGCGGGTGCTGGCCCGGCACCGGTGCGGGTACGTCGCGGCCCGGGACCTGCACGACGCGCAGGTCTTCGCTGTCCAGCTGCAGCGCAGTGAGCTTGCCGCCCCAGACCGCGCCGGTATCGATGACATGCACGCCCTGGGTGATGGTCAGGCCCAGCGCCGACCAATGGCCGCAGACCATCTTCAACTCACGCTCGGCCCGCCCAGGCACTTCAAACCAGGGATACATGCCCTGCGGCTGCGTGCCCGGGGTGCCCTTGTCTTCCATGCCGATACGCCCGCTGGGCGTGCAGTAACGCATGCGGGTGAAGATATTGATGATGGCGCGCGAACGGTCGTAGCCACTCAGGCCGGGCGACCATGCCGGCTTGTCGCCGTACATGTTACGGAACAGCTTGCGATAGCCATTGCCATGCAACTGCTGCTCGACTTCGCGGGCGTGCTTCTCGGCCAATGCAACCGTCCACTTCGGCGCCAGCCCGGCATGGAACATCATCCAGCCCAGCTCGCGGTCGACGTGTACCAGCTTCTGCATGCGCAGCCATTCCAGCAGCACGTCGCGGTCCTCGGCCAGCACGATGCGCTGCAGGTCCGGGTTGACCTTGCGCTGCTCCTCTTCGCTGCGGGCGCCAATGGCCAGCAGGGAAAGGTCATGATTACCAAGCACGGTGACGCTGTGTTCGCGCAGCGAATGTACCAGCCGCAGCGTCTCCAGCGACTGACCGCCGCGGTTGACCAGATCGCCGGCGAACCACAGCTTGTCACTGGCAGGATCGAAGTTGATCTTCTCCAGCAGTCGCTGGGTGACGTCGTAGCAGCCCTGCAGGTCGCCGATTGCCCAGGTCGCCATCAGTGCAGCGTCCTGGGGATGGCCAGCACGAACGGTGCGATGGTGGCGGCAAATTCGGTGCCGTCGTCGGCCAGCATGTCGTAGTGACCCTGCATGGTGCCGCGCTCGGTGCCGAGCATCACCCCGGAGGTGTAGCGGAACTCTTCGCCGGGGCGCAGCCGCGGCTGTTCACCGACCACGCCCTCGCCGTCGACATGCTCAACCCGGCCTTCGCCGTCGGTGATGCGCCAATGGCGGCTGATCAGCCGCGCCGGCATGGTGCCGCGGTTGTGGATGCGGATCGTGTAGGCGAACGCAAAGCGCCCGTCTTCAGGGGCCGACTGGTCGTCGATGAAACGAGGCGAGACCTCGATCTCGATCGCGTAGTGGCGGGTGTCTTCCATGGGGAGAGTGTAAGCAAAAGCAGGTGATCGGTTTGCGTGTATGCCGCGCTTATTCCTGCGGCAGGTTGGCAAGCCTGATGAAATCGGCAACTTCCAGCTGTTCAGCGCGTGCATCGCTGCGCACACCGGCGGCTTCGAACTGGGCCTGATCGATGACGCCGTTGAGGGCGTTGCGCAGGGTCTTGCGGCGTTGGCCGAAGGCGGCGCGGACCACGTCGGCAAAGCGTTTGCGGTCGTTGATGCCAACCGTGGCCGGATCACGCGGAATCAGCCGGACCACGGCCGAATCCACCTTCGGCGGCGGCCGGAACGCGCCCGGCGGCACCACGAACAGTGCCTTTACCTCGCAGAACGCCTGCAGCATCACGCTCAGGCGGCCGTAAACCTTGCTGCCGGGGCCGGCGGCCATGCGGTCGACCACTTCCTTCTGCAGCATGAAGGTCATGTCCGAGATCGCGGCGGCATGGTCCAGTGCATGGAACAGGATCGGCGAGGAGATGTTGTAGGGCAGGTTGCCGACCAGACGGATGGTGGAGCCTGCGGCGAGCTCGGTGAAGTTCACCCGCAGCACGTCGCTGTGGACGATGGTCAGCTCGCCCAGCGGCGCGGCAGCCTCGGTCAGCGGCACGATCAGGTCGCGGTCGAACTCGATGACGGTCAGCCTGGGATGACGGCGCAGCAGCGGGAAGGTGATGGCGCCCTGGCCCGGGCCGATCTCGACCAGGCGGTCGTCGCCCTTCGGGTCGACTGCCAGGACGATCTTCTCGACGTAGTACTTGTCCGCCAGGAAGTGCTGGCCCAGCTGTTTCTTGGCCGGGGCAGTAAAGCCCGTGCGCGGGGAATGATCAGAATTCATAGGCTGATTTTACGTTGTGCAGCCAGCTGCGCGCACAGCGCCGTCGCCGCATACAGGCTGGAAGGGTCGGCCACGCCCTTGCCGGCGAGGTCCAGGGCGGTGCCGTGGTCCACCGCGACGCGCGGGTAGGGCAGGCCCAGGGTGATGTTGGTGGCCTGCTCGAAGCCGCTGTACTTGAGCACCGGCAGGCCCTGGTCGTGGTACATCGCCAGCACCGCGTCGAAACCGGCCAGCTTTGCCGGCAGGAAGGCGGTGTCGGCGGGCAACGGGCCGATCAGGTTCAGGCCTTCGCCACGCATCTGCTCCAGCAGCGGGATGATCAGGTCCAGCTCTTCGCGGCCGAGATGGCCGTCTTCGCCGGCGTGCGGGTTGAGCCCGAGCACGGCAATGCGCGGCTTCGCCAGGCCGAAATCACGCCGCAAGGCCTTATCGGTGGTGCTGATGACCTTGCGCAGGCTGTCAGTGGTGATGGCATCGGCGACTTCGCGCAGCGGCAGGTGGGTGGTGGCCAGGGCCACACGCACGATGTCATTGGCGAGCATCATCACCACTTCGACGCCAGCCTGGTTGGCCAGTAACTCGGTGGTGCCGCTATAGGCGATGCCGCCCTGGTTGATCACCGCCTTGTGCACCGGCCCGGTGACCACGCCATCGAGGCTGCCGTCCAGACAGGCCTGGCCGGCGCCGAGCAGGGCATCGATCACCGCCCGCGCATTGCGCGGATCGGCATGGCCAAACCGGGAGGGGGCAGCGTTGCGGACTTCACGCAGGCGCAGGTCGCCGGGGCGGCTGGCATCAGCGTGCTCGGGCAGCAGTTGCAGCGGCAGGTTCAGCGCGCTGGCGGCGCCCTGCAAGGTATCCGGGTCCGCAAACGCCAACAGCCGGCAGTCACTGCGCGGCTGTTGGGCAAGACGTATGCAAAGTTCCGGGCCGATCCCGGAGGGCTCGCCCGGAACCAGAGCGAGCTGGGCAGTCATGGATCAGGGCTTGGCCGGTTCTGCCGGGGTGGTTGCCGTGTCGGCATTGCCCTCGGCGCGGTCACCGCTGCGGAAGCTGACGTAGGCTTCACCACGCAGTTCCTGCAGGAAGCGGTTGTACTCGTCGTCCAGCTTGCGACGGCCGATCTGTTCACGGATCTGCGCACGCTTGTTGTTGTCGCCGACGTCGGTCTGACGCGAGGCAACGCGCTGCACGATGTGCCAGCCGGCATCGGTACGGAACGGGGTGCCGACGCCATTGTCGCTCAGGCTTTCAACCTGCTTGCCGAAGTCCGGGCCGAAGGCATCGGCCGGGAACCAGCCCAGGTCGCCGCCCTGGCCACGGCTGTTGGTGTCGTCGGAGGACTCCTTGGCCACGGCCTGGAAGTCGGCACCGCCGACGATGCGCGCACGCAGGGTTTCGATCTTGGCCTTGGCAGCCGCTTCGTCGACCTGGTCGGTGACGCGGATCAGGATGTGGCGGGCGTGGTACTCGGTAACCTTCTGGCCGCCGTCGGCAGCGCTGCCGGCATCACGGGTTTCCACCAGCTTGAGCAGCTGGAAGCCGCTCGGGCCGCGGATCGGGCCAAGCACGTCGCCGGCCTTCATGGTCTTGATCTGGTTGGCGAACGCGTTGGGGATTTCATCCGCACTACGCCAGCCCAGGTCGCCGCCTTCCAGCGCGTTGGGGCTGTCCGAATAACGCACGGCGGCGGCGGAGAAGTCCAGCTCGCCCTTGTCCAGCAGGTTCTTGACGCCGTCGACCTTGCTCTGGCCGGTGGCGATCTGCTCGGCAGTCGCGCCCTCGGGCAGGGCGATCAGGATGTGCGCCAGATGGAACTGGGCACCGCCGGCGTTCTGCTGTGCCAGTGCGGCATCCACTTCACCTTCGCTGACGCTGATACGGCTCTGCGCGAAACTCTGGCGCAGGCGCTGGGTGATGATTTCCTCGCGCACCGAATTGCTGAAATCGGAGAAACCAATACCGTCCTGGGCCAGGCGCTGGCGCAGGCCATCGACCGTGGTGCCATTCTGCTGGGCAATGCTGCCGATGGCGTGGTTCAGTTCTTCGTCGCTGACGCGGATGCCGCTGCCTTCGGCGCGCGCCACCTGCAGCTTGACCAGTACCAGGCGCTCCAGCACCTGCCGTTCCAGCACGGCTTCAGGCGGCAGCTGGGCTTCGCGGCCAGCGTACTGGCCCTTGATGTTGGCGACCGCACGCTGCAGTTCGCTCTGCAGGATCACGCCTTCGTCGACGACGGCGGCGATGCGATCCAGCGGTTGCGTCTGCTGTGCAACAGCCGGGGCGGCAACGCCGGAGAACGCCAGCAAGGTGGCGAGGACTGCAGGAAGGGTCTTGGTCATGGAATCTGGTTGGGATCGTAGTCGTCGTCGTTCGCCTCGATGTTGCTTGGCGGAACGAGGTAGAGGTCGTCTCGGTTGTAGCCGAGAATAGCACGGCGCAAGGTGCGGTCCGTGTTCTGTCCAACCGAGCTCAGGCCCTTGAGCACGAACTCGATCTGGAACGAATTATTGAGGTCACCTTCGCGGTTGCGGACGTAACGGCGGGCCAGCGCACGCACTGCCAGGCAGCAGCTGTCCCACTGCACGCCGCCGATGATTTCCAGCGGCTTGCTGTCCAGCATCGAGTAGTAATAGCGGCCGACGATGCTCCAGCGCGGGTTGATCGGGTACAGGAAGGAGAAGTCCGCCTGCTTGAGCTGTTCCTGGCCGGTGGTCGGGTTGCCGCGGTAGCGGTAGCTCAGGTTGATCACGCCGTCGTCGGGCAGCAGGTAGCGCGCACGCACGCTGGCCAGGTCTTCCTTGCGGAACTTGGGATTCCACTGGTAGGTGCTGCCCAGGGTCCAGCGGTCGGTCAGCGCCCAGTTGACGTCGGCCACCCAGGCGGACTTGCTTTCGCTCACTACCGGGTCGCCGGGGTTGACGGTGACCTGGGAGTCTTCGAAATAGGTGATCTGGCCAATACTGGCCGACAGCTTCTCGCGGCCGTCTTCCTGGCGGATCAGGCGCGTGGTCAGTGCGGTGGTCAGCTGGTTGGCATCGTTCTGGCGGTCGGCGCCGGTGAAGCGGGAGTCGCGGAACAGCTGGCCCCAGCTGAAGGTGAAGGCACGGGTGTCGAACAGTGGCAGGTCCGACTGGTCACGGTAGGGCGTGTTCAGGTAGAACAGCCGCGGCTCCAGCGTATTCAGGTAGGACTTGCCGCCCAGCGTGGTCTCGCGGTCGAAGAACAGCCCCATGTCGAGGCTGGCGATCGGCATGCTGCGGCTGGGCGAAGTATTGCCGCGCAGCTGCGCAGGGGGGGCGGTGGCCGGGTCGATGCCGGCGGCGCGCAGCTGCTGGGCACGGATGTCGTCGGCGAGGCCGCGTTCCAGGTCGTAGGCGGTGTAACGCCAGGCCAGGGTCGGGGTGATGTACCAGGCAGCGCCGCCCAGCGGCATCGAGACATAGGGCTTGATGTCGAGGCGGGAGCCGCCGTACACGCGGGTGACATCGCCGGTGCGGATGTATTCGCCATCGGCATCGAGCGTCTTGTGGCGGATGTCATCGTGGGTGAAACGCACGGCTTCGGCATAGATGCCGGCTTCGAACCAGTGGCCGAAGGATTCCTCCCAGGTGCCAAACAGGCGCGGCTGGCGGCTGTAGGGCAGGGACTGCTCGGTCAGCGTGTAGTCGGTCAGCTGCCACTCGTCGGCCATGATGCCGGCGGTCCAGGTGCGGCCGGTGCCATACAGGCCAGCAGCGCTCTGCATGTTGGAGGCGGTGATGCCGTTCAGGCGATTGGCGAAGTCCTCGACATAGCGCTCGTCGCTGACCCAGGCCAGGTTGGCGCGCGCCTGCCAGTTCTTGTCGACGTTGTGGTAGCCGTTGAACGACAACGCGCCACGATCGCGATCGCGCAGTGAGTCGTTCGGCATGTACGAGGTATCGAGCTGGCCACGGCCGCCGGAGTACAGGTAGCGGAACTCGTTCTCCAGCAGCAGACCACGCTTGCTCATGTAGCGCGGGGTCAGGGTGTCGTCGTAGTTCGGCGCCAGGTTGAAGTAGATCGGCTGCGCGTAGTCGAAACCGTTGCGCCCGGACATGCTCAGCTTCGGGTAGAGCAGGCCGGTCATGCGGCGGTCGTCGATCGGGAACTTGAAGTAGGGCATGTACAGCACGGGCAGCTTGCCCACGCGCAGCACGGCGTTGCGGGCCGTGCCGAAGCCTTCTTCGTTGTCGACGTCGATCTGCGGCGCCACCAACTTCCACACCGGTTGCGAGGGATCGCAGGTGGTGTAGCTGGAATGGTGCATCTGCCCGGTCGAGCCCTGCAGGTCGACCGAATCCGCCGAGCCGTTGCCGCGGCGGGAAACCAGCTGGTAACGGATGTCGCTGATCTTGTGCGAATCCGTTTCCTGATTGCCTTCCGCGCGCTCGGCCACCATGCGGATCGACGAATCCGAGTAACGGACATTGCCCTCGGCGATGTAATTGCCGGACTCGGTGTCCATGCGCAACGTATCGGCGCCCATGAACTGGTCGCCACGCTTGAGCAGCACATTGCCCTGGTATTGCGGCATGGTGCTGGTGCCGGAGAGCTCGTTGCCTTCGATATCGGTGGGCAACTGCTCGCGGTTGGCGGCAGCGGCGGGGTCGACCGGCGGGGCCTCGTCGAACGCAGGCAAGGTGTCGGTGGCCGGGCATAGGCCCCAGTTCACCGGCTTCTCGTCGGCCCAGGCGGGCAGGCAGATGGCAATGCCCAAGGGCAGGGGAAGCAGGCGGAGAGCTCGGCGCACGCGGTTCGCATTCGGGGGAAAACGGCCGCTAGCTTGCCGCATCGCCTGCATGGGGGCAATGAAGGGCTGCCCGATGGGCCGGGCGGGGTTCATCCATCAACGGGTTGCGAGCAGTTCCTGGACGTGCGCCACGCTGCATTCGCGCAGCGCCTGCAGGTCGTAGCCGCCTTCCAGCATGGACACCACGCGGCCGCTGCCATGGCGGGCGGCGAGCGTGACCAGCTCGGCGGTCAGCCAGCCGAAATCCTCGGTCTCGACCATCAGGTCGGCCTGCGGGTCGCGCATATGCGCATCGAAACCGGCCGAGATGAACAGTAATTGAGGTTGGAACGCCTCGATCTGCGGCAGCATCTCGTCGGCCCAGGTATTGCGGAAGCGGAAGCCGCCACTGCCCGGCGGCAGCAGGATGTTGCAGATATTGCCCACCCCGCGTTCGCGCATGTTGCCCGAGAACGGGAACAGGCCGGACTGGTGGGTGCTGTAGTAGGCGACCTTCGGGTCGGTCTCGAAGATGGCCTGGGTGCCATTGCCGTGGTGCACGTCGAAATCGACGATGGCGATCCGTTCCAGGCCGTACTTGTCGCGGGCATAGGCGGCAGCCACGGCGATGTTGTTGAACAGGCAGAAGCCCATCGCGGTATCGGCGGTGGCGTGGTGGCCGGGTGGGCGTACCGCGCAGAACACGTGCTTGTTGTCCTCGCCGAGCATCACCGCGTCCACCGCAGCGACGCCGGCACCGGCCGCGTGCAGAGCCGCGCTGGCCGAACCGGGCGAGCTGAAGGTGTCCAGGTCGATGCGCCGCAGCGGCGCGGTCTGCACCTGCAGGACCGAGTCGATCAACTCGCGGGTGTGCACACGGGCCAGTTCGCCGAGCTTGGCAGGCGGCGCATTGCGCCACTCCAGCTGGTCCGGGAATTCGGCCCGTAGGGCGGAAATAACGGCGTGTAGACGCTCCGGCGACTCAGGGTGGTCGATGCCGGGGTCGTGTTCAAGGCAGGCAGGGTGGGTGAATACCAGCATGGCCGCACTGTAACCGTCGACGCCGCGCGTTGCGCGGCGTTGTATGGGGGGAGGAGGATCAGCCGCGACGACGTTCGTGGTTCCACAGCACTTCACCCTGGCCATCGGCCCTGGCAAGCACGCGGGACAGCACGAACAACAGGTCGGACAGGCGGTTCAGGTAGCGCACCGCTTCGCCACGGATATCCTCGACGCGAGCCAGCGCAACGGTTTCGCGCTCGGCACGACGGACGATGGTGCGCGCCAGGTGGCAACGCGCCGCGCCTTCGCCGCCGGCTGGCAGGATGAAGTCCTTCAGCGGCGGCAGGTCGTCGTTGTAGCGGTCCAGGTGCTGTTCCAGCGCGTCGATGTCGGCGGCGTGGATGGCGGCATGGCCGGGGATGCACAGCTCGCCACCCAGGTCGAACATCTGGTGCTGGATGGTGGTGAGCAGGTTGCGGATGTCGTCGGGCAGGCTCACCGCCAGCAGCACGCCAATGGCCGAATTGGCCTCATCGACGGTGCCGTAAGCGTTGACCCGCAGCGAATCCTTGCCGGTACGGCTGCCATCACCCAGGCCGGTGCTGCCATCGTCACCGGTGCGGGTGTAGATCTTGGAAAGACGGTTACCCATTGCCCGGCGTGCCCTTAGTGGGCAACGCGGCCAGCGGCCGACTGCTTGCTGGTGGCTTCAACGGCGAGCTGCACCAGTGCGGCGGCGCCGATGTACATGGCGGCGCTCTGCATGTACGGCAGCAGCCAGTCGCTGTAGTTCTTGGCCCAGCCAGCGAAGGTCGGCTCGGCAACCGAGGCGCTGATCCAGTAGAAGCTGCCCTGGGCGATCAGGTGGCACAGCGCGACCGAGCCGATCACGGTGACGGCCAGCAGGCCCAGCGACTTGAGGTTGGCGCTGCGGTAGTAGCGACGCAGCAGCATGCCGCCGGCCCACATCGCGAAGTAGGCCGGAATCAGCATCCAGTAGGCCGCCGAAACGCAGTAGTGCTGCCAGAAGCTCATGCCCTGGTTGGAGATCACCACCCAGTCAACCACCACTGCCAGCGCCATCAGCAGCGGGAACGCCCAGCGGGTCCAGTTGCGCAGGTAGAAGCCGCCAATGAAGAACACCGCCCACGACGCATCCGGGATCGGCGCGAAATGGTTGATGCGAGTGCCGGCCATCAGCAGCAGGAGCACGGACAGGATGAAGGCGCGTTGGACGTTGGCAGTCATGGTGGCGATTTCCGTTAATCAGACCGCCATTCTAGCCGTAGTGGGGGTGAACCGGCGGTTGCACTGCGGCATGGGGCGGCGACCGGGCGGGTGAACCCCCGTTATCATGGTGGGATGAGCAAGAACCATGACGTAGTGATCGTCGGTGGCGGGCTGGTAGGTGCCAGCCTGGCCATCGCCCTGGACCGGCTTGGGCTGGACGTAGGCCTGGTCGAGGCAACCCCGGGCGGCGCGCTGCCGGCGGTGTTCGACCAGCGCAACCTCAGCTTTGCCGCGGCAACGATCAATGCGCTGACCGCGCTGGGGGTGATGCAGAAGCTCGCCAACCCCGGCGGGCCGATCCGCCGCATCCATGTCAGCCGTGCCGGTGACTTCGGGCGGGTAGTGATGCAGGCCAGCGATTACGGTCGCGACGCTTTTGGCCAGGTGGTGGTGGCACGCGACTTTGGCGAGGCGCTGGAAGCCCGCTTGGGCGAACTGCAGCAGCTGACCCGCTACCGCCCGGCGAAGTTCGTCGGTCTGGGCGCGAGCAGCGAGGGCCGCCGCGAGGTGGTCATTGCCGATGAGGCCGGCGAACAGCGCCTGCAGGCGCGGCTGGTGGTGGGCGCCGATGGCACCCGCAGCGCGGTTCGGCAGGCGCTGGGCATCGATGTCAGCGAACACGACTATCAGCAGACCCTGTT
Source organism: Stenotrophomonas sp. 610A2 (assembly GCF_030549615.1). Classification (NCBI taxonomy): domain Bacteria; kingdom Pseudomonadati; phylum Pseudomonadota; class Gammaproteobacteria; order Lysobacterales; family Lysobacteraceae; genus Stenotrophomonas; species Stenotrophomonas pigmentata. The sequence continues at coordinate 1,089,548 of NZ_CP130832.1, forward strand.
CGTAGCGCGCCTGAGAGCGGCCAAGGCGCCGGATGGCTGCGCCTACGAACGCTTCACCGATACCGGCCCGACCGCGCTGCTGCCGCGTGGCGACCGCCATTACGGCGTGGTCCACGGCGTCGCCCGCGAAGAGGCTGACGCGGTGATGGCACTGGACGATGCGGCGTGGCTGGCACGACTGCAGGACGCCGTGGGCTGGCGCGCAGGGCGGCTGCTGGAAAGCGGCCCGCGCAGCGCCTACCCGCTGATCCAGGTGCTGGCGCAGAAGCTGGTCGGCGAGCGCGCGCTGCTGCTGGGCAATGCCGCGCAGACCATCCACCCGCTGGGTGCACAAGGCTTCAACCTCGGTCTGCGCGATGCGCTGACCCTGGCCGAACTGATTGGCGACGCCGTCCAGGACCCGGGCAGCGAAGCGCTGCTGCAGGCCTATGTGGAGCGACGCGGACCCGACCGCGAGCAGACCCTGGCGTTCTCCGATGGGCTTGCCCGTTTGACCAGCAATGCCACGCCGCTGATCCGGCCGCTGCGCAGCCTGGGTTTTGTTGCCGCGGCGCAGGCCCCTGCGGTGCAGTCCTTCCTGGTTGGCGGCGCGATGGGCTTCCGCGGGCAGGTGCCTGAGTTGTGCAGGAGTGAGGGGCGATGAGCCGGCGCGGACAGTGGGATGCGGTGATCGTCGGCGGTGGCGTGGTTGGTGCGGCCTGCGCATTGGCGCTGGCCGGAGAAGGTCTGCAGGTGGCGATGGTGGAAGGCCGTGAGCCGTCGCCGTGGTCGCCACAGAAGCCGGACCTGCGTGTCTTCGCGTTTGCTGCCGACAATGCCGCGTTGCTGGAATCACTGGGCGTGTGGAAGCAGGTGGATCAGGCCCGCGCCCGTGCCTATCGACGCATGCGGGTATGGGATGCCGCTGGTGGTGGCGACCTGACCTTCGACGCCGACACGCTGGGCCGCCGCGAGCTGGGTTGGATCGTCGAGAACGGCCTGTTGGTTGATCGGCTGTGGGCGGCGCTGCCGGCTGCGGGCGTGCAGCTGTATTGCCCGGCGCGGGTGGAGGCGATGGAGCAGGACGCGCAGGGCGTGCGCCTGCGTCTGGATGACGGTCGCCGCGTCGAAGCCTCGATTGCGATTGCCGCCGATGGCGCCGAATCCACTCTGCGCAGCCTGGCAGGGTTGGATGTCAGCCGACATGACTACGGCCAGCGTGGCGTGGTCGCCTATGTCGACAGCACGCTGCCGAACGAAGACACCGCCTGGCAGCGTTTCCTTGATACCGGCCCGCTGGCGGTGCTGCCATTCGACCGCAACCGCAGCTCCATCGTCTGGACCCTGCCCGATGCCGAGGCCGAGCGCGTGCTGGCCCTGGATGAGGACAGCTTCAACCGCGAGTTGACCAATGCGTTTGCCGGGCGTCTGGGCGAGATGAAACTGGTGTCCGCGCGCGCTGCATTCCCGCTGCGTCGACAGTTGGCAACGGCGTATGTCGCCGGGCGCGTGCTGACCCTGGGAGATGCCGCACACGTGGTGCACCCGCTGGCTGGGCAGGGTGTGAACTTGGGTCTGCGCGATGTGGCCGGTCTGCGTGATCTTGTGCGCGAAGCGAAGCAGCGTCGGCAGGATTGGAGTTCTCCGCACCGCCTGCAACGCTGGGCGCGGACGCGTCGCAGCGAGAACACCGTGGCTGCTTACAGTTTCGATGCGATCAACAAGGTGTTCTCCAATGACGAGATGCACCTGACCTTGGCGCGTGGCGCGCTATTGGGTCTGGCGGGCAGGATGCCGCCACTGATGTCGATGTTCTGGAAGCGCGCCTCAGGCCTTTAGGGCAATGTAGTGCCGAGCCATGCTCGGCAAGAGGCTTTACCAGCAATGCCAGTGTAGTGCCGAGCCATGCTCGGCAAGGGTTTTACCGGTAACGCCCCATGCCGAGCATGGCTCGGCACTACAGGTGATGCCTTAGCGCAACCAGCCTGCCAACTGCTCACGCGACAGTTTGCCGCGGCGGGCTGTATCCAGCGCATTGAACTCATCGGCCAAGGCGGGATTGGCCTGCGCTTCCTCGCGGCTGATGAAGCCGTCGCCATCCACATCCATCGCATCGAAGTCGATGCGGTAATTGCCGATCACGCTGTCTGGCTGGATCGAACGCACGGTGACCTGGGCCTGATCGGTGGGCATCAGGATCTGCGTCGAGTGGGTGACCTTGCCAGTCGCCAACGACTGCTCGCGCACATGCACCGGCGCATCGTTCAACGGCATGCTGACCGCGGGCTCAGGGCGCGGTACCGTCTGCGCGTTGGCGGCGACGGGCAACAGGATGGCAAACGCCAGCGGCAGGGCAGTACGAAGCGCAGACATGGCACGACTCATCGTTGGTGGAAACAGGGCCCGCCACGCGGGTGGCGGCAGTTGTGATGGTAGTGCGCAGCAGCTGAACGGGCGAGCCAATCAGCCCGGAATGAACGGGAAGACCAGTTTCAGCAGGCCTTTCAAGCCACCTTCGGCGGTAGAACTGATCGCCTTCGCGCCCAGGCTGTTGAGCGCGCGCCGCAGATCGACCCAGCGCAGTTGGCTGACGTCCTTCTTCAGCAGGTCGGCGACCTCTTCAGAGGTCGGAGCCAGCTTCTTCAATGCATCCAGGGCGGCCTGCGGATCAGGCTGCAGGTAGTTCCAGCGTTCGGCGATGTTGAGCAGGGTGTCGAAGCGCACCGCAACCACTTCGCGGTTGCGCTCATAGACCGGGATCGCACCGACATCGAGGATGGCCTGCTCGAAACGCTGGGCATCGTCGGGATGCTCGATGCGGATGGCGAGGAAGCCTTCCTTGCGGCTGCGCTCGCTGACGTGTTTTGCCCCGGAGCGCAGGTTGGCCTCGGTCAGCACAGCAGCGACGATGCGCTGCAGGGCGCTGTCGCCTTCTTCGGGTACCAAGGCCCGCCAGCGTGCATAGCCATCGCGACGCAGGCCTTTGACCTTGGCGGGGGTGACCCGCAGTTGCAGCGCGACCGCAGCATTGGAATCGCTGCGATTGATCGCCCCATCGCGTTCGATCAACACGAATATCAGCAGTTCCAGGTCGCGCTTGGTCAACGACTGGAAGCCCTGCATCAGGGTCAGCCGCAGAAACTCATTGCCGAAGCCGGCCGGGTCCTTCAATTCGATGCTGTGCATTGCGGTTCCTCCCATGACATACAGCATGCCTGATATGGATTGCAGCAGCTGAGACTAGCGGCCTCAGGGTTTGGCTGTTACTTGCAAGCCGTATTCACGGCCAGGGCGGTCGGCCTGGAAGGTCTCCACCGCGCCCCGGTCCTGCAGGGTGACGAAAACCTGGCGGCCATCGCTGCCACCGAAGGCAAGATTGCTGGGCTTGCGGCCCTTGAGCGGCACCTCGCGCAGCAATTTGCCTTCAGGCGAGATCACGGCAACCACACCGGCGTCGTAACGGGCGATATAGAGATTGCCATCGGCGTCGCAGCGCATGCCGTCCATGCCGTGCTCGTCGAAGCGGATCAGCAGGCGCTTGTTGCTGATGCTGCCGTCAGTGGCGCGGTCGTAGACCCAGACATTGCGTTGCACGCTTTCATTGACGTACAGGCGCTTACCGTCAGGGCTGACCTCGACGCCATTGGTGGTACCCATGCCGGATTCAAGCAGATGCACGCTGCCGTCTCGGTCGATGCGCCACAGCTGGCCGTCATCGGCCTTGGACCAGTTGGGATCGCTGGCGTAGAGCGTGCCGTCCGGGGCGAGGGCGATGTCGTTGGGCTGGTGGGCATCGGGCAGGTGCGCGAACACGCCGACGTTGGTGGAGCCTGGGGCGACGCGCAGGATGTTGTGGCGCGCGTAGTCGGCGATATACATCGCACCGTCGCGGCCGAAGCGGATGCCGTTGCCGACGCTGCCTTCGGGCAGAGTGAGGAACAGCGTTGCCTTGCCGGTTTCATCAACCCGGCCAATGGTGCCGTCCTTGCCGATGTTGACCACGTACAGCGCGCCATCCGGGCCGGTCGCCGGGCCTTCGATGCCGGTGGTGAAGGTGCCATCGCTGACGTGGTCGCGGGCGATGAAGTTGTCGGCGGCCAGTGCAGTGCTGCTCAGGCTGATGAGCGCGAAGGCGGCGATGCGGGCGCGGGTGATCTGGTGGGCGATGGCGGCGACTTCCGTGTTGGTGGAAGCGCGAGTGTGCCAGAGGCACGGGTTGGAGCGGGATGTGGAACGGCCAAGGTAGTACCGAGCCATGCTCGGCAGAGGCTTTACCAGCGCAACCAAATGTAGTGCCGAGCCATGCTCGGCATAGGCTTTACCGGTAATGCCCATGCCGAGCATGGCTCGGCACTACAGGGGCGCGCAAGCTGCCCTCACCCCAACCCCTCTCCCGTGGACGGGACAGGGCTCTGATCAAAAGCCCTTGGCCCTTGGGGTCACGAATACCGTGATTTCCTCGCGGTCGTGATACAGCTGCTTGGCGCGGATGGTCAGCGGTTTGCCGGCCTTCTCCGCGAACAGATCCAGGCACAGGCGCGTTTCATCCCAGCGCTTCTTCATCGGCAGCTTGAGGTTGAAGATGGTGTGCTTGCACCAGCCTTCGCGCAACCAGGTAGCCATGCGCTCGGCAACGCGGCGCGGCTGCTCGACCATGTCGCAGACCATCCAGTCCAGGCCGATCTCCGGCTGCCAATGGAAGCCATCGGCGCGCAGGTGTTCGACCAGGCCGGTATCCAGTACATGCTGGCGCAGCGGGCCATTGTCGATGCTGCTGACATGCAGGTGCTGGCGGGTCAGTACCCAGGTCCAGCCGCCGGGTGCCGCGCCCAGATCGGCCGCACGCATGCCGGGCACAACCAGGGCTTCGCGTTCTTCCGGCGTAAGCAGGGTCATGAACGCTTCTTCCAGCTTCAAGGCCGAACGCGAGGGTGCATCCGGCAGCAGCTTCAAGCGCGGGATACCCAGCAGCCACGGCGCGCTGTCGCGGGTATCGGAGACGCAGACGAAGGCATGCGTGCCATCAACGAACACCACGTGCAGGCGCGGCAGCTTGCCGTTGGGCTTGTCGGTGAGCAGGCCGCCTTTGCGCAGCGCCGGGCGCAGCGCATTGCCGAAGGCGCGGGCCAGGCCGGCCAGCGGTTTGCCGGCGTCCGAATCGGGGTGCTCGACCCACAGATCACCAAACCGCTGCTGGCCTTCCAGCGCGGCAATGATCGGGGTGATGCGATCGCTTGCATCAAGCTGCGGCAGTTCGGCGAGAATCCGCAGCTTCTGGCGGGCGAAGATCAGCTCGCGCCAGGGCAGGCGCTGGTCCAGCGCTTCGGCCTCGTCGGTGACGAACACCACGTAGCCATGGTTGCGCTGGGTGCGGGCGTAACCGGCAACGCCGGCATGGCCTGCACGGTCGTTCAGTTCGCCGGCCAGTTCCGGTTCAAAGCCTTGGCGGCAGTAGCAGAGCAGGCCGGTCATGGAAATCCTTGGTGTGGAGCGGTTGGGGCTGTCCTTCTCCCACTGGGAGAAGGTGCCCCGCAGGGGCGGATGGGGGTAGGTCGCGGTTCGCTGGCAGACTGCATGAGAACTGCCGGACCCTCACCCCAACCCCTCTCCCGCAGGCGGGAGAGGGGCTTTGAGTATCAGTAGCGTGCGCCGTCGTTCTTGCCGTAGCTGTGCAGTACGGCGCGGGCGTCGTCGCGGTTGATGCCTTGCACGACTTCGATGCCGCGCTTGTTCAGCTCGCCGGCCCAATCTGCAGGCAGCGGGCCTTCATCGAACGGGGTCAGTTCTTCCACGTCGGCAGCGCAGGCGCCGATCAGCAGGCGGTCGATGCCGGCCCAGACGGTGGCGCCATAGCACTGGCAGCAGGGCTGTGAGGACGTAGCCATGGTGATCGGCGACAGCAGCGCGTTCAGGCGCGGGGTGTTGAGCTTCTGCTGGGCCAGCATGTACGCCATGTTTTCGGCATGTGCCAACGAGGTGGCATGCGGCACCACGCGGTTCACCGCGGCGGCGATCACCTTGTGGTCCGGGCCGAACACCACCGCGCCAAACGGGCCGCCACTGGCGTGTTCAACATTCAGCCGCGACAGCTCGATGGCCAGCGCCACCTTGTCCGCATCGCTGGTATAGGCGCGGTCGCAGTCGACGGCGTCGTGGATCCAGACGGGGAGGGTGAGGTGAACCTGGGCGTGCAGCATGATGATGACCGGTGTTGTGGCAAAAAACGGCGGTCAGTTTAGCGGACTGGGGCGGTCGGGCGGGTTTGGGCTCCGGGGCTGTTCAGGTGTTTGGGTTGGCGGAGCATGCTGACGTTGAGCGGAGCCGTGCTCAGCCCCTCCCCTTTGGCGAAGCCAAGGGGGAGGTTGGGAGGGGGTTGGCTTTTGCTTGTGGGTTTTGGGATGACGCAAAAAGCACCCCTCCCCAACCCTCCCCTTGGCCTTCGGCCAAAGGGAGGGGGCCGAAAGGCTTAGAACTCCGCGCCGACCGTCATGAAGATCTGCCGCGGGGCGCTGGCGTGGATGGCGTAGCGGGTGCCGTTGGGGTCGGTCGGGGCGAACGAGCTGAGCTGACCGGCGTAGCGCTTGTTGGTCAGGTTGGTGACGTTCAAGGACACCTTGACGTTCTGCAGGCCCAGGCCGGGGCCGAAGCTGTAACCACCGCCGGCATCGAAGGTGGTCACGCCCGGCACCGACTGGTCGTTGGTATAGGTGTAGTAGCGCTTGCCGGTGTACTTGCCGCGCAGGCTGGCGAACCAGCCATCATGGTTCCAGCTCAGCTCGCTGGATGCCATGCGCTGCGGTGTATCGACGGTGATCTTGCCGGCCACCGGCACGATCGCACCGCCGGAGACGTAATCGTCCTCATAGGTGGTCTTGTTCCAGGACAGCGCGTTGTACCACTGCAGGCCCTGCGTCGGCTTGAGGATGAAGGTCAGCTCCGCGCCCTGGCTCTTCACCGAGCCGACGTTGATGAAGCGGGTGATGCACTCCGGACGTGTGCCGACTTCGATGCTGGTGCAGGGGTTGAGCGAGAGCAGGCGGTTGTCGAACATCACGTGATACGCCGCCAGCGATGCCTGGTACCTGGCACCGAAGCTGCGGAAGCCGGCTTCAAAGGTCTTGGATTTCTCCGGTTCCAATCCTGCGCTGGCGGCAAAGGATTCAGGCGACACCTGCAGCGGGCCGCCGCTGCCACCTCCGACAAAGGCGGCGATGTTCTCTGCATACGAGGCAAACAGCTCGTTGTTGGCATTGAGCTTGAAGCCGAGGCCCAACTGCGGCAGCAGCGATTCCTTGGCGGTCAGCGTGCCGGAGGCGAATTTCTGTTCGGTGCCGGGCTGTGCAGTGGCGCGCATGCGCGTGTTCGGACTCTTGATGCCGACATCCACGGTCAGGCGTTCATCGAGGAAAAGCATGCGGTCCTGCACATAGAACTGGCGGGTGCGGATATCGAAATCCTGGTCGAACAGGCGACGGTCCGGATTCTTGAGGTAGGTGTCGTCTAGGAACGGGCCGTCGATGTAGTAAAAGTTGCGCTCGACGTTGTGGTCGTTCTGCTCGAACCACAGGCCGGCTTCCAGCTCATGGATGCCGACCGTCCACGACAGCGCAGCGGTCAGTCCCTGGCGGTCGATGGTGTAGTTGGTGCTGCGGATCGAGATCGGCAGCATCTTGTCGGTGCCGGGATTGGAAGGCTGGCCCGGCGCCCACCAATGGCCCTGGCCACGGTTGTCGTGATGGTAGGCCAGCAGCTTGAGGTTGAGTCCGTCACCGAGATGCAGGTTGGCATCGAGTGAGTAGAGGTTGTCATCGCGCAAGGCGCGGCTCTGGTAATAGGCATCGTCGATGCTGTTGACGCCGCCGGAGAACGCGCAGCGGTCTGCATCGAAGGTTCCCGGTGCGCAGTACGCGGCAGCGACGGCGCGGTCCCAATCCGGTGCATAGATGTTCCAGTCATAGCCCAGGCCACGCTGCAGCATGCTCTTGGACAGGTAGGCGTAGTTGGCCTGGCTGGCCCGCGAAGTGGCAACGAAGGCGCCGAAACGATGATCGCCCACGTTCCACACTGCCTTGGCGTTGAACTGGCGCGTGGTCTGGTTCTGGTGTGGCGCGGCCCACATGTCGGCGTCCTGGTGCACGCCGGAGACATAGGCGGAGAAGCCATTCAGGTCGCCGGTATCCACGCGCAGATAACCGCGGCGCTGGTTGTCATCGCCGACGGTGACGCTGGCACGGCCGCCGAACACCGTGGATGGATCCTGCGAGAAGTACTGGATTGCCCCGCCCAGGTTGCTGGTCGAAGCCACGCCCAGCGAGCCGATGCCCTGTGACAACTCTGCGCCGCCCAGGTTCTCGGCGATGATGGCGCGGGCGATGCTCAGGCCGTTGTAGTTGCCATAGCTGTTGTCGCCGAGCGGGATGCCATCAAGCGTATAGCCCAAGCGGGTCTTGTCGAAACCGCGCAGGCTGATGGTCTGCGATTCTTCGTTGGCACCGAAGGCATCATTGGACTGCACGGATACACCAGGCAGGCGATCAAGAATCTTCTGGCCGCTGCTGCCCGGCGGCAACACCTGCTTGTCGACTTCGCCGATACGCTGCACCTGGCGGGTCTGGCCTTGGCCGATCACCGAGATGGTATGCAGTGTCTGCGCAGAGGCACCGCTGTCTGCAGCGGCTTCGGCGAAGGCGTGGTTTGTGCACAGGGCGAGGGTGATGGCGAAGCTGAGGCGTTGGAGATTCATTGTCTACCGGGTCCATGGAAAGGCCGGCGTGTACGCCGGTCCAAGGAGCCTGTCGGACGATTGTTAAAGCTCGTTTACGCAGATGCGAAACATTGCTGTTCCACGGTGTTTTGCGCACAGATGCGAGCAGAAGTGCGACGCAGTCGATATGAAATACCAGACGCTCGACAGCAACGGTGCGCAGGCCTCCCAAAAGAAAACGCCGCGACAAAGCGCGGCGTCTGGTGTTGAATCCATCAATCGCAACATCAACCCATGTACAGACCACCGTTGACCGGATAGTCAGCACCGGTGACATAGGCCGCATCATCACTGGCCAGCCACGCGCACAGCGCAGCTACCTCTTCGGGCTTGCCGAGGCGGCGGATCGGTACCGAGGCCGCAAGCCGGTCCAATACATCCGGCGGGAAGCTGCTGATCGCCTGGCTGGCGATGTAGCCCGGTGAAATGGTGTTGACGGTGACACCGCGCGCAGCGACCTCGGCAGCAAGCGCGCGGCTGAAGCCGTGCATCGCAGCCTTGGCCGTTGCGTAGTTGACCTGGCCGATCTGGCCCTTCTGCGCACTGACCGAGCCGATGTTGATGATGCGGCCCCAGTTCTGGTTGGTCATGCCATCGACCACCTGTTTGCTCAGGTTGAACAAGGTGTTGAGGTTGGAGGCGATCACCGCATTCCAATCCTCGGTGCTCATCTGCCGGAACAGCATGTCGCGGCTGCCGCCGGAATTGTTGACCAGCACATCCACTTCGCCCACTTCCGCACGCACCTTGGCGAACGCAGCGGTGGTGGAATCCCAGTCGGCGGCATTGCCTTCGGACACGATGAAGTCGAAGCCGAGTTCGCGCTGCTCGCGGATCCAGTTGGCCTTGCGCGGTGAATCCGGCGCGCAGCCTGCCACCACCGTGTGGCCGGCGCGGGCCAGGGATTGGCAGATGGCAGTGCCTACACTGCCCATGCCACTGGTGACGTAAGCGATACGTAGCGTCATGGTGCTCTCCAATGCGTCAGGTAGGTGCCGCTCAGGCGGCCAGTGGATACAGGGCGAACAGCAGGCTGCCGGCCATCAGGATCATGGAGATCAGCACAGCCCACTTCAGGGTGAACTTCTGGTGGTCAGCGAAGTCGACCTTGGCCAAGCCAACCAAGAGATAGGTCGATGGCACCAGCGGGCTCAACAGATGTACCGGCTGTCCGGCCAGCGAGGCGCGCGCCATTTCCACCGGGGTGATGCCGTAGTGACCCGCCGCTTCGGACAGGATCGGCAGCACGCCGAAATAGAAGGCGTCATTGGACATGAAGAAAGTGAAGGGCATCGATGCCACGGCGGTGATCACCGCCAGGTACGGCCCCCAGGCTTCCGGAATCACCGACAGGAAGCCGCGTGACATCGCCTCGACCATGCCGGTGTTGGACAGGATGCCGGTGAAGATGCCCGCGGCGAAGATCAGCGACACCACCGACAGCACATTGCCTGCATGGTTGACCACGCGGCGGCGCTGCTCGGCCAGGTTCGGGTAGTTGATCACCAGCGCGATGGCGAAGCCCACCATGAACAGCACCGGCATCGGCAGCAGGCCGATCACCAGCGCGGCCATCAGTGCCAGGGTCAGCGCGAAGTTGACCCACAGCAGCTTGGGCCGCTTGGTGTCTTCGGCATCTTCCACCGTCGGCAGTGCATCGCTGTCATCGGAGACGCTGGCGTCCATCCACGAGCCACCCTGCGGCAGGGCAACCACACCGAGGCGACGGCGTTCCTTCATGCCCAGGTACCAGGCCAGTGCAAGAATGCCGGCGCAGGCCAGCACCATCGCCGGAATCAGTGGCACGAACACATCGGCCGGATCCACATGCAGTGCTGTGGCAGCACGCGCGGTCGGGCCGCCCCATGGGGTGAGGTTCATCACGCCACCGGCGAGGATGGTCACGCAGGTCATGCTCAGCGCGTTCATGCCCAGCCGGCGGTACAGCGGCAGCATCGCCGACACGGTGATCATGTAGGTGGTGGAGCCATCGCCATCGAGCGAGATCAGCATCGCCAGCACGGCGGTGCCCATCACGATCTTCAGCGGGTCACCCTTGACGATGCGCAGGATGATGCGCACCAGCGGGTCGAACAGGCCGGCGTCGATCATCACCCCGAAGTAGAGAATGGCGAACATCAGCATCACGCCGGTCGGCGCAATCTTCTTGATGCCGTCGAGCATCATGTCATCGAGGCCGGCACCGAAGCCGCCGATCAGGGCGAACACGATGGGTACGGTAATCAGGGCGACCAGCGGCGACAGTCGTTTGCTCATGATGAGATACATGAACGTCAGGACCATGCCGAAGCCGAGGATGGTCAGCATCATCTGCAGACTCCTTGAAGGGACAGGACGGGGAAGAGGTGTTTAGAAATCGAACTGCAGGCGACCGGTGACCGCGCGGGTGTGGTCCACGGTGGTATCGGTCAGGCGGTTGCGGTTGCGGCTTTCAATCAGGTTGAGCATGAAGCGCAGGTTGTCGCGCAGGTACCAGTTACCGGCCAGGGTCCAGGCTTCAGTGCTGCCGTTGCGCAGGTCGGGTTGGCCATCAAGGTGCTGGTTGCCGCGCATCTGGTCGTAGCGCAGGGCGACTTCAAACGCGCCTGGCTTGTGGCGGATATCCTTGATGCGGGCGAAGCGACCGGTCTTGCGGTCGTAGCTGCGCGACTCGCCGGTGACGAACCAGCTGAGCATGCCGTAGGCCGCCATCACCTCGCCGCGCTGCGCGCCATCGTCGAAGGTGGCGCCGCTGAACTCGCCCTGCCATGACAGCGGGCCGCGCACCTGCGCGTATTCCAGCGACCACTTGTTGACGTCGGTATCGCGACCGGCCGAGAAGTCGACCAGGGTCAGTCGGCTTTCATCGGACAGATGGCCGGCCGGGCGCGGGCGGATGCGCAAGGCAGGAACGCCATTCACGCCGGGGTTGTCATAGGCCTCGCGGGCCAGCGACAGGCCCAGGTGCAGCACGTCGCCAGCGGCCGGGCTCGGCGCCCAGGTGACGCGGCCACCCGCAGCGCGGCCCTTTACCTGCCAGGCATCGATGCTTTCCAGGCTGTAGACGCTTGCCGCCCAGGTCATGTCGCCCGGGTTGGCCTGCCATGAGGCGCCGAGGCGATACAGCGGGGCCAGGCTGGTGCCGGCGTTGCCGCGTTCCAGGAAGCTGCCGTAGTTGGAGCCGGTGCGGTCGTCCAGCGAGTAGTACTGCTTGAACTGGCCCACGGTCAGGCGCCCGGCATCGCCGAAGCTGCGGCTGACGTAGACGTCCTTGGCTTCGGGGCGGTCGCCGGAGAAGTCAGCTTCCAGCTTGTAGTCGACGACGAAGAACTTGCCGGACACATCCAGCCAGGCGCGACGGATCTCGGTGTCGTCCTTGTTCGGGGTACCACGGTGGTCATTGTCGAAGCTGGCGAAATCCAGATGCAGGCGGCCGCCGATGGTGGCTGTGACCGGACCTTCGTCTTCTGCGGCCAGCGCCGGAGCGCCAAGGCATAGCAGGACAGCGGCAGCGAGGCTGCGCTTTTGGAAAACACTCAGTTCCACAAACCCTCCCAGGTGCGCGCCAGGCGCGCGGCAAACATGGGCACCTGCTGGTGCGTGGGCGCAGTCTGGAGGGGACTAGCTGTCATCCGCCTGTCAGGGGTTTGTGCGGCGCAACAATGCGGGGCCGGCACTGCGTCTTTGCGGCTTCCGCGTTAGCATTCGCGCCTTCCCGATACTTTCCACCGCGATGCGCCTGCTGCTGGTTGAAGACAATGCGGATCTGGCCGACGCCATCATTCGTCGCATGCGCCGTAACGGCCACGCGGTGGATTGGCAGGCCGACGGCATGGGCGCGGCCAGCGTGCTGCGCTACCAGAGCTTCGATCTGGTGGTGCTGGATATCGGCCTGCCCAAGCTCGATGGCCTGCGCGTGCTGGCGGGCATGCGCGAGCGCGGCGACAGCACACCGGTGCTGATGCTGACCGCCCGCGATGGCATCGAGGATCGCGTGCAGGCGCTGGATGTTGGCGCAGACGACTATCTGGGCAAGCCCTTCGATTTCCGCGAATTCGAAGCCCGTTGCCGGGTGTTGCTGCGTCGCGGCCGTGGCCAGGCCAGCGAAGTGGTGCAGATCGGCAGCTTCCAGTTCGACAATGCCGCGCACCGGGTCAGCCTGGATGGCGAGGTGATCGAACTGCCGAACCGCGAGTTCCGCCTGCTGGAGATCCTGGTCGGCCGGCTCGGGCAGGTCGTCGGCAAGGATGAGATCGGCAAGGGATTGTTCGGTTTCGACGACGAAGCTGGACCCAATGCCATCGAGCTGTATATCGGGCGGCTGCGCAAGAAACTGGTGGCCGCACCAGTGCGCATCACCACCGTGCGTGGCGTGGGCTACATGCTGGAAGCCAGCGACGGCGGTACCGATGGCGACGGCTGAGGTCCGTACTTCCGGTTCATTGCGGCGCACCTTGATGCTGTACCTGGGCGCGTTGCTGGCGGTATTCGCGGTGGCCTTGCTGTTCGCCGCGCGCGACTACGGGCAGCGTGCGGCGAATCGCTCCTACGACCATCTGCTGGTGTCTTCGGCGCTGTCCATCGCCGATTCGGTGGCATTGGTGGATGGGCAATGGCAGGTGGATCTGCCATATGCGGCCCTGGACCTGCTGTCGATGGCGGAAGAAGACCGCGTGTTCTACCGCGTGGCCGATAGTCGTGGTCGCACCATCACCGGCTACGAGGATCTTCCCCAGGCACCGCGCAGGAGTGGCAGCCAGCCGCAGCTGTTCGATGCCGAGTACAGCGGTGAGAAGGTGCGCTTCGTGGTGGTCAAGCGCAGCTTCGCCGCCGCTTCTGCGCAGGGTGAAGTGCAGGTGCAGGTGGGGCAGACCCGTCGCGCCCGCGCCGAGCTGGCGCAGGAGATGGTCAACCGCGCGCTGATCGCGATCGGCGTGTTGTCGGCCTTGTTGCTGGCGCTGGTCGCCTTCGGTGTGCACCGCGCATTCCGCCCGCTGGTGCGCCTGGAGCGCGAGCTGTCGCGGCGTGAACCCTCCGACCTGAAACCGCTGGATTCGCATGTGCCGCGCGAGATGAACCAGATGGTTGCTGCCTTGAACCGCTTCATGGAGCGCCTGTCCAGCAGCAACGAAACCCTGCGTGCGTTCATGGCCGAAGCCGCGCACCAGATGCGTACGCCGCTGGCGGCATTGCGCGCGCAGGCACAGTTGGCACTGGATGAAGAAGAGCCCGAGGACATGCAGCGCAGCCTGCGTGCGATCGAGCGCAACGCCACCCATATGAGCCGCCTGCTGAACCAGCTGCTCAGCGATGCCAGCGTCATCCATCGCTCCAACCTGCAGCGCTTCGCGCCGCTGGATCTTGTTGAAACCGTGCATCAGGCTTTGCATGAAGCACTACCGCAGGCAGGCCCGGCACCACGTGTGCAGCTGGCGATCACCACCGGTGCGGTGCAGGTCAATGGCGACGCCTTGCTGCTGCGCGAGGCGATCAAGAACCTGATCGACAACGCGATGAAATACGGTGGCGATGGCCCGCTGCAGATCGCGCTGACCGTGCAGGACACGCAGGCGGTATTGACCATTGCCGACCACGGCCCCGGGATCAGTGCCGCTGATGCCGAACGCGTGTTCGAGCGCTTCGGGCGCGGTGAGAACGCGCCTGCCGGTGGCGCCGGCCTGGGCTTGGCCATCGTCAAGCGCGTGGTTGAAAGCCATGGCGGCAGCATCGACCTGAGCAATCGGCCCGAAGGCGGTCTGGTCGCCACCATCCATCTGCCAAGGCATGCCGCATGAGCCGCTTGTTGATCCTGTTGTTTGGGCTGCTGTTGGCGCCATCTCTGATCGCCGCACCAGGCGATGTTCAGCGCTTCCCTGCGCAGGGCGTTGCGACCGAACAGCTGCGCATCCATGGCACCACGGATATCGAAGTGTTCGCGGTGGTGATCGCCGACTACCAGCGCCTGCATCCGGGCACCGAAGTCGTTTATGAAGACATCATCACCCAGGACCTGTACGCGCGTTTCCTGCGTGATCGCAACACGGCGAACGCACCGGATCTGCTGATTTCCAGCGGCATGGACCTGCAGACCAAGCTGGTCAACGATGGCCACGCATTGCCGCACCGTTCGCCGCAGACCGAAGCCGTGCCTTCCTGGGCGAAGTGGCGCAATGAAGCCTTCGGCATCAGCTACGAACCGGTGGCGATGGTCTACAACACGCGTGCTTTGCCAGCGGCGAAAGTACCGCACACGCGTCGCCAACTGCTGGATCTGCTGCGTGCCGAAGGTGCACCGCTGCGCGGCAAGGTCGGCACCTACGATATCGAGCGCAGCAGTGTCGGCTATCTGCTGGCGACGCAGGATGCACAGCGCGGCAGCATCGCCGGTGCCTTGCTCGGCGCATTGGGCGACAACGGTGTGGTACGTGAAGAACGCACCGGCGTGCTGTTGGACCAGGTCAGCAGCGGCAAGCTGTCGCTGGTCTACAACGTATTGGGCTCCTACGCGCAGGCGCGCATCGATGCTGGTGCGCCCCTGGGCATCGTCGAGCCGGAGGACTACACCCTGGTGGTGTTGCGCACGGCGGTGATTCCGCGCAACAGCCCGCACCCGGCCGAGGGCAAACGCTTCCTCGACTACCTGTTGTCGGCGCGCGGCCAGCAGGTGTTGTCGCGCGAGGCGCGCTTGATGCCGATCATCCGCAACGGCGGTGGTGACAGCGATCCAGGCCAGAACCGGCGGCCGATCCAGCTTGGGCCGGGGCTGCTGGTTTACCTGGATGCGCTAAAGCGCCGCCAGTTCCTCGATGCCTGGCGCAGCAGCGTGGAGCCCAAGCCGCGCTGAGCGCGACTCAGCGTGCCGGTGCGGGATTCTCTGTCATTGGTTGGCGCAGCGGATTGCTGCTGTCGGTCGAGGCGCACTGGCCTTTGACGCAACTACAGCCCTGGATCTCGGTGAAACCACAGACACTCATCATGCCCTTGGCCTGGCAGCTGGCTTGTACGCCGGCCGGGTCGGTGGGGCTGTTGACGTTGACGCAGGCCGGGTACTGACCGCAGCAGTTGCCGACGTTCTTCACCGTGCAATCGGCATCGACCTTGCAGCTGCTGTCGACCACGACGGGCGTGGCGGCAGGTTTGGCGGGTGTTGATGGTTCGCTGGCAGCGACTGGCGCGGGCGCTTGCGAGGTGACCGGCGCAGTGGCGGCCGGTGAGCTGCAGGCGGTGATCGCAAGCAGCAGGCAGAGCAGCAGTGACAGACGGAACATGGGCGAATCCTGTTCTGGGCACGCGGCCATGGTAGCCGCGTCCCATGTGAGCAGGGGGTTACCGGGCTGTCAGCCGGCAACCCCACCCATCCCGATCAGGCCGACCAGGTATCACGCAGGGTCACGCTGCGGTTGAACACCGGCTTGGCCGGCGTGTGGTCGCGGCGATCGGCGACGAAGTAGCCGGTGCGCTCGAACTGGTAGCTCTGTTCCGGTGCGGCCAGGGCTGCGGCCGGTTCGACGTAGCCGGTGACGACCTTGCGTGATTCCGGGTTCAGGTAATCGCGGTAGGTCTTGCCGTCGGATTCATCGTCCGGGTTGGCCACCGAGAACAGGCGGTCGTACAGGCGCACTTCGGCTTCCACCGCGTGCTGGGCGCTGACCCAATGGATGGTGCCCTTGATCTTGCGGTTGGCGCCTTCCATGCCAGGACGCGATTCCGGGTCCAGCCAGCCGCGCAGCTCGACGATCTCGCCGGCGTCGTTCTTGATCACTTCATCGACGCGGGCGATGCCAGCACCACGCAGGCGCACTTCGCCGCCTGGTACCAGGCGCTTCCAACCCTTCGGCGGCACTTCGGCGAAGTCTTCGCGCTCGATCCACAGCTCACGCGAGAACGGCACGGCGCGGCTGCCAAAGCTTTCGTCCTTCGGGTGGTTGCTGAAGCTGAGCGATTCCTCGTGGCCTTCCGGCAGATTGGTCAGCACCAGCTTGAGCGGATCGATCACCGCCATGCGGCGTGCGGCGGCGCTGTCCAGATCTTCGCGCAGGGCGCCTTCCAGCACGCTGAAATCGATCAGCGAGTTCTGCTTGGAAATACCCACGCGCTCGGCGAACAGGCGCATCGCCGCCGGGGTGTAACCACGACGACGCAGGCCCTGCAGGGTCGGCATGCGCGGGTCTTCCCAGCCATCGACCAGGTTTTCGGTGACCAGCGCCATCAGCTTGCGCTTGCTCATCACCGTGTAGTTGATGTTCAGGCGCGAGAACTCGATCTGGCGCGGCTTGGCGGCTTCACGCGGCAGGCCCTTGTCGACCAGCGGCTGGGTCAGCGCGTTGTCGTGGGCGTAGTCGACGTTGTCCACGCACCAGTCGTACAGCGGACGGTGGTCTTCGAATTCCAGCGTGCACAGCGAGTGGGTGATGCCTTCCAGCGAATCGCCCAGCGCATGCGCGAAGTCATACATCGGGTAGATCGGCCAGGCATTGCCGGTGTTCTGGTGCTCGACGTGCTTGATGCGGTAGATCGCCGGGTCGCGCAGGTTGATGTTGCCGCTGGCCATGTCGATCTTGGCGCGCACGGTGCGGGCGCCATCGGCGAACTCACCGGCACGCATGCGCGCGAACAGGTCCAGGTTTTCCTCGACGCTGCGCTCGCGGTACGGTGAGGGGCGGCCCGGCTCGGTCAGCGAGCCGCGGTAGGCGCGCACTTCGTCGGCCGACAGGTCGCAGACATAGGCCTTGCCGTCGCGGATCAGCTTCTGTGCGGCCAGGTAATAGGCGTCGAAGTAGTCCGAGGCGTGGCGCAGCTCGTTCCATTCGAAGCCCAGCCAGCGCACGTCGTCCTGGATGGCCTGCACGTATTCCGGGTCTTCCTTGGCCGGGTTGGTGTCATCGAAGCGCAGGTTGCAGACGCCGCCGAACTCGCCGGCGATGCCGAAGTTCAGGCAGATCGACTTGGCATGGCCGATGTGCAGGTAGCCATTGGGCTCGGGCGGGAAGCGGGTCTTGATGGCCGTGTGCTTGCCGCTGGACAGGTCCTCACGGACGATCTGACGGATGAAATCGCGCTTTTCGGGAGCGTTTTCCGGCGTGGCGGCGACAGCAGGCGTGTTCTCGGACATGGGGGACGCAGTGTATTGAAGTAAACCGCAAGTTTAGCCGAGCCGGGCGCAGGTTGCCGGGACGGGGCTATGCTGGGGCCTCCCGCCCCGTGGATTGGCACTGATGGACCGCCCCGTTCTGGTGATAGGCAACAAGAACTACTCGTCCTGGTCGCTACGCCCATGGCTGCTGCTGCGCCATTTCGGGGTGGATTTCGACGAAGTACGGTTGGCCCTGGATACACCGGGCTTTGCCAGCGAAGTGCTGCAGCATTCGCCCACCGGCAAGGTGCCGGCGCTGCGTGATGGCGCGCTGCAGGTCTGGGATTCGCTGGCCATCTGCGAGTACGCCAACGAGCGCTGGCTGGGCGGACGCGGCTGGCCGGCAGACCTGGCGCAACGCGCGGTGGCGCGGGCTGCCGCGGCGGAAATGCATTCAGGTTTCACTGCGCTGCGCAGCCAGCTGCCGATGAACAGCCGCCGCCAGCCCGATGGCTACCGCTGGGACGCCGCCGCCCAGGCCGACATCAATCGCATCCGCGCGCTGTGGAGCGAGCTGCGCCGGCAGTACGGCGCGGACGGCGAGTTCCTGTTTGGCCAGTTCGGCATCGTCGATGCGATGTTCGCGCCGGTAGCGGTACGCTTCGACGGCTATGGCGTGGCTGCGGAAGGCGTTGCCGGCGAGTACCTGCAGGCGCTGTTGGCACTGCCTGCGCTGCACGAGTGGCGCCAGGCCGGTGCAGCGGAAATCGAGCATGTCGCGGCCACTGATGACCTGCGCCAGCCGGTTTGAACGGAGAATCAAATGCAGCTGATCTACCAGAGCAACAACCTGTTCGACGCGCATCTGGTCAAGCATGCGCTGGAGGACGCGGGCATCCCGGCCTTCGTGTTCGGCGAGTCCTTGCTGGGCGCGGGCGGCGAGCTGCCCTTGTTTGGCGTGCTGCGGGTCTGCGTGCCGGATTCGGCCAAGCCCGAGGCCGAGGACATCGTCGCTGCGCTGGGCTTGGACGATGGCCCAGCCGACCCCATCTTGGATGACGATGAAGCGCCGGGATTCCTCCCGGCCTGAGGAGCTGACATGTTGGGAATCGGCCAGGGAATACTGGGTATCGGCGCGTTCAAGCAGCGCCTGCCGCGCCCGGAAGAAGCACTGCCGGGGCGGGACACGCCACTGCCGCTGCACAACCAGCATTTCGTCAACGGCCAGCCCTTGCAGGCTGATTTCGACGGATTGCAGGTGCTGGACGTGGGCCTGGGCTGTTTCTGGGGCGCCGAGCGCAAGTTCTGGCAGCTGCCGGGCGTGGTGACCACGGCGGTGGGCTACCAGGGCGGTGTCACCCCGAACCCGACCTATGAAGAAGCCTGTTCCGGCCTTACCGGCCACACCGAGGTGGTGCGGGTGGTGTTTGATCCGGCGCAGGTGACGCTGGAAACCGTGCTGCGCACCTTCTGGGAGAACCACGATCCTACCCAGGGCATGCGCCAGGGCAACGACACCGGCACCCAGTACCGTTCGGCGATCTACTGCCATACGCAGGAACAGTACGACGCAGCGCTTGCCAGCCGTGCGGCCTACCAGCAGCAGCTGACTGCCTCTGGTTTCGGTGAGATCACCACCGAGATCCTGTTCCCGGCACCGCCGTTCTATTACGCCGAGGACTACCACCAGCAGTATCTGGCGAAGAATCCGAACGGATACTGCGGCATTGGCGGAACCGGCGTGAGCTGCCCGATTGGTCTGGATGTCTGAGCCGTGAGTGCCACACCGCGCCGTCTGCTGGTGGTGTGGCACAGCTTTACCGGCGCTACTGCGGCGATGGTGGAAGCATTGCTGCAGGGTGCACGCGAGAGTACCGGTGATGCGGTGCAGGTGATTGCCTTGCGCGCTGCGGATGCCGGTGCGGACGATGTGCTTGCCGCCGATGCGGTGGTGTTCGCCACGCCGGAGACATTGGCCTCGATGAGCGGGGCGATGAAGGATTTATTTGATCGCAGTTATTACCCGCTGTTGGGGCGCTGTGAGGGCAAGCCGTATGCACTGCTGGTATGTGCAGGCTCGGATGGTCAGCCGACGATTGCACAGTTGCGCAGGGTGGCTTTGGGGCTGCGCTTGAAAGAAGTGGCCGAGCCGGTGCTGGTGTGTACGCAGGCACAGACGGCGGAGGCGATTGTTGCTGGGAAGAAATTGCCTGAGCTGCAGTTGGCGCGAGGCCGAGAGCTGGGCGCGCTGCTCGCAGCAGGGCTGGAGCTCGGCGTTTTTTGATTTTGATTAAGCCCCTCTCCCGCATGCGGGAGAGGGGTTGGGGTGAGGGCGCTCTTAAAGCACGTGGAGCAAAAGCTTTTAAAGCTCGAAAAGCTTCCCCTCATCCGCCCCTTCGGGGCACCTCGCTCCGCGCCCCGGCCCCGCGTAGCACGCGGGGCGTACGAACAGTCACGAGCCTTTGGCTCGTAAGCGCCTGTTCTTAACCCCGCAAGCGGGAGAAGGGAGATATCAAGCACTACGTTTGTCGGCCCCAGCTCCGCTCAGCCGCCCAACTCATCCGCAATCCGCTGACGCAAGGTCTGCAGATCCTTCGCAAACGCATCAATACCAGTAGCCAGCTTCTCCGTAGCCATCGGATCAGCCGCCATATCCGCATCAAACTTCGCTTCATCAATCGCAGCGATGTTCACCGCTTCAGCAGCACCGGCCACCAGCTTGCGCGGCAGCTCGCCGAAGTCAGCATCCAGCTTCTCCAGCAGATCCGGCGAGATGGTCAGGCGATCACAACCGGCCAGCGCTTCAATCTGCGCGGTCGAGCGGAACGAGGCGCCCATGACAACGGTGTTGGAACCGCGACGCTTGAACTCGGCAAACACGCCGCGCACGAACACCACGCCCGGGTCTTCGTCGATGCTGGCCGGGGTCTGGCCGTTGGCCACGTACCAATCCAGGATGCGGCCGACGAACGGCGAGATCAGGAAGGAACCGGCTTCCGAGCAGGCCAGGGCCTGGGTCGGGTTGAAGATCAGGGTCAGGTTGCAGTCGATGCCCTCGGCCTGCAGCACGCGGGCGGCTTCGACGCCGGCCCAGGTCGCGGCGATCTTGATCAGCACCTTGCTGCGCGGCACGCCGGCCGCTTCGTACATGGCGATGAACTCGCGCGCCTTGGCGACGGTAGCCTCGGTGTTGTGGGCCTGGTCGGCATCCACTTCGGTGGAGACACGGCCCGGCACCAGCTCGGCCAGCATGGTGCCGACGCCGACGGTCAGGCGATCGACCACGGCATTGGCGATGGCCTGCTTGTCACCGGATTGGGCACGGCCCCACTGCAGCTCGCGCTCGATCAGGCCGGCATAGACCGGCAGGTCGAGGGCTTTCTTCACCAGCGTCGGGTTGGTGGTGCAGTCGACCGGGCGCAGGCGCTTGATGGCGTCGTAATCGCCGGTATCGGCGACGACGACGGACAGTTCACGCAGCTGGGCGAGCTTGGAGGGGGCCTGGGACATCATGGTTTCCTGTTGCAGGTGCGGCGCGGAACGCGCTCAGCGGTGGAAATCACCAGCCGCTTCGGGCTGATAGTGAACGGCGGTGACGCGCAGGCGCAGCTGGCGGCCGCCGGGTGCGGTCCAGTCGATGGTCTGGCCAACCGACAAGCCCAGCAGGGCACTGCCAACCGGCGCCAGCACGGACACACGGCCCTTGTCGAAATCCGCTTCGTGCGGATAGACCAGGGTCAGGGAATGTTTTTCGTCGTGCAGTTCGTCTTCGCAGTCCACACGGGAGTGCATGGTGACGATGCCTTCGGGGATTTCTTCCGGCGGCAGCACCTGCGCGCGCTCAAGTTCCTGCGCAAGGGCAACAGCGGCCGGGTGCCGGCTCAGCGCCGGGGAGTCCAGCAGGGCCTCAAGGCGGGCCATGTCACGGGTGGAAACAATGATGGATGGTGGCAGACCGCTTTTGCTGGTCATGGGAATTCCTTATCTGATTGAAGAGCAAGCAAAAGGCGACGCTTTGTCGGCGCCGCCCGGATTTCTATTGTGCTGGTGAAACGGGCCGCAGGCGACCCTGTGAAGATCATGGGGCCGGTCAGCCCCGGATGCAATGTGGGGGAGGGGGATGTTCAGGTTTTGGGGTGCTGCGAAGCGCACCCCTCCCCAGCCCTCCCCTCCGCCTGCGGCGCAAGGGAGCCAAGCCTTGCCCCTCCCTTGCGCGCAGCGTAGGGGGAGGGCTGGGGAAGGGGCAGCTTTTAAGCCTGAACCCGAGCAGCCTCCGCCGGCGCCTCCAACAACCCTGCCGGCAGCTGTTTGAACAGCAGCGAAAACTGTTCCAGGAACGCGCCCATCGCCGAGCTGCGACGCCAGAGCATGCCGATCCTGCGGTTCGGCTGCGGGTTTCCGGTGAACGGGATCAGCCGCACGTTGGCCGGGCGCGCCACCGGCGGCTTCACCGCCAGCATCGGCAGCAGGGTGACACCGACATTGGCTGCGACCATCTGTCGCAGGGTTTCCAGGCTGGTGGCCTGGAACTCGGATTTCTCCAGTGCACCGGCCATATGGCAGACATCCAGCGCCTGATCACGCAGGCAATGCCCATCCTGCAACAGCAGCAGGCGCTGGTCGGACAGATCATCCAGTGTCAGCGAGCTATGCGAGGTCAGCGGGTGGCCTTCCGGCGCGGCCAGCACGAAGGGTTCCTCGAACAGGAACTCGGTGTGCAGCTGTTCGTCGGCGACTGGCAGGGCGAGCAGCGCAGCATCGAGCTGGCCATTGCGCAGCTGTGCCAGCAGCACATCGCTTTTCTCTTCGACCAACAACATCTCCAGCTGCGGGAAGCGCTGGCGAATCGCTGGCACCACGTGCGGCAGCAGGTAGGGGCCGAGGGTCGGGAAGATTCCCAAACGCACGGTGCCGGCTTCCGGGTCACGTGCGCGGCGGGCGGCTTCCTTCATCTGCTCTACTTCGGCCACGATGCTGCGCGCACGCGCAGCGGCCTCGCGGCCGGCCGGGGTCAGCATCACCTTGCGCGGCGCACGCTCCACCAGTGGCACACCCAGTTCTTCTTCCAGCTTCTTGATCTGGGTGGACAGGGTGGGCTGGCTGACGAAACTGGCCGCAGCGGCACGGCCGAAGTGCTTGTGCTCGGCCAGCGCCACCAGGTATTTCAGGTCACGAAGGTTCATGTCGGGCTCCCGGGTGTTTCCTTCTCCTGCGGGAGAAGGTGCCCCGAAGGGGCGGATGAGGGTTGGGCCAAGCCCATTTTTTCCATGGATGCGGGTGGTGTCACCCGGACCCTCACCCCAACCCCTCTCCCGCAGGAGAGGGGCTTTGAGCATCAGGCGGTTGCTGTCTCTACCGCTGCAGGCTGCAGCACCGGTGTACGGATCAGATGATCGAAGGCACTGAGTGCGGCGGTCGAGCCGGCGCCCATCGCGATGATGATCTGCTTGTACGGCACCGTGGTGCAGTCGCCGGCCGCAAACACGCCCGGCACATTGGTCTGGCCGCGATCATCGATGATGATCTCGCCGCGACCGCTGAGCTCCACCGTGCCACGCAGCCACTCGGTGTTCGGCAGCAGGCCGATCTGCACGAAGATGCCTTCCAGCTCGACCCGGTGCGAATCGCCACCGACGCGGTCGGTATAGACCAGGCCGTTGACCTTCTGGCCGTCGCCCAGCACTTCGGTGGTCTGTGCGTTGAGCACCACCTTCACGTTGGGCAGGCTGTTGAGCTTGGCCTGCAGCACCTGGTCGGCTCGCAGCTTGCTGTCGAACTCGAACACGGTGACGTGGCTGACGATGCCGGCCAGATCGATAGCCGCTTCCACGCCGGAGTTGCCACCGCCGATCACCGCCACGCGCTTGCCCTTGAACAACGGACCGTCACAGTGCGGGCAGTAGGCCACGCCCTTGTTGCGGTACTCGTCCTCGCCCGGCACGTTCATCTGTCGCCAGCGGGCGCCGGTGGACAGGATCACCGTCTTGGACTTCAGCGAAGCACCATTCTCCAGCTGCACTTCGACCAGCCCATCGGCACCGGCCGGCACCAGCTTGGCCGCACGCTGCAGGTTCATGATGTCCACCTCGTACTCACGTACGTGGGACTCAAGCGCGGCAGCCAGCTTCGGGCCTTCGGTGTGCTGCACCGAGATGAAGTTCTCGATCGCCATGGTGTCCAGCACCTGGCCACCGAAGCGCTCGGCGGCAACACCGGTGCGGATGCCCTTGCGTGCGGCATAGATCGCCGCCGCCGCACCGGCCGGGCCACCGCCCACCACCAGCACGTCGAATGCATCCTTGGCCTTGATCTTCTCGGCCTCGCGGGCAACGGCGCCGGTGTCGAGCTTGGCGACGATCTGCTCCAGGCTCATGCGGCCGGAGTCGAACATCTCGCCACCCTGGAACACCATCGGCACCGCCATCACCTGGCGCTGTTCAACTTCCCGCTGGAACGTGCCGCCCTCGATTACCGTGGTGCTGATCTTCGGGTTCAGGATCGCCATCAGCGCCAGCGCCTGCACCACGTCCGGGCAGTTGTGGCAGGTCAGCGACATATAGACGTCGAAGCTGTACTCGCCGTCGATCGCGGTGATGCTGTCGATGACTTCCTGGGCAACCTTCGGCGGATGGCCGCCGGTCCACAGCAGGGCCAGCACCAGCGATTCGAATTCGTGGCCCAGCGGCAGGCCGGCGAACCGCACGCCGTGGTCCTGGCCTTCGCGGGCGATCACGAACGAGGGCTTGCGCGCATCGTCGCCGGAGCTGTCCAGCGAGATCTTGCCGCCGCCGGCCGCGACGATATCGTCAAGCAGGCCGCGCATGTCCTGGCTGGCGCTGCTGTCGTCGAGCGAGGCGATCAGGCGCAGTGGCTGGCGCAGCAGGCCCATGTACTGCTGCAGCTGGGTCTTGAGGCTGTCGTCGAGCACGGTCAACTCCTTCGTTGAGGCAAAGCGGGGGAGTGACGCCCCTGCGTCAAGCGGGGCGCCAGTAAAGAGTAGGGGTGAACCGCAGCGAGCTGCGTGGCGTGCGGGCGTGGTGCTGGCTGGCATCAACACGCTGCGGTTCACCCCCACGCCCGCCGCGAGGGCGGGGTGGGAGCGGGTACGACTTGTTAGATCTTGCCGACCAGGTCCAGCGACGGGGTCAGGGTCTTCTCGCCTTCCTTCCACTTGGCCGGGCACACTTCATTCGGGTGTGCGGCGGTGAACTGGGCAGCCTTCAGCTTGCGCAGGGTTTCGGACACGTCACGTGCGATCTCGTTGGAGTGGATCTCCGAGGTCTTGATCACGCCTTCCGGGTTGATCACGAAGGTGCCACGCAGGGCCAGGCCTTCTTCCGCAATGTGCACGCCGAAGGCGTTGGTCAGCTGGTGGGTCGGGTCGCCGACCAGCGGGAACTTGGCCTTGCCCACGGCCGGCGAGGTTTCGTGCCACACCTTGTGCGAGAAGTGGGTATCGGTGGTCACGATGTAGACCTCGGCACCGGCTTTCTGGAACTCGGCATAGTTGTCAGCGGCGTCTTCGATCTCGGTCGGGCAGTTGAAGGTGAATGCTGCCGGCATGAAGATCAGGACCGACCACTTGCCCTTCAGCGACGCATCGGTGACTTCAATGAACTTGCCGTTGTGGAAAGCATTGACCTTGAACGGCTGGACCTGGGTGTTGATAAGGGACATGAAGTTTCCTCTTGGGTGTAGGGCGGGGTGAATCGTTGGAGCAAGACTAATAGGCAGGATCTAATAAAACAAATGAATTGGATGCATCGTATCAATAGATAAAGCCTATCAATCGGTGCTTCAGAACTGCCTCAAGGCCTGATATCGGGTGCTTTGCGGGCTTTCCAAGCCATCCCGGGCCAAGCTGAACGGCGCGGCATAGACGGGATTAATCCCAAGGCCAGAATCATGGCGGTAGGCAGCGGCGGGCGCGCTGACTATCCTCGCCCTCCTGAAAGAACCCGCGAAGAGGTAATGCAGTGTCCACGTTGAAGGTTGCCGAGCTGTTGCGGGAGGCCGCTGCACGCCTGCCGGGTGAAGATGCCCGCCATGAGGCCGAGCAGTTGCTGATCCATGTGCTGGGCGTGGAGCGGGCCTGGTTGTTCTCGCATGCCACCGACGAGGTGGATGCTGAAGCGGTGGAACGCTTCGAGGTGCTGCTGGCGCGTCGTGCCGAGGGGCATCCGCTGGCCTATCTGACCGGCCGTCGCGGCTTCTGGACCCTGGACCTGCAGGTCAACACGGCTACCCTCATTCCGCGTCCCGAAACCGAGCTGCTGGTCGAACAGGCGCTGGCACGGCTGCCGGCCGATGACATGGTGCGGGTGGCCGACATGGGCACCGGCAGTGGCGCGATTGCCTTGTCGATCGCCAGCGAGCGGCCATTGGCCACGGTGATGGCGACCGATGTGCTCGGCCCGACCTTGGCGGTAGCGGTGAAGAACGCGCAGGCACATGGGCTCGAGAACGTGTGGTTCCGGCGCGGGCATTGGTATACCGCGCTGGGTGCGGATCGCTTCGACATGATTGTCAGCAACCCGCCGTACATCGCTGCGGGTGATCCGCATCTGGTTGAAGGTGACCTGCGTTTCGAGCCGCCGCCGGCCTTGGCCTCGGGTGCTGATGGCCTGGATGCGATCCGCGAGATCGTTGCTGGCGCGCACGAGCATCTGGTGCCCGGTGGTTGGCTGTTGATGGAGCACGGCTGGGATCAGGGTGATGCGATCCGCGCACTGCTGGAGCAGGCGGGATTTGTGGAAGTACAGACAGTGCAGGATCTGGAGCAGCGCGATCGGGTGACCTTGGGCCGTTGGCCTGGTTGAGGTAGTTGCTGTTGATGTTGCGGTGGACCCTTGCGGTTGTTTCAGCCCGTCATTCCCGCGCAGGCGGGAATGACGGCATTGAAGCCAATGCCAAACCCTTCGACTCGCCGTGTCCTACAAACAAGACCCAAACACCGCTGCGCTAGACTAGCCGTCCTGTTCCCCGCGAGGCTGTCATGCGCACGCTCTACCCCGCCATCGAGCCCTACGATACCGGCACGCTCAAGGTCGACGACCGCCATACGCTGTACTTCGAACAATGCGGCAATCCCAACGGCAAGCCGGTGGTGATGTTGCATGGCGGCCCCGGTGGCGGCTGCAGCGACAAGATGCGTCAGTTCCACGACCCGTCCAAGTACCGCATCATCCTGTTCGATCAGCGTGGTTCGGGCCGTTCCACCCCGCATGCGGATCTGGTCGACAACACCACCTGGGATCTGGTTGCCGACATCGAGAAGCTGCGCGAGAAGCTCGTCGTCGACAGCTGGCAGGTATTCGGTGGCAGCTGGGGTTCGACGCTGGCGTTGGCCTATGCCGAAACCCACCCGCAGCGCGTGACCGAGCTGGTACTGCGCGGCATCTTCATGCTGCGCCGCTGGGAGCTGGAATGGTTCTACCAGGAAGGCGCCAACCGCCTGTTCCCGGATGCCTGGGAGCACTACCTCAAGCCGATCCCGGCCGTCGAACGCCATGACCTGATCTCGGCCTTCCATCGCCGCCTGACCAGCGACGACGAGGCCACGCGCCTGGCCGCCGCCAAGGCCTGGAGCGTGTGGGAAGGTGCCACCAGCTTCCTGCATGTGGACGATGATTTCGTCAACAGCCACGAAGACCCGCAGTTCGCACTGGCCTTCGCCCGCATCGAGAACCACTACTTCGTCAACGGCGGTTTCTTCGAAGTCGAAGACCAGCTGCTGCGCGACGCGCACAAGATTGCCCACATCCCTGGCGTGATCGTGCACGGCCGTTACGACGTGGTCTGCCCGCTGGCCAATGCCTGGGAACTGCACAAGGCCTGGCCGAAGGCGCAGTTGCATATCAGCCCGGCATCCGGCCATTCGGCATTCGAAGCCGAGAACGTCGACGCACTGGTGCGCGCCACCGACAGCTTCGCCGGCTGATAAGCGAGCTGTAGTGCCGAGCCATGCTCGGCATGAGCGTTACCGATAAACCGGTTTGTAGGAGCGGCATCAGCCGCGAAGCTCGTAGATGACCCGATGGCAGAAATGCCCAACGGATCACTACCGTCAGCTTCGCGGCTGACGCCGCTCCTACAGTTTTGGGTTGCTGGTAAGGCCCTTGCCGAGCATGGCTCGGCATTACCGCTTCGCTCCCTCCCTTTCGCGTAGCGAAGGGGAGGGCTGGGGGGGGGTGCTTTGGCTGGTGCTCTCAGAGCTTCGCGGCTGATGCTGTTCCTGGATTTGTCGGGTTGCCGGTAAAGCCCCTGCCGAGCATGGCTCGGCACTACAAATGAGGTCTGGCTAAAAATTCACCAGTGGTTGCCAGGGCTTGGTACACAAGCGCTGCAGGCTCTTATCCACAGCTTGTGTATATGCCGGGACACAGCCTGTGTGGACAACGCGAGACCAAACCGGCGCGATCGGGCTTCACCATTCGCCTGCCAACAGGGCCTCTGCCAGAACCTTCAACTTGGGCGATACCTGCCGCGATGGCGGATAGACCAGCGACAGTGCACGGGTTCGTCCTTCATGGGCCTGCAACACGCGCTGCAAGCGCCCATCGGCCAGGGCGTCGGCGACGGCGAAGTCCATCACCTGGACGATGCCCACTCCGGCCAAAGCTGCTTCCACCAACGGGTCACCGCTGTCGAATACCATCCGCGTCGGCGGGGTGAAATCGTGCATCTGTCCGTCCAGCGCCCGGAACTGCCAGTCCACCAGGCGGCCACTGCGCAGATTGCGCACTGCAAGGCAGGTATGGTCGTGCAATGCCTCAACCGTGCCCGGCTCTCCGTGGCGAACAAGGTAGGCGGGCGCGGCAACCGTCACCCAACGCAAAGGCCGCAACGGCCTTGCCACCATTCGTACATCGCTGATCGTGCCGGTACGCAGGGCTGCGTCAAAACCTTCTTCGGCGAGGTCGACCAGGCGGTCATTGAGCACCAGCTCGAATTGCAGCTGTGGATGCGCGGCGATCAGTTTTCCGGCCAATGGCACCAGCACCTTGCGCCCGAACATCGAGGGCGCGGTCAGCTTCAACACGCCAGATGGAACACAAGGGCGATCACCCAACTGGCGCTGTGCATCCTCCAGTCCGCTGAGCAGTGGCTGGCAGTGTTCGACGAACTGGCGCCCATCCGGCGTCAGGCTGACGTTGCGGGTGTTGCGGTGGAGCAGGCGCACGCCCAATGAATGCTCCAGTCTGCTGATCGCCCGCGACAGGCCGGATTGGCTCAGCCCGAGCTGTCCTGCGGCAACGGTGAAGCTGCGGGCATCGGCAACCTGCACCAGCATGCGTACGGCGTTGAGGTCCATGGCGTCCATTGATGCAAATCCGCATTACACATATGTGTGTATCCTGATTTATCTGCGCAACGTCATCAATAAGACTGTGCGCCCCGCGCTTCTGGATTCACGCAATGCAGGTTTCACCCTCTCCACTTTCCACCACGCCGCGGCTGGCGCTTGCGCTGCTGGCCACGGCGCAACTGATCATCGCCCTGGATGCGACCATCATCTTCGTCGCCCTGCATGACATGGGGCGCGCGCTGCAGATCAATGCGCAGCAGCTGCAATGGGTGGTCAGCGCTTACACCGTCGCTTTCGGCGGCTGCCTGTTGCTGGGTGGCCGCGCGGCGGATCTGCTTGGCAAGCGGCGTTTCTATCGGCTGGGCATGGCTTTGTTCGCGTTGGCTTCGCTGGTCGGCGGCTTCAGCAGCAGCGCTTGGCTGTTGGTGGCGGCACGCGCGGTGCAGGGCATCGGTGCGGCCTTGCTGTTCCCGGCCACCCTGGCCTTGATCAATACGCTGTACGCCGAAGGCGCGCCGCGCAATCGCGCGCTGGCGATCTGGAGCATGGCCAGTGCCGGTGGTCTTGCGTTGGGGACGCTGCTAGGAGGCGTGCTCACCCAGCAGTTCGGCTGGGCATCGGTGCTGCTGGTGATCGTGCCGATTGCCGGGGCGTGTGCAGTGTTGGGTGGCTATTGGTTGCCGTTGGACGGCCCGCGCGCGCGCGGCCGTTCATTCGATCTCGCCGGCTGTTTCACGGTGACTGTCGGCGGCAGCCTGCTGGTCACCACCTTGGTGCAGGGGCCGGAATGGGGTTGGGCAGCGCCGATAACGCTGGCTTGCCTGCTGCTGTCATTGTTGTTGCTGGCAGCATTCGTGCTGATTGAACGGCGCAGTGTCGATCCGCTGATGCACTTCGCCTTGCTGCGGGTACCCGGGCTGCGTGCTGCGATGTGGCTGACCATGTTGTTCATGAGCAGCTTCGGTGTGCAGTACTACTTCCTGGCGCTGTACTACCAGGATGGCTACGGCTGGAGCCCGTTGCAGGCTGGCATGGCCTTCCTGCCGCCGACCCTGGTCTGCACCGTCGGCATCCGTATCGCCGAGCGCATGCTGGCGGCGCGTTCGCCGCGGCAGGTGCTGGCATGGGGATTGGCGGCGGGTGCAGTGGGTATCGCGGGCGTTGCGGCCGCCTTGCCGCACGGCGCGGCTTACTGGCCACTGCTGCCAGGCATCGTGCTGCTCAGCCTGGGCCAGGGCATGACCTGGACGGCGATGTGGATCGTGGCCGGGCAGGGTGTTCCGGCTGCGCAGCAAGGCGTGGCGTCCGGCATGGCCGCGACCGCGCAGCAGATCGGCGGCGCGTTGGGTCTGGCAGTGCTGGTGATGCTGGCCAATGCGGCACGCGCAACAGCACCGGCTGACAGCGCGCAGGCGCTGCAGGGCCTGGTCCATGCGCAGTATGGTGCTGCGCTGTTCGCCGTACTTGGCGTGGTGGTTGCATTGCGCCTGCGGCCGGCGCCGCTAGACTGCAGCTCCGACGACTGCCTGCCAAGCGACGCATGATTGAACTGTTGGATCTCCGCCAGACCCTGGACAGCTTCGCCAGCTGCAACGACGACGATGAGGTGTGGGCGCGCTACGGCTGGGTCCACGCCAGTGATGGCGGTGCGCTTGGTGCTTCGTTCTGGCTGCCGGCCAGCGAAGCGGAGGCGTTCGACGATGATGAGTTGCCGACGGCGGCGCGTGCCTTGGGTCTTTCGAGTTTCCTGGAACCGGCGACCTTTGCCGATGTGCTCGATGTGCAGAAGCGCCAGCGTCCGCTATCGACGCTGGACGATTACGCGGCGGCGCTGGACTACTACGCCGAGTACGACGCGTTCCTGCAGGTGCCCGGTATCGATGAAGCCCTCGGCGAGGCTTCCGATGCGGAGCAGGCAGCAGCGCTGGCAATTGGTGTCGGGCTTGGCATCTACCCCAGTTTCGATGTGGTGCTGGCGCAATGTCCCGCGCAATCAGTGAAGGAAGCAGCGCGGCAGGTGGCGGTGTTGTTGGCGGTATCGATTGGCGAGGCTTTGGCTGCTTGCCGCGATCTGCCGGTGTGTCTGGGCGAACAGCTGGACCGGAAGCGTTGCGCCGGAATTGTCGCGGCCTTCGATGCCTTGGGCGTGCCGTTGCAGGTGCGAGGCTACAAACCCTTCCCGTGGTCAGACGTTCCAACACCAGCAGGTGTTGTGCGAACTGTGGGAGCGGCGTAAGCCGCTCCCACAAGAGCAACAGCGCTGTAGTGCCGAGCCATGCTCGGCAGGGGCCTTGCCGGTGTTCCGTCCGACAGTTCTCCAGCTTCGCGGCTTACGCCGCTCCTAAAGCGCGGCGCTGCGCGGTTCCTGCATGGCGAGCAACATCGGCTGCAGATTGCGGAATATCCGCTCCAGTCGCTCTGCCCAGGCTTGCTGCCCCGCCACATCTGCAATCAGGTCCTGGCGGATCTCCAGCTCCACATGCACCAGTCCGCGGCCTTCGCCATGCACCGGCACCGCATAGTCGCTGCTGCTGTTCACCGAATACGGCTGGTTGTCGCCCACCACCAGGTCGCCTTCCTCGCGCAAGGCCTGCAGCAGCGCATGCGCGAAACGGGTGTCCTGGTGGTAGAGCACGCCTGCGTGCCACGGACGTTCCACGCCGGCCATCGCCGGGGTGAAGCTGTGCATCATCACCAGCAGGGTCGGCACGCCTGCATCGCGCCGGCGGTCCAGCTCGGCGTCGATGCGCGCATGGTAGGGCGCATGGATCGCGTCGATGCGCTGTTGGCGTTGTTGCGGATCAAGACCGAGATTGGCGGGAACAACGGTGCCATCGCTGACTTCAGGGATCAGCGTCGGCGACACCAATGGCCGGTTGCAGTCGATCAGCAACCGCGAATAGGTCTGCTCGATGGCCCAGGCGTCCAGGCGCTCGGCGAGGGCGCGGGTGGTGGCGGCGATGCCGATATCCCAGCCGATATGCCGGTCCAGTTCGGCCTGCGGCAAACCCAGGTCCTGCAGTGCCAGCGGCACGCGCTGGCCGGCATGATCGGCCAGCAGCAGGAAAGGTGAAGCGCCGTGCGGGTTGTGCACGCTGAAGACCGCCGGATCATCGGTGCCGAGCAGCGGTGCAGCGCTGTGCAAGCCAGAATCAGCCACGTGGGCGCCCATCCAGATGGTGTTCGATCATCCACAGGCCGGCCCACAGTTTCGCGTCCAGCTCATAGCCTTCGCCCATCTTCTCCACCAGCCAGGCCGCAGCGCGTTGGCGCGGGATGCTGTGCACGGTGATGTCTTCGCTGGCGTCGCCGCCACCGTCGCCAACCTTGCGCAGGCCGGTGGCGCGCACGAAGGCGATCTTCTCGCTGCTGGCGCCGGAGGAGGTGGGGCCGATCATCAGCACTTCGGCGTGGTCGGCGGTCCAGCCGGTTTCTTCTTCCAGCTCGCGCACGGCCGAAACCTCGATGGATTCACCGGCATCGATATCGCCGACCAGCCCGGCCGGCATCTCGATGGTGCGCGCCTGCAGCGGCACGCGGAACTGCTCCACGAACAGTACTTCATCGTCCGGGGTGACCGCGATGATGATCGCGGCCAGTCCGCCCGCATGGGTGCGCTCGCTGTATTCCCAGGTGCCGCGCACCAGCATGCGCTGGTATTTGCCTTCGTAGACGACGCGGGGTTCGGCGGTGTTCTGGCTCATGCGAACTCGTTGGCTGGAGTGGAAGGGGATTGCAGGCCGGCAGCAGTCATCAGCCGACGCCGGGTCATCGGGCCAAACCGAAGCGCCTCGCACAGCCCGCCGAGCATGTCGCCGTCGCCATTGGCGCGCGCGAAGCCACCGGCGGCGTTGTGCAGCGGTGCGTTCAAGGCGACCGTGGTCAGCTGGCGGAACAGCAGCGCCTGTTCGCGCTGTTCACGTAGCCGTACCGCCATGGTGGCGGCGCCGCGCAGGCGCAGGAACGGCACTTCGTCGATGCGTTCGAGCAGGGCGTCCATCGTGCCGAAATGGGCCAGCAGCACCGCCGCCGATTTGGCGCCGATGCCGGAGACGCCGGGAATGTTGTCGACCGCATCGCCGCTCAAGGCCAGGTAGTCGGCGACCTGGTGGGCGTGCACGCCTTGCCGTGCCTTCACCCCGTCCGCGCCCCAGCGCTGGTTGCGGGCGTAGTCCCATTGCTCGTCGTGCTCCAGCAGCAGCTGCGACAAATCCTTGTCGGCCGAGATGATGACACCGCGCAGGCGGCCGCGGCTGGCGTGCAGGGCACTGCCGATCAGGTCGTCTGCCTCGAATTCGCGGTCGGCCAGCACTTGCAGGCCCAGTGCAGCGCACAGCGCCTTGCAATGGGCGAACTGGCGGCGCAGTTCCTCCGGGGCCGGATCACGGTTGGCCTTGTAAGCCGGATACAACGCATGGCGGAAGCAGCTGTCCAGTGCTTCATCGAAGGCCACCGCGATGTGCTGCGGGCGCTCGCGCTCCAGCAGGTCGAGCAGGAAGCGGGCAAAACCGTGAACTGCGTTTACCGGCCATCCCTGCGCATCCTGGAACTCATTGGGGATGGAGTGCCAGGCGCGGAACACATACAGACTGGCATCAACCAGGTAGAGCGGCTGCAGCGGGGCGTTGGCAGGGCTCACGGCTGCCAGTCCTGCAGCAGCTTTGCCGGATCGGGGCGTTCGCGGTCGGGCACGGCGATCTTCGGCGTGCCGATATGGATGAAACCGACGATCTGCTCATTGCTGGCCAGGCCCAGATGGCGGGCGACTTCGGGGTCGCTGCTCATCCACGCGGTCAGCCACTGCGCGCCGAAGCCAAGGCCCTGCGCGGCCTGCAGCAGTGCGAAGCAGACGCAGCCGGCGGTGAGCAGCTGCTCCTGCATGGGCACTTTGGGGTTGTCCTGCAGGCGGGCGATCACGGTGATGATCAGCGGCGCATGCGAGAAGCGCTGGCGGTCCTTCTCGACCGCGGAGTCGGACGCATTGGGGTCACGCTGGCGGCTGCGCTGGGCCAGGAACTCGCCCAGGGCATGGCGGGCCTCGCCCTGCAGGCGCAGGAAACGGAACGGCACCATCTTGCCGTGATCCGGCACGCGTACCGCCGATTGCAGCATGCGCAGCACGGTGGCGGAGTCCGGCGCAGGCTCGCCCAGTTGCAGGGAGGGCACTGAATGGCGCTGATCCAGCGCTTGCAGGAAGCAGTTGTCGGACATGGTTCACAGGGGCTGAGGCGGCTGCTGAGTATAGACGCCGCCCATGTACCGGCCGTTCAGCGCAGATCGGGGTCGGTTTTGTGCGCTGTGTCGTGTGCCCTGAACAAGCTACGGGTCGCTAATAATCGCCGACACGCTTAGCATTGCTGGTAATGCGAGGAAGGGATCATGAGGTAGGAAGTGCGTACTGCATCACTGACCCTGTTCATCTTCTCCGCCTACCATGCGCGTGCGGATTCAGGGGCCGCGTCTGCATTTCCTCAATCGTTTAACAGAAGACCAGCGCCTGGAAGGGTGTGGAGCCTTTGCGCATGATGTCCAGTCCGCATCCCGCCGGTCAGCCCGGTCGTAACCAGAACCTGCTTGGCGTGGCCCGCGAGGCCACCTTGCCTGTGTTGTCACAGGCCTTTGCCAAGGTGCTGGCGGGGTTTGACGATGCCTTGTTCGACCGCGCCGAGACGGCCGGTCCCTCGCAGCTGGCTTTCCTGGACGGCATGCGCGAGCTGCGTCGCCGCCGCGACGAGATCTCCCGCCGCTTCGATTCGCACCTTCAGCAGGCTTGGGCCGCGCTGGATGCGGGCACCCCGCAGTCGGCGGAAACCGTGCTGGCTGGGCAGAGTGACGGCGGTCTGAGCCTGGTGCCAGAACACATCCTCGAGTCGCGGCTGGCGGTGCGTAATTTCGCAACCGTGCTGCTGCGCGACTGGAAGCAGGTATTGCAGCGCATCGATCACCGCCTGGCCTGGGTGGCCGGGGTGGTGGCGCTGGATGCCGACACCAACCCGATCGGCCCCGAGCACATTGGCGTTGCCGTGCACGAGGCTTTCTATACCTGTGACCT
This sequence comes from Stenotrophomonas sp. 610A2, assembly GCF_030549615.1. Taxonomy (NCBI): domain Bacteria; kingdom Pseudomonadati; phylum Pseudomonadota; class Gammaproteobacteria; order Lysobacterales; family Lysobacteraceae; genus Stenotrophomonas; species Stenotrophomonas pigmentata. The sequence goes on from NZ_CP130832.1 coordinate 1,124,724, forward strand.
GACCGCGGAAGTGCGGCTGGTGTTGTTCAAGCTGTGCGAGCGTGAGTTCGCTGCCGGTATCGGCAAGCTGTACGAGGCCGTGGACGAGCGTCTGGCCCAGGCCGGTGCCGCACCGGAGATCGCCGCGCCGCGCCGCGCAAGCCCGCAGCGGACCGTGGCCGAGCAGCTGGCGCAGGCAGTGCAGGAAGAAGAGGAAGGCTTCGACCCGGGCCACGCGCCGATGTGGGCGCGGCGCTTCTCCGAGCGCTGGAGCCAGCGCCGCGGCAGCATGGCTGGCCAGGCTGCCGCACAGGCAGCGGCCGGCTTCGAAGCCGAGCAGGCTTATGGCAATCCACAGAACATGGTGCTGGAGGCGCTGCACGAGTTGCTGGCGCAGAGCCGGCAGACCCGTGAAGGTGCGTCAGCGCCTTCAGCCGATGCAGGCCAGGCCGGTGGTGGTCACCAGCGCTCCTTGAACCAGCGCGAGATGATGTCGGTGCTGTCGCTGTTGCAGGCCACCCCCAGCGCCACCCTGCGTGCGGCGGTGGGCGAGGACGGCGAATCGCTGGCGCAGCGGCTCAAGAGCGAAGTGCTGTCTGGTGCGACACGCCTCGGCGTCGATCCGCAGCAGGCTCACCTGGACCCGCAGGACGAGGATGCGATCGACCTGGTTGGCATGCTGTTCGACGTCATGTTGGACGAGCGTGACCTGGAAGGCCGCTCGCGCGAGCTGATCGGCCGGCTGGTGGTGCCCTTCGTCAAGGTCGCCATGCTCGACCGCCGCATGTTCGTGCAGAAGACCCATCCGGCGCGCAAGCTGCTCAACTCCCTGGCCGAGGCCTGCGAAGGCAATGCCGGTGAGAGCCAGGCCGAGCGCGCGCTGATGGGCAAGGTCGAAGAAATCATTGAACGGTTGACCGCCGAGTTCAACGAGAACCTGGCGATCTTCCTTACTCTGGAAGAAGAGTTCCGCGACTTCCTGGCCCAGCATCGTCGTCGTATTGAAATCACTGAGCGGCGTGCCGCTGAAACCCAGCGTGGCCAGGAGAAGCTCGAGGTCGCACGTAACCGTGCCAGCGCCGAGTTGGACAAGCGTGTTGCCGACACCAGCCTGCCCAAGGCCATCGAAGATTTCCTGCGCCAGCCCTGGAACCACCACCTCACCCTCACCCTGCTGCGCGAAGGCGAAGAAGGCGAGGGTGTGAGCGAAGCGCTGAAGCTGGCCGACGACGTGCTGGAGGAAGTCGCCGAGGCGCGTCGCCATATCGTCGGCAAGCCGTGGTTGCAGTCCAGCCAGCCGGGCCTGCGCAAGGTGTTTGCCAGCGTTGGCCTGCACGGCGACGGCGGTACCACCGCCATCGATGCCCTGCACGACACCTTGCAGTCGGTCGCCGAGCTGCGTCCGGAACTGGAGCGTGCATTGCCGGAGTTGCCGCAGGTCGCGCTGCCAACGCCGCCGGCACCGGAAACCCCGGCCATCGAGTTCGGTACTGCCACCAAGGCCGAGGACTTCGACGACAGCGACGCCGAGCGCTTCCGTCGGATGGAAATCGGTACCTGGCTGGACTTCATCGACAAGGACGGCAAGATGCAGGCCGGCAAGCTGTCGTGGGTGAGCCCGATCTCCTCGCGCCTGTTGTTCGTCAACCGTCGCGGCATCCGCTTCTGTGTGGCATCGCCGGAAGAGTTGGCGGTGATGGTGCGGCTGGAACGGCTGCGCCCGCACGTGGATGACGGCGCCTTCGACAGCGCCATGCAAGGCGTCATCGATCGCCTCGAGCCGCAGGGAGTCCACAACTGAGTCCGGTCGGGCAGGCGAAGGTCTGCCCCAGCGCACCACCCTTTCGCATGATCTCGCTGCCAGCGCCGGCGGGGACGGTTTGGCTGTGTCCGCAGATCGATGGCTGTGCTCTCCATGGTGGTGCGGGTCGTTGTCGATCGGCTGGAGCTGCACTGCGTGCCTGATTGATCGCAGGCCAGCAGCCAAGGGTCTGCCGCACAGGGCCGCGGCTTTGCTACGATCCGGCGGTTGATCCGCTGCGCATCGAGGACTGGAATGGCCGTAGATGTCTGGGTATTGAAGGAAACCGCTGAAGGTGAGCGGCGCGTTGCTGCCACGCCGGAAACGGTGAAGAAGCTTGTCTCAGCCGGCGCGCAGGTACATCTGCAGGCCGGCGCAGGTACGGCCGCGGGCTTCCCCGATCAGGCCTATGTGGATGCCGGCGCACAGCTGGGTGATGCGCTGGAAGGCGCGGATCTTGTGTTGTGCGTGCAGGCGCCGTCCTTGCCCACCATTGCCCGCCTCAAGACTGGCGCGGTGTTGGTTGGTGGCGTGCAGCCTGAGGCTGACGCGGCGCGTGCGGCTGCACTGCAGGCACGGCAGTTACAAACGTTTCCGCTGGAACGCTTGCCACGCACCACCCGTGCGCAGGCGATGGACGTGCTCAGTTCGCAGGCCGGCATGGCGGGCTACAAGGCGACCTTGATTGCCGCGCAGCTGGCACCACGCTTTTTCCCGATGCTGACCACCGCCGCAGGCACCATCCGCCCATCCAAGGTGTTGATCGTTGGCGCCGGTGTAGCTGGGCTGCAGGCGGTTGCCACGGCCAAGCGCCTGGGTGCAGCGGTCGAGGGCTTTGATGTGCGCCCGGAAACCCGCGAGCAGATCGAGTCGTTGGGCGGCAAGTTCCTGGACCTCGGCGTCAGCGCGGCAGGTGAAGGCGGTTACGCCCGGCAACTGACCGACGATGAGCGGGCCGAACAGCAACGCCGTCTGGCCGAGCATCTGAAGGGTGTGGATGTGGTGGTCTGCACGGCGGCCGTGCCGGGTCGCCCGGCGCCGAAGATTGTCACCGCTGCGATGGTGGCCGGGATGCGGCCGGGTAGCGTGATCGTTGATCTAGCCGCTGAAACCGGCGGCAATTGCGAGGCAACGCAGCCGGGGCAAACCATCGAGGTCGGCGGCGTGACTGTTGCTGGTCCGCTCAACCTGGCCAGCATGGGTGCGGTGCACGCCAGCGAAATGTTCGCGCGCAACGTCTACAACTTCGTGGCCTTGTTCCTGAAAGACGGCAAGCTGTCGTTCGACTGGAACGATGAACTGCTGGCCAAGACCGTCTGGCCGCAACGCCCAGCCGGCGGTGAAATCCCGCCGGTGTGACCGACGCTGATCGGTACAACCGGGCTGGCGTTGCACTTGCTTTAGCCCCTCTCCCGCCTGCGGGAGAGGGGTTGGGGTGAGGGCGGCTTTTGCTTGGAACGCCCCTGCCGAGCATGGCTCGGCACTACAGGCTGGCGGCGCGCGCGCTTTAGCCCCTCTCCCGTTCACGGGAGAGGGGTTGGGGTGAGGGCAGCTTTTCGCCCGGGAAAGCCCCTGCCGAGCATGGCTCGGCACTACACGTTGAGTCAGCGCTGGGGGCGGGTTGCTGGTGGGTTGGCTTCCACCCATTGGCGTCGCTGCTCGGGGCTCATCTTGTTCCACTGCTCACGCAGCTGCTGGCGCTGGTCCTTGTCCATGCCGCGCATCTTGTCGAACAGTGCCTGTGCGTCGCGACGTTGGCCTGGCGACATGTTCTCGAAGCGGTGCATGCCGCGACGGGCCTGCTCGCGCTGCTCCGGTGTCATCTGCTGCCAGCCACGCGCGTGCTCGTAGTTGCGTTGGCGACGCTCGGGTGACGACGAATTCCAGCGATCGCGCACCGGTGCGATCAAGGTCTCGCGCTGGGCCGGGGTCAACTGGTCCCACTCGGGCAGCGGTTGCGGATCGGCGGCCACGGCGCTGGCGCAGACCAGCAGCAGGGGCAGCAGGAGAAAGGGCAACAAGGTCTTCATCATCGTCATTCCATCGCCAGATTGTCGGAGCCCAGCCACAGGTAGAGCTCGGGGCTTTCGTCGAACAGCAAGGTGTCTTCGCCGTCATCGGTCTCGCCAGCGATCACCGGCGCTGTGGGCGGAGCGGTGCTGTTGAACTGCATCGCCACCGGCACGGCCAGCAGCACCGAGCAGGCCGTAGCCAACCACCAGCGGTGGCGGCGCCATACGGAAGGAGTGCTCGCCATGCTGGCCTGCTGGCGTGCTTGCCGCAGCCGCGCCAAGGTGGCCGGCGACAGCGAGGCGTCGGCCTGCTGCTGCAGCTGGCGGGCGTGGTGGTCGAAGTGTTGGTCGGGGTTGGGCAGGCGGTTCACCGCGTGGCCTCCAGTTGTTTCTGCAATGCGTCGCGTGCGCGCGACAGGTGGGTTTTTACCGAGCCTTCCGAACAGCCCATGGCCTTGGCGGTGGTGGCCACGTCCAGTTCCTGCAGCACGCGCAGGCTGAAGGCTTCGCGCTGGCGGGCTGGCAGTTGCCGCAGGGCCTGCACCAGCTGCGCGTACTCGCGCTGCTGTTCATGCGTCTGCGCCGGGCCGGGGGCTTCATCGGCCCAGTCGATGGCGCTGTCCTGGTCGTGGTCTTCCTGGGTGGTCCAGAACTTCAAACGGAAGCTGCGACGGCGCTGCAGGTCGATGATGCGCCGGCGCAGGATGCTCCAGAACAGCGGGGTCCATTCCTCCGCCGGCCGTTGCTGGTAGCCTAGCATGCGCTCCATGGCGTCCTGCACGGCGTCCAGGGCGTCATCACGCTGGCGCAGGCCGGCCTCGGCGAAACGGAACGCGCGCGGCCCGATGCCCGCCAGGAACGCGTCCAGCGAGGCGGGTACAGCATTAAGCGGCATCAAGGGTGGGCTGGTCACCAGCACAGGGTAGCGTCCCGGTCGTGGTCTCTGGGAGTAATAACGCGCGGGAACGGAATCGGTTGACAACGCAACGGTCGCGCCGGCTTCGGCCAGATGGTTATGATGCCGGACAGGCGCTTCCAGCCTCGGAGAGACCAAGCAATGAGCGACGGGTTCGTAGCGTTGTACATCTTCATGCTGGCAGCGATTGCCGGCCACGTGATCATCTCGCGGGTGCCGGTGATCCTGCACACACCGTTGATGTCCGGTTCCAACTTCATCCACGGCATCGTGTTGATCGGTGCGATGGTGGTGCTCGGCCATGCCGATACCACGCTGGAGAAGGTCATCGGCTTCATCGCCGTGGCCCTGGGCGCAGGCAATGCGGCCGGCGGTTATGTGGTGACCGAGCGCATGCTGGATATGTTCAAGAGCTCGAAGAAGCCGGAAGGGAAGGACAAGTGAGTTCTTCCACTGGTATTGCGGGCGGTTCCTCCATCGGCGCGCGGCAGGTTTTCCAGTGGCTCAGCTACCTGCAGTATCCGGCGTTGCTGGTCGCTTTCGCCTATGCGGCACGGCCGCTGTTCAATGGCATGGAGGGCGCGCTTGATGCCTACAACAGCGCACTGCTGTATGCGGGTGTGGGCGTGGGCATGTCCTCGCTGCAGGACCCGTCCAAGACCCAGAACAACATGTCGAAGAAAGTCTGGCAGGACCCGCGCAAGGGCGGCTTGATGCTGTGGCTGCTCAGCGCGCAGGCACTGCTGCCGATCGTGCTGGGATTGCTGGGCGCCGCGCTTGCGCCGACCACTGCCTTGTCACAGCTCGCGCTGGGCATGGTGGCGTTCGGGTTGGGCATGATCGGTCTTTTGAAAACCGCCATTGAAATGCGCGAGCACCATCGCCTCGACAAGCAGGCTCCTCGCCACTCCGACACGGCTCTGGAGGCCGATGCATGAGCATATCGATCCTGGTCAATACGAGTTACCTGGTTGCCGCCACGCTGTTCCTGCTTGGCCTGCAGCGCATGGCCTCGCCGAAGACCGCGCGCAGTGGCATCCAGTGGGCCGGCGCGGGCATGTTGATCGCGACCGCAGCGACGTTCTTCCTGCCGGGCCTGCACAACCTCGCGCTGATCGCGGTCGCCCTGGTGCTGGGCACCGGCTTGGCGTGGGTGTCGGCGAAAAAGGTTGCCATCACCGACATGCCGCAGATGGTCGCGCTGTACAACGGCATGGGCGGTGGCTCGGCGGCAGCGATTGGTGCGGTGGAACTGCTGCGCTTCTCCGACCTGGCCAACCGCGATACCAGTCACTGGAGCGCGCAGGCCATCGCCGACCTGGCGGCAAGGCTGCCGTCCAACACCGTGCTGGCCTTGGCGGTGATTGGCTCGGCTATCGGTGCGGTGTCGCTGTCGGGCTCGATCATTGCCTGGGCAAAGCTCGATGGGCGGCTGGACAAGCGTGTCACCTTCCCCGGCCAGCAGGTTTTCAACCTGCTGGTCGCCGTCGCGATGGTGGTGCTTGGTGCGTGGGCGGCGATCAGCCTGCAGCCAGTGGCGATCATCAGCTTCTTCGTGGTGGCCTTGGCGCTGGGCGTGCTGATGACGCTGCCGATTGGTGGCGCCGACATGCCGGTGGTGATCTCGCTGTACAACGCGTTCACCGGACTTGCGGTGGCGTTTGAGGGTTATGTGTTGGGCAACGAGGCCTTGATCATCGCCGGCATGATGGTCGGTGCGGCTGGCATCCTGCTGACCCGCTTGATGGCCAAGGCGATGAACCGGCCGATCAGCGGTGTACTGTTCTCCAACTTCGGTGGCGGCGGGCAGGGCGCGGAAATCAGCGGTACGCAGGAGCCCATCGAGGCGGCCGATGTCGCGGCGATGATGGCGTTCGCCGAGCGCGTGGTGATCGTGCCTGGTTACGGCATGGCGGTAGCGCAGGCCCAGCACAAGATCTGGGAGCTGGCACAGCGCTTGATCGAACGCGGAGTCAAGGTGAAATTCGCAATCCATCCGGTGGCCGGGCGCATGCCCGGGCATATGAACGTGCTGCTGGCCGAAGCCGGTGTGCCTTACGACCTGATCGCCGACATGGATGACATCAACCCGGAGTTCGCCAATACCGATGTGTCATTGGTGATCGGCGCCAACGACGTGGTCAACCCGGTCGCCAAGACCGACCCGACCAGCCCGATCTACGGCATGCCGATCCTGGACGTGGTCAATTCAAAGAACACCATCGTCATCAAGCGTGGCAAGGGTACTGGGTTTGCCGGGATCGAGAATGCGCTGTTCTACGCCGACAACACCCGCATGCTGTACGGCGACGGTGCCGAAGCGGCCAGTGCCCTGGTCAGCGAACTCAAGGCGCTGGACGGCGGGCACTGAGGCAATGCGGCGGTGGTCAGGAGGCCACCGCCCACTCCAACATTGGCGTTTCAACGGCGATGTTGCTGGGAGCCTTGAGTCTCGGTGCGGCCAACACGCTGTCCTGTACCTGTTGGCCGCGACGTGCGGCGGTGGTGGTGCAACCGAAGGCATGCTTGAACGCGCGGCAGAACGCGCTTTCACTTTCGAAACCCAGTGATTCGGCTATCTCGCACACCGACAGATTGGTGTTGCAGACCAGATCCAGCGCACGCTTGTTGCGCAGGCGTGCCGCGTACTCGCTTGGCGTTTCGCCAAAGACATCGCGATAGATGCGGATCAGATGCGTTGGCGAGTAGTTGGCCACCGCTGCCAGGCTGACCAGGTCCAGGCGTGTCTCGATGGTGCAGCGGATCAGGTGTTGCACGCGCAGCAGCCGCAGCAAGGTCTGATGGCGGCGCAGTACGGTGCGGCCACTGCAACGTTCCAGCTGCATGTGCATGGGTTGCTGGCGTTCGATCAGCGCGTCACGCAGCAGGCCCAGCTGGTAGGCAGCGTCGCTTGAGTCGACGCTATGCCTGAACCAGCGGGCGCGGCACATATGCACCACCGCACGTGCGAGTTTGCTGTCGCAGCTCAGCTCGCGCGGGATCAGACAGTTGATGATGGATGCCGTGCTCTTGGGTGGTTTCTGCCAGAGCCCGGCGGGTGCGGCCACGCACAGCCACCAACCGTGATCGCGACTGCCGTGACGGAGGCTCCCATCCACCCAGAGCTGCAGCTGGCGAGTACCAAGCCGCCATGGCAGGTCACCGTTGCCGAGCTCCAGCGTGCCCTCCAATACCAACGTGATACTGATCCAACCGGCAGGGATGCTCAGTCGCCCGCCTTTGCCACGGCCGGTGATGGCATGGATACAGTCTGGTCGCTGGGTGGAGAGGTCCAATGATTGCGAACCTTGAATCGAATGATGCCTGATGCCCACTGTGTCTTCCCCCGAAAGTGTCTGCGTGAACGGACGACGGGCGCGCTGTCATGAAGCGAGACCAGCTGCGCTGTAACCGGCTTTTCTTTCGGTCGTCGCGTGAGCTTTTGTGAAGCTCTACTCAGTTCAGACGTGGGGGATGCCGACTACCTCACCTGTACATGCGGAAAACATGTCCAGACGAGCTCAGAAATTGCTGAATTGGGGGTATGAAGGCGGAGTTGGCGCAACCTGCTGCGGTTTACTGCAAGCGCCGCCGCGCGTCGAAGAGGTACGTCATGGGCGCGCGGGTTGGGAAGCGATTCCGCACAGCGCGCTGTCGAGGCTGTACCCGGGGGCCCTCGCTGCGACATGCGGGAATACGTGTTGGATCAAATCGACAAGAGCGTCGGCGCGGCGCGGATCACGTTGGTGAATGCGACAGCTGGTTGAAGCGCATGGGATGGGTATCCACCACGGGCACGGCTGCAACGGGGCTGCTTGTGGATGCGATGGCGGACTGGTTTACGGCGTCAGCCCGCGCGCAGTTCAAGCATGGGCTGTTGCTGGCTGTCGATATTCTTCGGGAAGGCAGCGTTGTGCCGACGTGCCTGGCTGGCGGTGCAGCGGAAGGTGTGCTTGAAGGATCGGCAGAATGCGCTCTCGGTTTCAAAGCCCAATGAATCGGAGATGTCACAGATGGAAAGATCGGTGTTGCATACCAGGTCCCAGGCACGCCGCAGGCGTATGCGGGTGGCGTACTCGAATGGCGTTTCGTCGAAGACCTCCCGGTAGACGCGGATCAGGTGCGGCGGCGAGTAGTTGGCAATTGCTGCCAGCCGATTCAGGTCGAGCCTTGCATCCATGTTGCAGCGGATGAGGTGCTGTACCCGCAGCAACCGCAGCATTGTCTGGTGCCGCCGCAACGCGGTACGTCCGCTGCAACGACTGAGCTGCCCCTGCAAGGACTGCTGCCGTTCCAGCAACATGTCGCGCATTATCGCCATTCCGTCGCTGACCGCAGTGGTATCGCGATCGTTGTTGAAGCAGCGTGGTCGTGCCATGTGCAATACCGCGCGGCCCAGTTCACGATCACAGCGGATCTCGCGGGGAATAAGGTGACAGGCGATGGTTGGCGGACTTGGCAGGCTTTCCCAGAGTGCTGCCGGCGCGGCTATGCATATCCACCACGCGTAGCTGCGGCTGGTGTAGCGGAGATCACCCTCGAGCCACAGTTGGATGTGATGGGCGGAAAGCTGCCAGGGCGCATCGACGTTGTTGATCTCAAGCATCCCGGTCAGGACCAGGGTGAGGCTGATCCAGCCGGTGGGGACCAGCAAGCGGGTACCACGGCCATGGCAGACTACCGAGTGCACACTATCCTCGGGCTGCCTGGACAGGTCCAGAACCTGGGGGCCATGAAGGCTGTGGTGTTTGATCTTCACTTCGCTTCCGTTTCCCGAGCAGGTCGAAACACTTGGAGGTTTGAAACGCCAAACAGGCCCGCTGTAACCCTGATTTGCGGGAAAAACATCGCACAGCGTTTGGCTTCAAGCAACGAGAACGGAAATTTCAGAATTGACGGCATCGATGTTTTTCGCAAAAAAAACCGGCATTTGCCGGGTAGGTTCGGAGCCGACCAGCTTGCCCGCTGATTTGGGGCTCAGTAAGGTCTGACGTGTGCAGAGAGAGTAGAGAGTGTTTCCAAGTCTCCGAACGGTTCCATGCTGTTGGGATGTCCCCCCCCCCCGCCGATCTGCCGAGGTTTGCAGTTGGATTGTCAAAAATTAAGATTTCACGGCGTTTCGATTTGAATCAGATGTAACTATCGGGGGGGCGATGCAGGACGAACTGGAACTGGCGCTGGAGCAGCTTGAGCAGGGGGAGCACCGGCTGGCGGAGGCGAGGATGCGTCGGCTGCTTGCCCACACGCCTGAACTCGCACCGGCCATGCAGGTGCTTGCGATGGCCTTGGCATCGCAGGGGCAGCTCAGCGAAGCGCGGGAGCTGTTCGTGCAAGCCGCCGAACTGCAGCCAGCTTCGGTTGGTGCCTGGATGAACCTGGGCAATGTCTGCCTTGAGGTTGGCGACCACGTAGCTGCCGAAGCTGCCTTCGCGCGTGCACATGCACTGGGCTCTGATGATGTGGCGTGGCTGCTGGGTCATGGTTTGTCCTTGCTGGGGCTGGCGCGGTTCGCCGAGGCAAACCGAGTGCTGCGGGCAGCGTTGGCCAGGGAGCCCGAGGCTGCCGACGTGCGCTTGGCTTATGCGCAGAGCCTTGCGGAAATGGAGCGGTTTGAAGAACTGGCTCAGTGCCTGCGCGAAGTGAATGCGGTCTCACTCGACCCTGCGCAGCGGCGGGCGTTCGCCTGGTTGCTGGCGCAGGCAGGCGACGACCTCACTGCGCAGGAGGTATACCGGCAGATCCTGCTGGAAACACCAGATGCGACGGAGTCACGCGTGCAGTTTTCGCTGCTGCTGGAGCGACTGAATCGTGTGGACGAGGCGGACAATGTACTGAAGGCTGTCTCAGCCATCAGTACAACCGCGAACTCCGGAATGTATGTGCTCGCTGCTGCCCGCATTCTGCGGCGGCAACAGAAATGGGATGCGGCAATCACCTTGCTCGCATCAGGCCTGCAGCGAAAGCTCGAGCCAGCGATGCAGGCTCAGCTGGGGTTTGAACTCGCGCGTAACCACGAGCGGCTTGGGCAGGTTGAGCTGACAATGCAGGCGCTGTCTGCAGCACACACGGCGGCGGAAGCCGCGTTCCGCCAGCGTTCTTCCGGGGAGCAAGCGCCGGGCGTGCTGGATTGGCTGCAGCAACGGTTGCAGCGATCAGCGCCGGCATCCTGGCAGCAAGGCCACGCAGATGCGCTGCCGGAAGACCCGGTGTTTCTGGTGGGCTTCCCGCGTTCGGGAACGACCTTGCTGGAGCGCATGCTGGACGCGCATTCGCAGTTGGACGTGTTGGATGAACGCCCTGCGTTGGAAGTGGTGATCGAGCAGTTGCGCGCTGCGGAAGGCTGGCCCGGCGATGACCTGGACACGGGGCTGGATGCGCTTTCCTCAAATTCAATCGACGCGCTGCGGCGGCGCTACTGGGCCGAGGTGCAGCATCATCTGCAGCCGCAGGGGCGGCTGGTGGACAAGTATCCATTGACCCTGACGCGCTTGCCGTATGTGGCGCGCCTGTTTCCAAAGGCTGACTGGATTCTGTTGATCCGCCACCCATGCGACTGCGTGCTGAGCTGTTACATGCAGGCCTTTGGCAGCAACGGCGGCGCCTTGGCATTCGCGAGCCTGGAGTCAACGGCGCGGACCTACGTCGCGATAATGGAGTGGTGGCATGCGCAGCGCGCATTGAGCCCGGCTCGCGTGCACACCCTGCGCTATGAAGACCTGGTTGGTGATGTCAGCGGCGAACTGGGCAGGCTGATGGACTTCCTTTCGTTGCCCGTGGAGCAACAACAGTTCTCCTTCGACAATCTTGCCGCCACGCGCAGCCGACGCATAAACACGCCCAGCTATTCACAGGTGGTGCAACCGCTCAATGCAGGCGCGGTAGGCAGATGGCGCCCCTATCGCGCGCATTTCAGTGATGAAGTGCTTGCCGCGCTTGCGCCATGGGTGCATCGCTACGGCTACACGCTGGACTGAGCCTGCGGAAATCTCAGGTAGGTGGACAGGATGTACTTGTCCTGTTCGGGTGCGGGTCGTCCTTGGTGGGCATACAGCCAGTACGGCGGGAACATCAGCAGCCTACCGGCGCGCGGAACCACACCGGTCTGCAACCCGGGAAACCAGGTCTCCCCGCCGGTTTCGACGTCATTGAGGTACCAGAGGAAAACCAGGTAGCGGTCGCAGACCTCGTTGATCGAATCAAAGTGGGTCTGGAATTTTTCCTCGCTGCCGGCGCGGTAGCGCTTGAGGATCAGCGGGCTGAGCAGGGGGCTGTCAGGTATCGCGATTGGCAGGCCGACATCGGCGTTGTACTGGCGCAGCGCGTTGCTGACCAGTTGCCGGAAATAGCTGAGGAATCCCGCGTCGGACAGGCGGCTAACGTCCAGCTCGGTCCAGGCGCTGTCATCAAGACCGGGACGTACCCCACGGCCGTTGCGTTGCTGGAAACGGGAGAGCGCGTTGAAGGACTCGATCAGCTTGCCGCACATCTCCGCAGGCAGGCTGTGCTCGTAGGTGCGGATGTAGTGCCGCAGATCGCTGCCATGAACATCCGCTGCGGCAGGAGCCGCAGCGGATGCCGGTGTTGCTGGTCCGGACTCAGAAACGGGCAGTCCAGCGCATCCAGTAGAAACGGCCGATTGCATCGTAGGTCCGCATGTCCGTCGAGGCGTTGAAGCCAGAATAGATCAATGGCGGCTGGCGGTCAGTAAGATTGCGCACGCCGATCTGGATGGAGCTGTTCTTCAGGTCCTCGAAGCGATAGCCGATCTGGAAATCGGTCTGGGTGAAGGACGGCACCCGGCGCCTGGCCACATAGCCTGGCTCGGTGACATCGGCCACGTCAGGTGCTTCATATACATGGTGCACGTAGCGGGTGGTCAGGCTGGCGCTGAGGTTGCCAAGCGACCACGTCAGGTCGTTCAGCGCGCGCCAGCGGGCCATGTTGCCGAAGCCCGACGAGGCGTTGTCAACGAAGGTGCCGGCAAGGCCGACACTGCCTGGAATGCCCGGGAACGCGCCGACATCACTGGTTGGGTCGCCGGAAACCAGCTGTACTTCGTATTCTGCCAGGTAGGTGGTGTCCAGATTCCAGACCAACTTACCCCATGCGCCTTCCGGCAGCTGATAGCGGAAGCCAAGGTCCATGCCCGACGTCTTCATGGAGCCGAAGTTGCCGATCTTGTTGGTCATCTGTGCGACGTCGCCATTGGCATCGCGGATGAACGTGTCGCAGAACCGGCCGAAATTGAAGCACTGGTTGAGCAGCATGTTCTCCGGCAGGTTGACGATGAACTGATCCAGCTTCACCCGCCAATAGTCGGCGGTGACGCTGAATCCTTCCAGCCAGCTCGGGCTATAGACGAAACCATACGTCAGCACGTCGCCTTCTTCGGGCTGCAGGTTGGGGTCGGAGACCTGGAACGAAGTGACCTGGTTGTTGCTTTGGCGGAACGTACCATCGGTTGGCACACCGGCACATGCGGCGGGGTTGCCTCCCTCGTAACCATTGCAGGGGTCTGAATAGGTGTTGGCACTTGGGACTGTCGGCGAGTACAGATCGCCGATGGTCGGGGCGCGGAAGACGTCGGCATAGGTGGCACGGACCAGCAGGTCGGCGAAGGGCTTCCATTCCACGCCGATCTTGGAGTTGGTGGTGCCGCCGAAGTTGGAGTAGTCCGAATAGCGGGTGCCGAGTGAGACGTTGAGTTTCTCGGCGAATGGGGCGTCCGCAAGCAACGGGATCAGCGCTTCTGCGTAGATTTCATTTACGTCGAATTCGCCGTTGATGTCGCCACCGGTACAGGCTTCCTGGGTGATGCGGCAGACCGTCTTGCCTGGCGGGATGATGGTCAGGAAGTCGCTGCTGGAGGACGCTGACTCGATACGGCGCTCGGCACCAACCGCGAGCGAGACGGCACCAGCCGGGAGGCTGAACAGATCGCCGGTGACGTTGGCATTGAAGACCTTCAGGTCGTTCTCGCTGGTGCTGTGAATGGTCGGATTGATCAGCTCCAGAGCTGCAAGCTGGGCCTGGCCGGTTGCGGTGCTGGGGTCAGGAGCCGGGCCCATGAAATTGACGGGGATACAGTCATTGATGGCGGTTGCGGCATTGCCGGCGGTGCGCACGCAGATGGGGTTGCCAGTGACCGGGTCGATCATCGACGGCCCCAAAGCATCGGTGAGGCCCTGGCCGATCAGGTAGCCTCGCACGGTCGATGACTGCGGCGTGCGGCCGTAACCATAAGAAGCATCCCAACTCCAGGTGCTGTCGCCGAATACGCCGCGCAGGCCGCCGGTGATCTGGTAGGTCTCCGTTTCGAAGCGAGTCGTGCGGGTTGGGATGAAATCACGCAGGCGCAGACGCGCGTCGGTGATGTCTACGCCGAACGGGTTGTAGAGGCTGTCCTTGCTGATTGGCACATTGTCGACATCGGCGCGGCCATCGAAGGGCAGCGGCGCGATGAAGAACGAGGACTCGGTTCGCAACCATGAGCCCAGCACGAAGGCCTCGATGTTGTCGGTGAGCTGGTAATTGCCGCTCATGAACAACGAGGTGCGCTCCTGCGGTGTCAGGTTGAGGTTGCCGTCGGATTGGAAGTTGTAGGTGTCGGTGTTGCCATTGAAGCAGCGGAAGTCCGACCCTGCTGTACCAGCCCGTCCGTCGATGCGGGTCAGTACGACGTTGGGGTTGGGATTTGTGCCGCTGGGTTGGGCGCAGTTCGCATCCAACGTAGTGCCACGGGCTATCGCGACATCGCGCGGCACCACATAACGGCCAGTCAGGATACGGCTGGTGCCGCCGATACCCTTTTCACCGGCATATAGCTGGTAGGGCTGGCTCGAGTAGGTGCGATCTGCGGCGCTGACCGAGTCTTCCTTGTCATAGCTCGCACCCAACATCATGCGGCCTTTTTCTCCGGCCAGGCCGAAGGTGGCATCGAAGCGTTGGGTATCGGCGTCACCGCGCGAGGATATGCCGTAGAAAGCGCTCGCCTCCACGCCTTCAAAGTCCTTGCGCAGAATGAAATTGACCACGCCGCCGATGGCGTCGGAACCGTAGATCGCCGAGGCGCCATCCTTCAGTACTTCGACACGTTCGATGAGGCCCATCGGGATGGAGTTCACGTCCACCGCGCCATTGGCGTTGGAGATGGTGCCGATCCAGCGCTTGCCGTCGACCAGCACCAGCGACCGGTTGACGCCCAGGCCGCGCAGGTCGACCGTGGCCGCGCCCGCGCCGCCGCCGTTGTTGACCTGTGGATTGGTGGCCGCGCCAGCGATGGCCGGGGTGCGCTGCAGGAATTCACCGACGGTGGCAGCGCCTGAGCTCTCGATGTTCTGCCGGTCGATGGTGAAGACGGGGCTGGAGGTCTCCAGGTCGGCGCGCTTGATGCGCGAGCCGGTGACCTGAATGCGGTCCAGGTTGGTAGCTTCTTCTTTGGGTGCGGTGTCCTGTGCGAGGACGCTGCCCGTTGCTCCCAGAGCAAGGGCGGCAGTCGAAATTGGTAACAGTGCGAGGCGAACAGCTTGGCTCAGTGGCTGAATACTCACGTATGACTCTCCGCAAAGTGGTGCGAGGGAGTCACGAAATTACGAATTTTTAACTGCAGCGATTGTGCGGATCAGGTCCGTGGCAATGTGCAAAAACTGACATTTTGTGTGAGTTGTCCATTCAGCCTCTTACCGAGACCGTGATCAACCGGGATTCAGCGTGCCACGCGCCAGGCTACCAGCAGTGCGATACCCAGCCAGATCAGCTCGCCCAGGCCATTGGCCAGCGACAGCAGCGTCCAGGCGAAATGCGGGCCCATCCGCAGTGCAGATTCCCATGGCGTCAGCCCCATCGGGCTACCCACATAGGCCGCGGCGATGAGCCAGTTGGCGGCCACGGCGATCAGCAGGGTGGCGAGGACGGCAACGGCGATGCGTGCCGGGCCTGCGCGGAAGGTCCCCAAGCGCAGCATCCATGCCGCTTCCAGCGCGGCCAATATCGCCATCCAGCCGGCCTGGGTGCCGGTGGCCAAGGCGGCCAGCATCCAGGCGAGAGTGAGGGTGAGGCTTCCGAGCAGCAACAAAACAGGCCAGAGCCAGTGGCGGGTACGGCTGGCCGAGGTGGAAACAGGCGACATGGGCATTCCCGAACAGATTCCGCAGCATAGCGTTTCAGCGGCGAGTGCGCCCAGTCGGATAAAATGGGGCCATTGCGGGTAGCCACCGCGTCCCCATATCCATCTCCATGTATTCGCGTAGCAGTGAACCAGTCCATTTTGAGCGTGATTGCCCGGCCGTGATGGTGCCGCAGGGCGATAGCGTGACCTTGCCGGCCGGCAGTTATGGCTACATCACCCAGGCACTGGGTGGCAGCTATACGGTGTTTGTCGAAGGCAATCTCTTCCGTATCGCCGGCAAGGACGGCGACGCCATCGGCAAGGAGCCGCCGCCGGGGCTGGAACTGCCCGATGACGCTGGCGACGAGGAGGTCGAGAAGCTGGTGTGGCAACAGCTGCGGACCTGCTTCGACCCGGAAATTCCGTTCAACATCGTCGATCTGGGGCTTATCTACGAAGTGGATATCAAGCATCTGGACGACGGCCAGCGCGAGGTCGACGTCAAGATGACCTTGACCGCACCGGGCTGCGGCATGGGCGAGATCCTGGTCGACGACGTGCGCAGCAAGCTGGAGATGATTCCGACGGTGGCCCAGGCCGACGTCGACCTGGTGTTCGACCCGCCGTGGGGCCGCCACATGATGTCCGAGGCGGCGCGCCTGGAAACTGGCATGCTGTAAGGCCGCGCCGGCGGCTGCCGGTGACGGTTTGTGCTGCACCCCCGTCGCCGCTGTGGCGCCGGGGCTGTCCCATCCCGCAATCTGGAAGGAATTATCCGGTGTCCCAGTCTTCGTTGAGCTTCGATGTCACCCGTTCGGACCATCCGCGTAGCGCCGAGGAGCGCGCCAAAATCCTGGAAAAGCCGGGCTTTGGTCTGCACTTCACCGACCACATGGTGGCCGTACGCTGGGACAAGGACACCGGCTGGCACAACGCGGCGGTAACGCCGTACGGCCCGATTTCGCTGGACCCGGCCGCTGCCGTGCTGCATTACGGCCAGGAAATCTTCGAAGGCATCAAGGCCTACCGTCACGCGGACGGTTCGGTGTGGACCTTCCGTCCGCAAGCCAATGCCGCACGCCTGCAGCGCTCCGCGCGCCGTCTGGTGCTGCCGGAGCTGCCGGCTGACATCTTTGTCGAATCGCTCAAGCAGCTGGTCGCGCTGGACAAGGACTGGGTGTCCGATGCCGATGAAGCCAGCCTGTACTTCCGCCCGTTCATGATCGGCGACGAAGCCTTCCTCGGCGTGCGCGGTGCGCACAAGGCGACGTATTACGTGATCGCCAGCCCGGCCGGCCCGTACTTCGCCAAGGGCGTTGCACCGGTCGCTATCTGGTTGTCCACCGATTACGCGCGCGCTGCCAAGGGTGGCACCGGTGCGGCCAAGTGCGGTGGCAACTACGCCGCTTCGCTGCTGCCGCAGCAGCAGGCGCAGGCGCAGGGTTGCTCGCAGGTGCTGTTCCTCGACCCGGTCGAGGGCAAGTACCTGGAAGAACTGGGCGGCATGAACGTGTTCCTGGTCTACGGCAAGGAAAACAAGCTGGTCACCCCGGCACTGTCGGGCAGCATCCTGGAAGGCATCACCCGCGAATCGCTGCTGCAGCTGGCCCGCGACCGCGGCATGAACGTGGAAGAGCGCCAGGTCACCATCGACGAGTGGAAGCAGGGCGTCAGCTCGGGCGAAATCACCGAGGTGTTTGCCTGCGGTACCGCTGCGGTGATCACCCCGATCGGCCAGCTCAAGGGCGAGGACTTCTCGGTCGGCGACCTCAATGCGCCGGCCGGCGAAGTGACCATGTCGCTGCGCAAGGAACTGACCGATATCCAGTACGGCCGTCAGCCGGACCGTCACGGTTGGTTGGTGCGCCTGGACGCCTGAGCGACCTGTTCGGGCAGGTAGAGAACCCGCTGCGGCCTGTCCGCAGCGGGTTTTTCTTTGTCCGTACACCCACCCGCGCAGCCCAGCTGTATCAAGGAATAAGTAAATAATCTTTACGAATCACTCACTTACGTAAACGTGACGGAGCAACAGTTTCTGTTGTAACGCTCTTGTCATTGATTCAGTCGCCATTTACTGTCCGCCCACGGATCGGTAACAGGGGACTGGTTCGGGTAGTTCTACCCGGGCAGCAGCAACCTCTTCGAATCTGGCAGGGCCCCGGGTAGGACGCATGCCGCGCAAGCGGTTTCCTCTCACTGTGGAAGGGCTCATCAATGTCATCCAAATCGCGCCGTACGCTCGTTCGTGGGTTGGTGGTTGTTGGCACTGCTTCGTTGTCGTCCCTGCTTCTGTGTGCGCCGGCCTGGGCCGGTGATGTGCATCTGGCCGGCCTGGATTCCGCGCCGACGCATCAGCGCTTCATCGTCAAATACCGTCAGGACAGCCGTCAGGCTGCAGGCGATGCCGCCCTGCAGAAAAGCCTGGTGTCCGCCGCCCGCGCACTGCCGGCGCGCGCTGGTAAAAGCATCGGCGTGCAGCATCTGCGGCGCCTGGCGGTAGGTTCGGACGTGGTCCGCGCCGATACCAAGCTGGATCGCGCCGACGCCGAAACCCTGATGCGCAAGCTGGCTGCCGATCCGAACGTCGAGTACGTCGAAGTCGATCGTCTCAACACCATCCGCCTGACCCCGAACGACACCCGCTATGGCGAGCAGTGGGGCTATTCGGGTACTTACGGCATCAAGGCCAACCAGGCCTGGGATGTCACCAATGGCGCTGGCTCGGTGGTTGCGGTGCTGGATACCGGCATCACCGCCCACAGCGACCTGGCCGCCAATCTGCTGCCGGGCTACGACTTCATCAACGACACCACGGTGTCCAACGATGGCAACGGCCGTGACAACGATCCCAGCGATCCGGGTGATTGGGTAAGCGCCAACCAGTGTGGCGGCACCCATGCCGCGCAGAGTTCCAGCTGGCATGGCACGCACGTGGCCGGCACGATTGCCGCTGTCACCAACAATGCCAAGGGCGTTGCCGGCGTGGCGTATGGCGCCAAGATCGTGCCGGTGCGTGTGCTCGGCACCTGCGGTGGCTACGACTCGGATATCGCCGACGCCATCATCTGGGCCTCCGGTGGCACGGTGTCCGGCGTGCCTGCCAATGCCAATCCGGCCGAGGTGATCAATCTCAGCTTGGGTGGCTCCGGTGCCTGCGGCAGCACCACGCAGGCGGCGATCAATGGCGCGGTCAGCCGCGGCACCACCTTGGTGATTGCAGCAGGCAACGACAACACCAATGTCTCCAACGCCTCGCCGGCCAACTGCAACAACGTGATCGCAGTGGCATCGACGACCAGCACCGGCGCACGCTCGAGCTTCTCCAATTACGGTGCGTTGATCGACATCGCCGCGCCGGGTTCCAACATCCTGTCCACGCTCAATAGCGGTACCACCACGCCGGGCGCGGAAAGCTATGCGTCCTACAACGGCACTTCGATGGCGACCCCGCATGTGGCTGGTGTTGTCGCATTGCTGCAGGCGGTTTCAACCACGCCGAAGACGCCGGCGCAGGTGGAAGCGCTGATCAAGGCCAATGTCACCCCGTTCCCGTCCACGCCGTCGCAGAGCATCGGCCCCGGCATCCTCAATGCCAAGGCAGTGGTGGATGCAGCCAACGGCGGTGGCAATCCGAACCCGGGTGGCACGGTGTTGAACAACGGCGTGCCGATTACCGGGCTCTCCGGTGCGGCCAGCAGCACCCAGTTCTTCACTGTGGTGGTGCCTGCAGGTGCGAGCAACCTGGTGATCGCCAGCTCCGGCGGCAGCGGTGATGCCGACATGTATGTGCGTGCCGGCAGCCAGCCGACCACCGCCACCTACGATTGCCGCCCGTACAAGACCGGCAATGCGGAGAGCTGCACTTTCGCAACTCCGGTAGCGGGTACGTATCACGTGATGCTGTCCGCCTACTCGGCATTCTCGGGTGTAAGCCTGCAGGCCAGCTGGAGTACCGGTGGCGGCAGCGGTGGCGTGCAGACCTACAGCAACGCAACTGCGGTCAACATCGTCGACAACGCCACCGTGGAAAGCGCTATCGCCGTCTCGGGGCGCAGCGGTAATGCACCGGCATCGACGCCGGTGACGGTGGACATCAGCCACACCTGGAAAGGGGATCTGAAGGTGGATCTGGTGGCGCCGGACGGCAGCGTGTATGTGCTGAGCAACTATGCCGGTGGCAGCGCGGATGACATCAAGCAGACCTTCAACGTGAACCTGTCCAGCGAAGCACTCAATGGCAGCTGGAAGCTGCGTGTCAACGACAAGGCCAGCGGTGATACCGGTCGTATCAACAGCTGGTCGATCAGGTTCTGAGTTGATCAGGTTGCAGGTGCATCTGGTGGTTGATTGAAGGCACCATGATGTTGTTGTGATGTGATCAGGCCCCGGCGTTCTCGCCGGGGCTTTTGTTTGGCTGCTGATGGCTTTTGACACGCGGTGCTGGCCGGCATGTTTGCCGTGGATGGATCGTTCGATCCTAATTGTGCAAAGGGCGTTGGAAGCCGGCGTTGGCGCAGACGCTGATGCGCTATGCGGCGTGCTCTTTCCCTACCGATGCAGTGGCAGTTCAAGACTGCGTCCGGGACAGCGCTTTCAGTAGTACTCCGATGGGAGCGCTCTGGCGCAATGCCTACTGTCGGCAAACGGATCGGCAACAGGCTGATCCGGGTGGTTCTGCCCCGGTGGTGACTGCACCGCACTGGGATGCCTGGCAGAACGGGCGCCGCATCAGCGGCATCTCTCCATGCAGAAGGATTCAAAGATGTCGTCCATATCGCGCCATAGGCTTTGCCATGGGTTGCTGGCTGTTGGAACCGCTTCGCTGTCTTCGTTGCTGTGCATGCCCGCGCTGGCCGGTGAAGTGCGGCTTGCGGGTCTGGAGGCCGAGCCAGTGCATCAACGCTTCATCGTCAAATTCCGCGAAGGAAGCGCCACCGCAGAGGCTGGAATCGTAGGTGGGAAGACACTGGCTGCAGCGTCACGTGGGTTGCCGGTACGCGCCGGCAAGGCGAGCGCCCTGCAGCACTTGCGCCGGTTGGCGGTAGGTGCGGATCTGTTGCAGGTGGACACTCCGCTGGATCGCATCGAGGCCGCAGCGCTGATGCACCGTTTGGCGGCAGATCGCGATGTCGAGTACGTCGAGATTGATCGGCGGCATACCATTCACGCCATACCTGATGACCCACGTTTCAGCGAGCAGTGGGGCTTGTCCGGCACCTATGGCATCAAGGCTGGACAGGCGTGGGACAACGCGACCGGGGAGGGTGTGGTGGTGGCAGTGCTGGATACCGGTATCGCCCGCCACAGCGACCTGAGCGCAAACGTCCTGCCGGGTTATGACTTCATCAGCGACACTGCCATGGCCAATGACGGGGATGGCCGTGATGGCGACGCCAGTGATCCGGGCGATTGGGTGACAGCCAATCAATGCGGTGGAAGTCATGGCCCGCAGAACTCCAGTTGGCATGGTACGCACGTGGCAGGAACGGTGGCGGCGGTGACCAACAACGGCAAGGGGGTTGCAGGCGTTGCGCCAGGAGCGAGGATTCTGCCGGTGCGCGTGCTGGGTCGTTGTGGCGGCTACACCTCGGATATCGCCGATGCCATCGTCTGGGCGGCGGGCGGAGACGTGACAGGCGTGCCGCAGAATGGCAACCCGGCCGAGGTCATCAACCTCAGCCTTGGCGGCGATGGTGCCTGCGGCAGCACAATGCAGGACGCGATCAATCGCGCGGTAGGCAGGGGCACTACGCTGGTGATCGCGGCTGGCAACAGCAACGTCAATGTGACCAATGCCTCCCCGGCCAATTGCGACAACGTCATTGCCGTTGGTGCCAGCGACAGTGCCGGCAAACGTTCGATCTGGAGCAGTACCCAGCAGTCGAACTACGGCCCGCTGGTGGATGTGGCGGCACCGGGTAGCAACATACTTTCCACGCTAAATACCGGCAGTAAGCGGCCCGCGGGCGAGAGCTACGCTTTCCACGGTGGAACCTCGATGGCGACGCCACATGTGGCTGGCGTTGTGGCGCTGGTGCAACAGGTATCCAGTCCAGCGCGAACTCCCGCGCAGATCGAGGCCTTGATCAAGGCGACGGCAACGCCATTTCCAATGACACCAGATCGGGATATAGGCATCGGTATCGTCAACGCGCAGGCAGCTGTGGCAATGGCGATGGGCGGCACATTGCCGCCGGATCCCGAGCCCGAGCCGGTGGTTGAGCTGTTCAACGGGGTGCCGCTGACCGATCTGGCTGCCAGCAAGGGCAGCAATCGCTATTACCAGGTGCAGCTGCCGGCAGCGGCGTCGAACCTGTTGATCAGCATTGCCGGCGGCAGCGGTGATGCGGATCTGTATGTGCGTGCGGCAAGTCGCCCAACCGCCTCCCGTTATGATTGCCGCCCATTCCGCGGCGGAAATGGAGAAAGCTGCAGCATCCCTACACCTGTTGCAGGCACCTACCATGTCATGTTGACCGGTTACACGGCTTACTCGGGCGTTAGCCTGAGGGCCAGCTGGGGTCTGGTGCCGGCGCAGACCTATCGCAGCAGCGAGGGGCTGGACATCCTCGACAACACCACGGTGGAGAGCACGATCAGCGTAACCGGGCGCACTGCCAATGCGCCAGCAGCGACTCCGGTGATAGTGGATATCAGCCATAGCTGGCGTGGTGATCTGAAGGTGGAGTTGCTCGCGCCCGGTGGCCGTGCCTATCTGCTGAGCAACTACGAAGGTGGTAGTGCCGATGACATCAAACAGACCTTCGAGGTTGATCTGTCCAGCGAGGCCTTGAATGGCATCTGGAAGCTAAGGGTCAACGACAAGGCTACTGGCGATACCGGGCGTCTCAATGGCTGGTCGATCACGTTCTAGCCCAAGGCAACGCTTGCCACCGTGGATGAGTCCGACATCGTCGGACTCATGCCGGTGAGGGCACTCAGTCTTCGCAGATATCGGCGCAACTGGCGTGCAGGACCTGCATCGCATCAGCGGGAGCGATATCCAGCAGCAGGCCGCGTTGGCCGGCGTTGATGTACAGCGTGTCGTGCTGCGAAGCGCTGGCGGCGAATACCACCTTGGCCGGTCGCTGCTGTGCGAAAGGACTGATACCACCAACCTTGTAGCCGCTGCGCTTCTCGGCCTCGGGTACTTCCATCATCTGCGCGTGCTTGCCGCCGCAATGGGCGGCAAGCTTCTTCAGGGACAGGCGCTGATCGGAGGGAATGACTGCGATCAGCGCTTGCTTGTCCACCCACGCCATCAGCGTCTTGAACATCTGCGCGGGCGCGATGCCCAGCGCCTGCGCTGCCGCCAGCCCTTTGCTGTCGACATCTGCCGAGTAGTCATAGGCATGCACGCCGTGGGCGATGCCGGCCTTGTCCAGTGCGGCGGTTGCGCGGGTGCTCCTTGCCACTTACAGCGATTCGAAGCGATTGGCGTCGACGTTCTTGCGGACCTTCTCCGGATTCCAGATGCGGCCGTTCATGGCGATGTAGACGCCTTCGGGCAGCGATTGCACCGCACCGATCGCGCAGCCGATGTTGAACTCGGCATCGGAGCCGCGGAAGCGCGCCGGGCTGAGTGCACCGGTCATCACGATGGTCTTGCCGGGGATGGTGGCCAGCACCTTGCCAGTGGCGACCATCGAGTCGGTACCGTGGGTGACCAGCACGTGGCGGGTCGGCTGCGCGGCGATGGTGGCGCGGATCAGTTCGCGGTCGTCGTCGCTGATGTGCAGCGAGTCCTTGCGCAGGATCGGAATCACGTTGAAACGGAAGGTCACGCCCAGCTCGCGCAGGATCATGCCGATCTGCGGATCACCAATCTGGTAATCGGACTTGTCGTCGAAGTAGATCTTGTCGATCGTGCCGCCGGTGGTGACGATCAGGAGTTCTTCCATCATTGCGGTAAATCCTTGCGGTGACTGCCAGCGGCACAGGCCGCGATGCCACAAATGATAATGCCGTAAGCGACGCCGGGCCACGTCAGGTCACGCAGGTAGAGCCGAGCCATGCCCGGCTGGGGCTTGCCCTGGGAATCATCGGCACCTTGTAGGAGCGGCGTCAGCCGCGAAACCGGCGGCCCGCCAGATCACCAGCTTGCCCGCAGTTTCAGGAATGCCAGCTTCGCGGCTGACGCCGCTCCCACAAACTGGATTGTCGGTAACGCCCAAGCCGAGCATGGCTCGGCTCTACCGGGAGGGATTGCCGGCAACGCCCCCGCCGGGCTGGCTGGGGCTAACGGGCCTTCTTGGCGGCAAAACGGGCGCGCATGCCGGGGATGCTGACCAGGGCCACGATCAGCAGCGCCAGGACGATCTCGATCCAGGCATAGAGGGCGGTATCGCGATGGCTCCAGGCGCTCATTACGCCGTGGCTGAACCAGAACAGCGCAAGAACGCCTGCCCAGAAGCGCGCGACCGCGCGCTGTGCCAATACACCCAGCAGCAACAGTACCGGCGGCGCCACGAACACCAAGGCCACCGCCAGCAGATGACGGTCGGTGCGGAACCACCACGCATACAGCCCGGCCAACAGCGCCAGCGCCAATGCCAGGATCAGGTCGCGGCTGCGGCTGCTCATTGCGTCAGGCGCCGGGCGATATCGGCCACCCGTCGGCCCAATGCCCGTGCCAGCACGGCCTCATCGTCGGTGGGTTGCGGATCATCCTGGCTGCCGGCCACATGGCTGGCGCCATACGGCGTGCCACCGCTGCTGGTGTGGCTCAGCGCCGGCTCGGTGAAGGGGATGCCAACAATCAGGCAGCCGTGGTGCAGCAGCGGCAGGTGCATCGACAACAGGGTCGACTCCTGGCCGCCGTGCATCGAGGCGGTGGAGGTGAATACCGCGGCCGGCTTGCCGGCCAGGGTGCCGTTGACCCATTCCGCGCCCAGTCCGTCGAGGAAATGCTTTACCGGCGCGGCCATGTTGCCGAAACGGGTAGGGCTGCCCAGCACGATGCCATCGCATTCGGCCAGATCGGCGATCTCCACATAGGGCGCGCCGTCATCTGGCACAGGCGGGGCGCTGGTCTGGGTGACGGCGGCGACCGGTGGCACCGTGCGCAGGCGGGCGCTCATGCCCGGCACCTCGCCGATACCGCGGGCGATCTGCCGCGCCAGCCGGGCCACCGAACCGCCGCGGCTGTAGTAAAGCACCAGAATCTCCGCCATCGCACCGTTCACTCACTCTTGTAGGAACCGGCAGTATCAACGATGCGGCCCGCGCTTTGCATCGGGTACCCTTGCCGAATGGAACCTCTGGATTCACTCAACCTATGGATGGAGCGCCTGCGAGACCGGGCGCGCAACGTCAGCTTCGGCCGTTTCCTGTGGAAGCGCTTCCTCGATGACCGCCTGTTCCAGGCCGCTGGCTCGCTGGCCTACACCACGGTGTTCGCGCTGGTGCCGTTGGCCATCGTGGTGTTCGGTGTGCTGTCGGCGTTCCCGATGTTCGATCGCTGGAGCGAGGCGCTCAGCGACTATGTGTTCTCCAACTTCGTACCTTCGGCGGCGCGTGCAGCCGAGGGTTACCTGAAGCAGTTCTCGGCCAGCGCCGGGCAGCTCACCGCCGCCGGCTTCCTGGCCCTGGTGGTGTCGCTGCTGATCACCCTCAACAGCGTCGAACAGACCTTCAACCGGATCTGGCGGGTGGCCTCGGCGCGGCCGCAGCTGACCCGCTTCCTGGTCTATTGGACGGTGTTGACCCTGGGTGCCTTGCTGGCCGCCGCCTCGTTGGCGATCTCGGCCAAAGTGCTGTCGCTGCCCTTGTTCGGCACCACCGAGGGCCGCTGGCTGGCCGATCTTGGCCTGCGCCTGGCGCCGGTGCTGATCGAATTCGTCTGCGTGGTGCTGATCTACCGGGTGGTGCCGCACCACACGGTGAAGTGGCGGCACGCCATTCCCGGTGCGCTGCTGGCGGTGTTGATGCTGGAGCTGGTGAAGTGGGGCATGGGCCTGTATCTGGGCAGCTTCCAGTCTTACCAGAAGCTTTACGGCACGGTGGCCTTCGTACCGATCCTGTTGCTGTGGATCTACCTGAGCTGGGTGTCGGTATTGCTGGGCGCGTCGCTGGCCTCTTCGATCGCCGCCTTCCGCTATCAACCAGCGGCAATGCGGTTGCCACAGGGCTGCGAGCTTTATGGCTTGCTGCGTCTGTTGGGGCGCTTCCGCGAGGCGCGGCAGCAAGGGCGGGGCTTGGATGAAGACCAGCTGTTGCTGCTGGAGCCCATGCTCACCGATTCACTGCTGCAGCAGTTGCTGGAACAGATGGAAGTTATTGGTGTGCTGCGCCGTGACGAGCGCGATGAATGGCTGTTGGCCCGCGACCTGGACAGCATCAGCCTGCATGAACTGTATGAAAGCGCGCAGCTGCGTATTCCGGCTGCAGAGGAATACCTGCCGATGCGCGAGGACAGCCTCGGGCAAGCGGCCTGCGATGCCCTGGATCAACTACGTCTGCCGTTGCGCGAATTGCTCAAGCGCCGTGTGGATGACATCTATGTAGAGCGCGGAGAGAGTCGATGATCAAGAAGTTTGTTCCCGTCGCGCTGCTGGCGCTGAGCTTGGCTGCGTGCAAGCCTGGGCAGGCACCGGTCGCAGCACCGGCACCGGCACCCGCGCCAGACGCAGCACCGGCTGCCGCAGAAGCGACGCAGCCCGGCGTGGTCCAGCAGACCGTCGAGGTACCGCAGCTGCAGGTGCCGACCGTCGACGGCAAGACCTATGATCTGGCCAGTCACCGTGGGCAGTGGGTAGTGGTGAATTTCTGGGCCACCTGGTGTGCGCCCTGCCTGCAGGAAATGCCGGAGTTGTCGGCGCTGCATGCGATGCGCAGCAATGTGGAAGTGGTAGGGCTGGCTTATGAAGACATCGAATTGGATGAGATGCAGGCGTTCCTGAAGGAGCATCCTGTGGCCTATCCGATCGCCATCATCGATACCTTCAGTCCGCCCAAGGATTTCGCCACGCCGCGTGGCTTGCCGATGACTTACCTGATCGCGCCCGATGGCAAGGTCGCCAGGCAGTTCCTGGGGCCGGTAAATGCGCAGGAGATCGAGCAGGCGATTGTGGCGGCTGGGGGCAAGGCGGTTTGAGGAGCGCGGGATCGAAATTTCGAGGCTGAAGCGAAAAGCTTTGAAGCCAAGAGCGCTCTCCCCAACCCTTCCCTTCGCTGCGCGAAAGGGAGGGGGCGGTTCTCGGCAATCTGCCAGATGGTCGCGGCGCCGCTCCTGCTCCCTCCCTTTCGCGCAGCGAAGGGGAGGGTTTGGGAGGGGTAGCTTTTCAGCTCTCCACGCAATGTCAGCATCGCGATTTACGTCGTTTCTGCAGCGTGATCGGTTATGCCCCTGCCGAGCATGGCTCGGCACTACGGTGCTGCGAGGCATGCACTCCCTCCCTTTCGCGTAGCGAAGGGGAGGGTTGGGGAGGGGGAGCTTTTCAGCTCTCCACGCAATGCCAGCGTCGCGATTTACGTCGTTTCTGCAGCGTGATCGGTAATGCCCCTGCCGAGCATGGCTCGGCACTACAGTGGGACGGGCGTGCGCTATGGTTTGGCTGCTTCTTCGTCCACTGCAAACGCTGGGATGGGCTTCACCACACCGTACTTTTCTTTCTTCGGCTTGCCTGGCAGCGGTGGCAGTTCGACCACCGGTTCGTCGATGTGGGTATCCGGTAGGCGATCCAGCAGGTCGCGGATCAGGGTCAGGCGGCCGTGCTTCTGGTCGTTGAAATCCACCAGCGTCCACGGTGCATGCGTGGTGTGCGTTGCTTCCAGCATGGCTTCGCGGGCCTGCGTATAGGCGTTGTATTCCTGCCGCGATTTCAGATCGATCGGTGACAGCTTCCAGCCCTTGAGTGGATCGTCACGGCGCTCGGCAAAGCGCTTTTCCTGCTGCTCCTGGTCGACGCACAGCCAGTACTTGAACAGCAGGATGCCATCGTCGACCAATAGTTTCTCGAACGCGGGAGCCTGCTTGAGGAAGTTTTTGTACTGCGCATCGGTGCAGTAGTCCATCACCTTTTCCACGCCAGCACGGTTGTACCAGCTGCGGTCCATCAGCACGATCTCGCCGGCGGCCGGCAGGTGCGCGATATGGCGCTGGAAATACCACTGGCTGTCTTCGCGTTCGCTGGGCTTGGGCAAGGCCACCACCCGGCACTGGCGCGGATTGACGTGCTTGGCGATGTCCTGGATCACGCCGCCCTTGCCGGCCGTGTCGCGGCCCTCGAACAACACCAGCACGCGTTGCCCGCAGTGCTGGGCCCAGCGCGCCATGTTGGCCAGTTCCAGCTGCATCGGTTCCAGCAACGCTTCGTACTGTTTGCGCTTGAGCTTGCCCATGATCACTCCTTGTGGAATGCCGAGCCTAACCCAATCGCATGTCAGCCAATGTCTGCGCCGCGCCAGCCGTGCCTGCCGGCCAGCTGTTGCAGGAGCTGGGCCAGGTCGCTGGCAAAGCCGGCCATGTCGAACAGGCTGCTGCGCTCGCGGCCCTCGGCCAGCCGCTGGCGGGTGGCCTGCAGGGCGGCTGCGTCGTTGCCCAGCGCAATTGCGGACGCGACGTACGCCTGGTCATCGGCGACATTCATTTCGTCCATGCCGAGGTGATGGTTGAGGCTGCCCGCCACCCGTGCGGCAAAGCTGGTGCCGGGCGCGGTCAATACGGGGCAGCCGGCCCACAAGGCGTCGGATGCCGTGGTGTGCGCGTTATACGGATGTGTATCCAGGAATAGATCGGCATGCTGGTAACGCGCGAGGTACTGCGGATGCGGCAGCTTGCGCATGAATACCAGTCGCGCCGGGTCCAGGCCGCGCAGACGGGCAACGTCCTGCAGCCGCTGATCCGCCTTGCCCGGCCCGGACAACAACCACAGCACGCTGCCGGGTACGCCAAGCAACACCTGCAGCAGACGCTCCACGCTGCGCGGATTGAGCTTGTAGCTGTTGTTGAAGCAGCAGAATACCACGCCGGTTTCGGGTAGCCCGCAGTCGCTGCGCGAGGGTGGGGCCTGGATCTGGCGGGTATTGTCCGAGGGCTGGAAGGCGCGCGGCAGGCGCAGCACCTTTTCGCTGAAGCCTGATTCCGCATCCTGCGGCAGCACGAAGTCATCGGCCACGATGTAGTCGATCCACGGCGCGCCGGATGTTCCAGGATAGGCCAGCCAGTTCAGTTGCAGCGGGGCAGGGCGCATGGCCAGGACTTCTGGCGTGCCGCCGCCGCCCCAGCCACGCAGATCGAACAAGAGGTCGATGCCGGCGTTGCGGATGTGTTGTGCGATAGCTGCATGTGGCTGGCCGCTGACTTCATGCAGCTGATCTGCAGCGGCACGCAGGCGCTGGCGAATGCCGCTGCCGTCATCGCGGTTGAGTGCAAACAGGTGTACCTGCAGTTGTGGATGTGCGCGCAGCTGCTCGAACAGCGCCACTGTCAGCAGGCCGGTCGGATGCGCACCGAAGCCATTGGAAAGGAAGCCCACGCGCAGCGCGCCCTGTGTACGCACCTGTGCTGCTGGCAGACGAGGAATCGCATCGGCCAGCACGCTGGCGCGTTGCCGTGCGCAGGCCAGTTGTTCTGCGGTGCTGGCGTCTTCGCTGAGAAAGGCGAAGGGCTCGACGGCAGGATTGCCCTGCGCGACGGCACGGCGCACCTGCTGTGAAAGCGCATCCAGATCGCGCCAGTCGCAGAGCCGGCGCTGCCAGTTCAGGCGCTGCGCGGCCATATAGGCCTCATCCGGTGCCAAGGCATGCGCGCGTCGATAGGCTTCGGCGGCAGCTTCGGGTTGGTTGGCATCTTCCAATACGTGACCCAGCCACAAGGCCATGCCCGGGTGCTGCGGGGCGAGCTGGCAGGCGCGCTGCAGCAGTGCCGCTGCGTCGTCGTGTTTGCCCTGCATCCAGCGGGCGCGGCCGAGGCGGGCGAGCGCCTCGGGGTGCTCAGGGCGAAGTTGCAGCGCCCTTGATGCCGCCGCTTCGCCTGCACGTATATCGCCTGCGCCAAGTTCCGCGTCGGCCAGCATCACCCAGGCGATGAAGTCACCGGGTTGGCGGCTGACGGCATGGCGGAGCTGGTCGCGTTCGTTGAGGGCGTTGGTCATAGTGCTTGCTTTGCCCCCTCCCTTGCGCGCAGCGCAGGGGAGGGTTGGGGAGGGGGAGCTGTTGATTTTGCTCTGGGCTGGCGACCAAGGCCAAATCCAGAGGCAGCAGCCAAAGCCAAAGCCAAAGCCAAAGCCAAAGCTACCCCTCCCCAGCCCTCCCCTATGCTTCGCATAAGGGAGGGAGCAAAGCCTGTGCTGCATAAGGGAGAGGGCGTATTACGTCCCTTCCGCCAAACGCGCCAGCTCATCCACCTGGTGCTCGTGCTGCAGGCGTGCGATCAGGTCGTCCAGGCCGCCTTCGATGATGTTGGGCAGGTCGTACAGGGTCAGGCCTTCGACGCGGTGGTCGGTGATGCGGCCCTGCGGGAAGCTGTAGGTTCGGATGCGCTGGCTGCGGTCGCCACTGCCTACCTGCAGGCGGCGCGACTCGGCCTGCGCTGCGGCCTGCTTGCTGCGTTCGGCATCCAGCAACTGCGCTTTCAGGCGTTTCATCGCCTTGTCGCGGTTGGCGTGCTGGCTGCGCTCGGTCTGGCATTCCACCACCACGCCGCTGGGAATGTGGGTGATGCGGATCGCCGACTCGGTCTTGTTGACATGCTGGCCACCGGCGCCGGAGGAGCGGAACGTGTCCACCTTCAGGTCTGCCGGATTGATCACCACGTCTTCGACATCATCCGCTTCGGGAATGATCGCCACCGTCGCTGCCGAAGTGTGGATGCGGCCCTGCGATTCGGTGGCCGGCACGCGCTGCACACGGTGGGTGCCGGATTCGAACTTCAGCCTGGAATAGGCACCGCGGCCAACCACGCGTGCCACGATTTCCTTGTAGCCGCCGTGTTCGCCGGGGCTGTCGGATTCGATTTCCACCTTCCAGCCCTGGCGCTCGGCATAGCGGGCGTACATGCGGAACAGATCGCCGGCGAAGATCGCCGCCTCGTCGCCGCCGGTGCCGGCGCGCACTTCCAGGAACAGGTTGCCTTCGTCGCGCGGGTCACGTGGCACCAGCAGCAGCGCCAGTTCTTCGTCCAGCGCCTGCAAGCGGGCCTGGGCGGCGCTGATTTCTTCCTCGGCCAGCTCGCGCAGTTCAGGATCGGCGCGCATGGCTTCGGCCGAGGCCAGGTCCTCGAGTGCGCGGGCCTCGTTGGCCAGCGCGGTGGCGATGGGTTCCAGTTGCGAGAACTCACGGGAAAAATTGCGGAAGCGCTCGTTGTCGGCGACCACGTCGGGGTCGGAAAGCAGGCGTTCCAGTTCTTCTCGGCGCTCGGCCAGTGCCAGCAGCTTACGGCGCAGGGTCGGCGTCATCATTCCTCGCAACAGGGTGGTGATACCCGGGCGTTGCCGGGAACAGGCGCTCGGCGGCGCGGGTGAGGTCGGTGTCGCCATCTTGCGCGGCTTGGCGCAGGGCGGCAGTGGGTGGGTGCAGCAGGCGGTTGGTCAGGCCGTGCGCCAGCTGCTCCAGTACTTCGTCGGGCAGTTTGCCATGCGCCAGCTGCTGCCGGGCCTTGGCCAGCAGCTCGGCGCGGGTTGCCTCGCCAAACGCACGCAGCTGCCGGATCGGTGCCTGCAGGCGGGTGGCGCGCAGGTTGTCCAGGTAACGGGTGACCTGCAGGTCGATGATGGATTCGGCTTCGGCGGCGGCCTCGCGGCGGCCACGGCGGTTTTCTTCCACCGCCCGCTCCAGGTCATCCACGGTGTACAGATAGGCATCGGCCAGTTTGCCAACCTCGGCTTCGATATCGCGCGGCACGGCCAGGTCGAACAGCAGCATCGGCTTGTGCCGGCGCAGGCGCAGTGCGTTGGCGACCTGGCGGTGCAGGATCACCGGTTCGCGCGCGGCGGTGGCTGAGAACACCACGTCGGCTTCGCCCAGGTGACGCTCCAGTTCGGCCAGTGGCAGCGCCACGCCGCCGTGACGGCTGGCCAGGTCCTGCGCATTGGCGACGGTACGATTGGCGATCAGCAGTCGCTTCACCTTGGCGTCGCTCAGGTGCTTGGCGACCAGCTCCATGGTTTCGCCGGCGCCCACCAGCAGCACGGTGGATTCATCCATGCGCGCGAACGAGTCCTGCGCCAGCCGCACCGCGGTGGAGGCCACCGAGATTGGATTGGCGCCGACGCGGGTGTCGGTGCGGGCACGCTTGGCCACGGAGAAGGTCTGCTGGAACAACCGATCCAATTGTTGCCCAATTGCGCCGCTGTCGTGGGCCAGCGCCCAGGCGTCCTTGACCTGCCCCAGGATCTGCGGCTCGCCCAGCACCATTGAATCCAGCCCGGTGGCGACCCGGAACAGGTGGCGTACGGCTTCACCGTCGCTGTGCTGGTACAGATAGCCTTGCAGGCTGCCGGCATGGTGTTCCAGCCAGTGGCTCAAGGCCTTGCTGTCCTCGGCAACGGCGTACAGCTCGGTGCGGTTGCAGGTGGAGAGCAGGACCGCCTCGGCCAGCTGCGGGGTCTGCCGCAGTGAATCCATCGCGCGCGGCAAGGCGTCTCCGCCAAAGGCAGCCCGTTCGCGCAGTTCTACCGGCGCAGTCTGGTGATTCAGTCCGAGCACCCACAGGGTCATCTGTTCAGTTGCTTGCGATAAGCTGCTGGCTGTTGAAGGCCGCCATTTTACGGCCCGGTTGCGTCAGATGCCCGTATTCAATCGCATATGCACCGTTCTGTTGCTTTCCCTGCCGGTTTTTCCGGTGCTGGCGGCCCCGGCTGCGCCGGTTCAGGCGCCATTGGCCGCCGAAGGCCTGCCGCTGACCCCGGTGCTGGCCGGCGAGTTCTCGCTGCAGGCTGGCAAGCTGCCCGATGCCGCCCGCTGGTACCTGCAGGCGGCCCAGGAGGCCAAGGGCGACGTAGGCCTGGCCGAGCGTGCCACCCGCATCGCCATGCTGGCCGATGACGCCGACCGCGCCGAGCAGGCGCTGGCCCTGTGGGCACAGCGCGACCCCGGTTCGGTAGCGGTGCGCGGTACCCGCGGTGCGCTGGCCATGCGCAATGGCGACACCAAGCTGGCCCGCAAGGAATTGCTGGCGGTGCTGCGCTCACCTGAACCGCGCGCCTGGCGCTATGCGCTGCTGGCCCTGGCCACCGGTGGGCGAGACCCGGCGGTGCCGGCGCAGGTGCTGGGCATGCTGGTGGATGCCAATGCGATTCCCAACGATCTGGAGGCCTGGCAGGAATTTGGCCGGCTGGCCCTGCGCATGGAACGGCCAGAGCTGTCACGGCGGATGGTGGGCGAGGTGGTCCGGCGCTTCCCGGATGAGCCTCGGGTGGCGCTGCTGCATGCTTCCCAGCTCAACCAGGCCGGCAAGAAGGACGAGGCGCTGACCCTGCTCAAGGGCATCGAGCCCAAGGCAGAAAAGGACGACGAGCTGCGCGGCGCGCTGGCCATCGCCTATGACACGCTGGGCGAAACCGCTGCTGCCGAGCATGTGCTGTCCGTCGGTGAGCAGAACCTGCAGAGCTGGGGCATGCGTGCCTCATTGCTGGCCAAGCAGAAGGACGATGCCGGGTTGCTGGCGCTGTACCAGGACATCGCGGCCAAGGCCAGCAAGCCCGATCCGGACCAGCGCCTGCTGCTGGGCAAGATCGCCGAATACCTGAAACGCTACCAGGAGGCCGTGGACTGGTACCACGGCGTGCCCGGTGGCGAACACCGCGGTGAGGCGCAGCTGCGCGCGGTCAATGCGCTGTACTTGATGGGCGACAAGGCGCGGGCGTCCAAGGACGTGCAGGCGGTGCAGGCCGATACCTCGTTGGATGACGACGTGCGCCGCGATGCCTATCTGCTCGAATCCGAGCTGCAGCTGCGCGACGGTCAGACCCAGGCCGAATTGGATGTATTGGCTCGCGGCCTGGCTGCATTCCCTGACGACAGTGCCTTGCTCTACGCCCGCGCGCTGGCCTGGGAGCGCAACGACAATGTGCCGCGCGCGGAGGCCGATCTGCGCAAGGTGCTGGTTGCCGAGCCCGAGAACGTGGCTGCGTTGAACGCGCTGGGCTATACCCTGGCCGACCGCACCCAGCGTTATCAGGAAGCATTGGAGTTGATTGACCGTGCGCGCGTCGCCGAGCCGGACAATGCGGCCATCGTCGACAGCTATGGTTGGGTGCTGTATCGGCTGGGCCGTAACGACGAGGCGCTGGTGCATCTGCGCCGCGCCTGGACCTTGAACAAGGACCCGGAAATCGCCGCACACGTTGGCGAGGTGCTGTGGGTGCTGGGGCAGAAGGACGAAGCCAAGCGCTTCTTCGATGAGGCCCGCAAGCTGGATCCGGATAACCGCGCGCTGCAGCGTGCGATCGAAAAGTTGGGTGCATGAACGTAATGATGTGGCGGGCGCCGTTGGCGCTTCTGATGGTAGGAACGCTGGCGGCCTGTGGTTCGGTGCCCAAGCGCCAGGCGGCACCGGTCGCGGCTGAAGTTGCGCAGGTGTCGGCGCAGGCGCAGGCGGCGGAGCAGCAACGGCAAGCTGCCTTGCAGGCGCAGCCGAACTGGTCTTTCCAGGGCCGGGTGGCGATCAGCAAGGGGCGTAACGGCGGCAATGGCCGGATTGACTGGTTGCAACAGGGGGCGGCCTATCAGGTCAGCTTGGCCGCGCCGGTTACCCGCCAGAGCTGGCAGCTCAGCGGTGGTGCGCCTGGGCAGGTGGTACGCCTGGAAGGGCTGGAAGGCGGCACGCGCACGGCCGATGACGCCGGCGAGCTGCTGTTGCAGGCCACAGGTTGGGAGATTCCGGTCGCCCAGCTGGCCGAGTGGGTGCGTGGTCTGCCAAGTGCAGGCGTACGCCCGGAGCACCTTGGCTTTGACGCCGAAGGCCGGCCACGGGTGCTGCGCCAGCAGGGCTGGCAGGTGGATTACCTGGATTGGTATCCGGCCGAGGCGGGGCGTCCGTCGTTGCCGCGCCGGATTGAGGCGGTCAATGGCGATGCCAAGGTTCGTCTGATTGTTGATGAATGGGGTACGGACGCAGCATGAGCGCGGTTAACGATGCTGCGGGCTGGTCGTACTGGCCGGCCCCGGCCAAGCTGAATCTGTTCCTGCATATCACCGGCCGTCGCGCTGATGGTTACCACGTGCTGCAGACCGTATTCCGGTTGCTGGATTGGGGTGATCGTATTGGCCTGCGCCTGCGTGAAGACGGCCAGGTGCGTCGCGACGGCCCGTCCGTGGCTGGCGTTGCCGAGGCCGATGACCTGGTGGTTCGTGCGGCTATCGCGCTGAAAAATGCGGCCAATTGCGATCAAGGTGTCGATATCCGGGTCCAAAAGCGGATTCCTGCCGGTGGCGGCTTTGGTGGCGGCTCCTCCGATGCGGCCACCGTGCTGGTGGCGCTGAACGCCCTGTGGGGCACCGGCCTGGATGAGGATGCGTTGGCGGCGCTTGGTGTGCGTCTGGGCGCCGATGTCCCGGTATTCGTGCGCGGGCGCAGCGCCTGGGCCGAAGGCGTGGGCGAATTGCTGACGCCGATGGAGTTGCCGGAAGCATGGTATTTGCTGGTGGATCCGGGCGTTCATGTGCCCACGGCTGAACTTTTCCGTTCGCAGCATTTGACGCGGGATGCCAAGCCCGTGAAAATAGCGGACTTCGCTTCCGGGACCGTCCTCGGAAATGCGTTCGAGCCGGTACTACGGCGCCAGGAACCTGCCATCGAGGCGACGTTCCAGGCCTTGTCAGGTATTGGTCGGGCACGACTCACGGGGTCGGGAAGCGGTTGTTTCGTCGAGTTCGCCACACGCGCTGCTGCAGAGCAGGCTTTGGCGGAGTTGCCGCCGCAACTGCGAGCATGGGTAGCTGCGGGCGTTGATCGCTCGCCACTGCTGGATGCGCTGGATACGACGGGAATTGTTTGATGCAGGGGCGTCGCCAAGAGGCCCAAGGCACCAGGTTTTGATCCTGGCATTCGTAGGTTCGAATCCTACCGCCCCTGCCACTCACTCCCAACGCTGTAAGCGCAATGGATGTGCGCCAGTCACACCTGCGCCATCACTGCAGTACTCACGTTTCCATTTGCTACTCGCCCCCGCCCGAGAGAGCTGTCATGCAAGATTCCCCGAACCTGCTGGTCTTTTCCGGCAATGCCAACAAACCTCTTGCACAGAGCATCTGCAAGGAACTCGGGGTAAGGCCGGGCAAGGCGCTGGTTTCCAAGTTCTCCGACGGTGAAGTGCAGGTCGAGATCCAGGAAAACGTGCGCAAGCAGGACGTTTTCGTCGTTCAGCCGACCGGTGCTCCCAGCGCCGAGAACCTGATGGAACTGCTGGTGATCATCGACGCGCTCAAGCGCGCGAGCGCCGCATCCGTCACCGCGGTGGTGCCGTACTTCGGTTACGCCCGCCAGGATCGCCGCATGCGCTCCTCGCGCGTGCCGATCACCGCGAAGGTTGCTGCAAAGATGTTCTCGGCCGTGCATACCGACCAGATCCTCACGGTCGACCTGCACGCCGATCAGATCCAGGGTTTCTTCGACATGCCGGTCGATAACGTCTATGCGTCGCCGCTGCTGCTGGCCGACATCTGGCGTGTCTACGGCACCGACAACCTGATCGTGGTCAGCCCGGACGTAGGCGGCGTGGTACGCGCCCGCGCCGTGGCAAAGCGCCTGGATGATGCCGACCTGGCCATCATCGACAAGCGCCGTCCGCGTGCCAACGTCGCCACCGTGATGAACATCATTGGTGACGTCGAGGGCAAGACCTGCGTGATGGTCGACGACATCGTCGACACCGCCGGCACCCTGTGTGCTGCTGCTGCCGCCCTCAAGGCGCGCGGTGCACTCAAGGTTGCCGCGTACTGCACCCACGCCGTGCTCTCGGGCCCGGCGGTGGACAATCTGAACAACTCCCAGCTCGATGAGCTGGTGGTGACCGACACGATTCCGCTTTCCGAAGTGGCCCGCGTCTGTCCCAAGATCCGCCAGATCAGCGTGGCCGAAATGCTGGCCGAGACGATGCGCCGCATCGCCTTCGGTGAGTCGGTCAGCTCGATGTACGTGGATTGATGCATCCGGTCCCCGGCTTGCCGGGGATCATCACGGGCTCTTCTGGTCGCGGAAGAGTCTTTACGCAACGCCGCGAGGCGATGCAACAACCTAGAGTAGTCAACAATGGCAAATTCCCACGAAATCAAAGTCGCCCGTCGTGACGTGCAAGG
This sequence comes from Stenotrophomonas sp. 610A2, assembly GCF_030549615.1. NCBI lineage: Bacteria > Pseudomonadati > Pseudomonadota > Gammaproteobacteria > Lysobacterales > Lysobacteraceae > Stenotrophomonas > Stenotrophomonas pigmentata. The sequence continues at coordinate 1,161,779 of NZ_CP130832.1, forward strand.
TCAGGGTGCGAGCCGCCGCCTGCGTCACGAAGGCGTGGTCCCGGGTATCGTTTACGGTGGTGACAAGGAGCCGGTGAAGGTCCAGTTCAACCACAACGAAATCTGGCTGGCCCAGTTCAACGATTGGTTCTACTCGTCGATCATCGACCTGAACCTCGACGGCACCATCCACAAGGTGCTGCTGCGTGACATGCAGCGTCACCCGTACAAGCAGCTGGTCATGCACCTGGATTTCCAGCGCGTGAACGAAAATGAAGTGCTGCACGCTTCGGTGCCGCTGACCTTCATCAACGAAGACACCTCGCCGGCTGGCAAGGCTGCCGACGTGCTGGTCACCCACGAACTGAAGGAAGTGTCGATCGCTTGCTTGCCGAAGGACCTGCCGGAGTCGATCGAAGTCGACCTGGGCGAGCTGAAGGCTGGCGACATCATCTACCTGTCGGGCCTGAAGCTGCCGGCTGGCGTGGAAATTCCGGCTCTGAAGCTGGGCAAGGGCCATGACGACGCCGTTGTCATCGCCAAGACCGCCGCTGCAGAAGAAGCAGCAGCCGAGTAATCGGCTATGTTGCGCCCGCTCTTCGGAGTGGGCGCAGCAGGTGTATCTGACAGATGACTGGCTTGCGATTGATCGTTGGTCTGGGCAACCCCGGACCCGAACACGCCCGGACCCGGCATAATGCCGGGTTTCATTTCGTTGAGGCCCTGGCAGAGCGGCAGGGCGCGCGCTGGGCGCTGGAAAGCAAATTGTTTGGCGAAGTCGCCAAGGTCGAGATTGCCGGGCAGCCGGTATGGCTGTTGAAGCCGGCGACCTACATGAACCTCTCTGGCAAATCGGTCACCGCCGCACAGCGGTTCTGGAAGATCGAGCCGGAAGAAACCCTGCTTGCCCACGACGAACTGGACATGCCGCCCGGCGTGGCCCGGCTCAAGTTTGACGGCGGTCATGGCGGCCAGAACGGCCTGCGTGACACCATCCGCCTGCTCGGTCATGGCAAGTTCCACCGTCTGCGTCTTGGCATCGGCCATCCCGGTCACAAGGATCGCGTGGTGGGTTGGGTACTGGGCCGTCCGTCGCCGGACGACACCGTGCTGATGGCACAGGCCATCGATGCGGCCATCGACGTGATGCCGTTGGCGGTAGCCGGCGACTACAGCGAAGCAATGAAGCGTCTGCACACCACCAAGTGAGCAGGAAATGGGGAATGCGGAATGGAATGGCAGCAAGCCTTTCCGGTTCCTCATTCCCGATTTTCCATTCACGGGAGTTCAAGCATGGGTATCAAATGCGGCATCGTCGGTCTGCCCAATGTCGGCAAGTCGACCCTGTTCAATGCGCTGACCAAGGCGGGTATCGCTGCGGCCAACTTCCCGTTCTGCACGATCGAGCCGAACACCGGCGTGGTGCCGGTGCCGGATCCGCGCCTTGATGCGCTGGCAGCCATCGTCAAGCCGGAGCGGGTGATCCCGACCACGATGGAGTTCGTCGACATCGCCGGCCTGGTCGCCGGTGCGTCCAAGGGTGAAGGCCTGGGCAACAAGTTCCTGGCCCACATCCGCGAGACCGACGCCATCGCCCACGTCGTGCGCTGCTTCGAAGACGGCAACGTCATCCACGTGGCCAACAAGGTCGACCCGATCGCCGACATCGAAACCATCGATACCGAGCTGGCGCTGGCCGACCTGGAATCCGTGTTGAAGGCACTGGATCGCGCTACCCGCGCGGCCAAGGCCAACGACAAGGAAGCGCTGGCCCGCAAGCCGGTGCTCGAGAAGCTGGCTTCGGCGCTGGATCAGGGCAAGTCGGCGCGTGCCGCCGGCCTGGATGCCGATGAGAAGGCGCTGATCCGTGACATGTTCCTGATCACGCTGAAGCCGCTGATGTACATCGCCAACGTCGCTGAAGACGGCTTCGAGAACAATCCGCTGCTGGATGTGGTGCGTGCCCGTGCCGCGGCCGAAGGTGCCGAAGTGGTGCCGGTGTGTGCGGCCATCGAAGAAGAAATGGCGCAGCTGGACGACGCCGACCGCGACGAGTTCCTCAAGGACCTGGGTCTGGAAGAGCCGGGCTTGAACCGCGTGATCCGTGCCGGCTACAAGCTGCTCGGCCTGCAGACCTACTTCACCGCAGGTGTGAAGGAAGTCCGCGCATGGCAGCTGCGCGCCGGTTCCACCGCGCCGCAGGCGGCAGGCGTGATCCATACCGACTTCGAGCGTGGCTTCATCCGTGCCGAAACCATCAGCTACGAGGACTTCATCAACCTCAAGGGTGAGCAGGGCGCCAAGGAAGCCGGTCGTCTGCGCCTGGAAGGCAAGGACTATATCGTCAAGGAAGGCGACGTGCTGCATTTCCGCTTCAACGTCTGATTCCGGCGACGTTGCTGCAGCCACAAGGCCCCGCATTGCGGGGCCTTGTTGTATGTAGGGTTTGGTATGTGGTCAATAATTCGCCACGTTTTCGAAACCGTTGCGGCGCAAGGCCTGCGCAGGGTTGTCCACAGCCTTCTCCATTCATTGCACACAGCGGTTGTGGAGAAACACCAATGCCCGGCGCTTGCTTGTGGGGGCGGCATAAGCCGCGAGGCTGGTATGGCTGAAGCATCGAGCAACTACGCAACCTGATGATGTACGAGCTTCGCGGCTGACGCCGCTCCCACAAGACGGGCGTGGCAGCTGCTTTTGTAGGAGCGGCGTAAGCCGCGAAGCTGGCATAGCTGAAGCTCTGGGCATCTACGCAACCTGCCGATGCATCTGCTTCGCGACTGACGTCTCTCCCACAAGAGCGGCGTGGCAGCTGCTTTTGTAGGAGCGGCGTAAGCCGCGAAGCTGGCATGGCTGAAGCTCAGGGCATCTACGCAACCTGATGGTGCATGTGCTTCGCGGCTTACGCCGCTCCTACAAAGAAGCCGCAGGCCTTCGTTGCAGTGCATTGGCCAAAAATTCACCGCCATTCTGAAAGCATTGCAGCGCAAGGCCTGCACGCAGTTGTCCACAGTCTTCTCCATCCATTGCACACAGTGGCTGTGGAGAAGAGCCCATTGTGTAGCCTCCGGAATGCCGGTCAGCGGTAGCACCAGAACCTACACAAACAACAAGGCCCGCCAATGGCGGGCCTTGTTGCGAAACGGAGCAGCAGTGCGTGACTTACAGCGCGGCACCACCGAACTTGTGCGTGTACTGCAGGTTGATCTGCCGGCCAACGCTATCGAACCAGGAGATGTCGTAATACGGATACGACGAGTAGGTCGGATCCTTGGGCGGCATCTTGTTGAACAGGTTCACCACCGACAGGGTCAGACGCGAGTGGTCGTCGAAACGGTACTGCAGCGATGCGTTGTAACGATAGGTGGCGCGGATGTATGGACCCGGATCGCCGTCTTCCCACACCTGGTCATAGGACCAGCTGTTGGGCAGCTTGCCCAGGCGCTGGCCGTAAACCGTGGCAGCCCAGGCATCTTTCTCCCAGCTGACGCTGGCACTGGTCTTGGTGCGGGGGATGTCGAAGCCGCTGTTGACCGCGAACTGATCCTTGATCTCATCGCCAGCATACTGCTGGAAGTCGTGCTTCTTCACCCAGGTGTGTGCGCCGCTGAAGGTGAACTGGCCTATGCCGGTCTGCAGGCGATAGCGCACGCCGACGTCGACGCCCTCGGTGGATTCCTTGGCGACGTTGATTGGATTGACGTAGATGCCGTAGAGAGAGCCGTTGGAGTTGCGGGTAACGCGGGAGACGGCATCCACGCAGGTGGGTGAACTCATGTCCTTGTCACCGAGCCGGCATGCCGCCTCGTCGCGGAGGATCTGGTCCACGCTCATGTCCTGGACCTGATCGCGCATGTCGATGTTGAACCAGTCGGCAGAGATATCCAGGCCACTGATGGGTGACCAGACAAAACCGGCGGTCCACGATGTGCTGGTTTCCGGGTCGAGGTTGCGATTGCCTTCGCGGGTGCGGATCAGGCCCTCGCTGTAGTCTTCCGGATCGTCGCCGTTTTCCAGAGCATAGTTGTACCAGTCGACGCCGCTGGTCTCGTCATTGCCGATGCCGGAATACACGTAGTGCAGATCAGGGGCGCGGAAAGCGGTGCCGTAGGAGCCGCGGACGAGCAGCGAGTCGATCGGGCGCCACTCAAGGCCCGTGCTCCAGGTGGCCTTGCCGATGCTGTTGCCGGAATAACGGTACTGGTCATAGCGACCGGCCACGCTCCAGTTCAGGCTCTCGTGCAGTGGCATGCGCAGTTCCGCGGCACCTGCCCAGCGATTGCGGCTGCCCTTGCCGTCCGAATCTTTCCAGCTGTAGTAGTAGTATTGGGTGGCCAGCGGATCGGGGTTCAGCGAGTAGGACTGGCGCCCCAACTCGACCGTGCCGGCAAAACCAGCGTCACCACCGGGCAGGCTGAACAGCTCGCCCTTGCTGACCGTCAGCGAGAGGGTGCCGGTCTCGGATTTGGGCTTGTACACCGAACGTGCGGCAATGGAGTCGTACTCGCTGCGGCTGAGCGGGCGATACAGGCGCTCCGGATCGGCGTTGTAGATCGGGAAGCCATCGTCATCCTCACCCAGCTGCGGGCCGAGGAACAGTGCATTTGCCTTGGCGGCGACGATCTGTGGCCAGCTTATCTTTGCGCGGTACTGCGAGTAGCTCAGTGCTGCTTCGTAATCCCAGCTGTCTGCCCAGGTGCCCTTGAAACCGGTGGTCACGCCAAAGGTCTTCTGCGTGGTTTCAATCATATTGCGTCTCAGTCCGCCCATTTCTTCCGGGGTGAACTGACGCTGCCAGAATTCCACCTGATCAGTGGCCTGGTTGTAGAAATAACCTTCCTCGTTGCCGTCGGCGGCCATGTGGCTCCACGAGGTGACGTCCCGGAACATCGAGACGTCGTGGTAACCCATCTGCACATCGGCAAACCATTCGCTACCGTTGTCAAAGGCATAGCTCATCGACGCATAGCCGTTTACACCGCGGCGCTTGCTGATGATGGTGCCGTAGCCGATGGCCTCGTCGCTGCCGCAGTAGTTGCCGTAATTGGGGCGGTAGCCATAGTAGGTGGTACCACCGTTCTGGCTGGCCAGTGCGTCACAGGTTGCCTGGCCCGGATCGATGTAGTCGTCGTACCAGTCGGTGCGCAGGAAGCCTCGACGCGGTGCCCGTGAGGCGGCCGTCGGGCCATCCTTGGTGGAATCCTGGATGTCGCGTTCATAGGCCCACAGCGGCGTTTGCGATTGCATTTCCAGGCTGTAGATACCGCTGAAGCGCCCTTTTTCGAAACCGCTCACCAAGCTGATGTCGAACGACTCACCACCGCCTTCGCTGGTGATGCCCATGCGTGCATCGACGGTGGTGCCATCGGCATGCTTCTTGAGGATGAAGTTGACCACGCCGGAGATCGCGTCCGAGCCGTAAATAGCCGAAGCGCTGCCTGTCAGTACTTCGATGCGTTCAATCATGCCCAAAGGAATATTGGAGATGTCCGTGAAGTTGCTGCGGCCCTTGAACGGCATCGGGAAGTCGGCGATGCGGCGACCGTTGACCAGGACCAGGGTGTGGTTGGGGCCTAGCCCGCGCAGGTCAACCTGCTGTGCGCCCGGCGAGAAGTCCGCGCCGCTCGAAGACTGCTGGCTCTGCGTCTCGCCGCCGTTCTGGGTCATCGCGCGGAGTACGTCCGGCACGCTGGTGAAGCCAGCGGCCTTGATCTCTTCGGCCGTCACCACGGTGACCGGCGCCGGGCCTTCCACCTGGGCGCGCGGGATGCGCGAGCCGGTGACCTGCACCGTATCGAGTTGTTGCGGTTGGCCCTGGGTGGCGGTCTGCGCCAGGGCGGGGGCGGCCATCGACAGCAGGGCCAGTTGGATTGAACACACCATTGCGTGCTTACGCATGAATCAGCTCTCTGATGAAAAGTGTCCGAATTTGTCCTGTCGGCATGTCGGGAAATGCCGGCCAACCCTGTCTGTAATGTGAATGGGGTCACCGCATCTAACACCTTTTTTACACGCTTGACCACTGCCAGAAAGTCTGGCATTACAGCTGTAAGCGGTTACATACATCGGGTAGAGGGCGCTATGAAACGTAAGAGTTCCTGGCTGGGGCGAGTGGTCCTGGCTTTCGCAGCGATTGCTGCGGCGGGCGTGGTCCACGCCGAGGATTCGCGCGGCATCAGCGCTGCTGGCTACCGCTACTACGAAGTGGGCGACCTGGATGCGCCACGCCCGGGCAAGACCGAGGCGGCCATGATGTTGATGGGCGGCGGCGACTGGGTGCCGGAAGCCTTCCACTGGTGGGTGGAGCGGGCAGGGCACGGCCGCGTGGTGATCCTGCGCGCCTCCGGCGACGACAACATGCAGAAGGAGTTGTACTACGACATCGGCGGCGTCACTGCGGTGCAGACGCTGGTGTTCGACAGCCGCAAGGCAGCCGACGATCCGGCCGTGCTGCGGGTAGTGCGTGGCGCCGATGCCATTTTCATCGCTGGCGGCGACCAGTCGCGCTATATCCGCTTCTGGAAGGGCACCCAGCTCAATACGCTGCTCAACGAGCATGTCCGCGCTGGCAAGCCGATTGGCGGCACCAGTGCCGGCCTGGCCATCCTTGGCGGCTATGCCTACGGCGCATTGGACGGCGGCAGCGTCAACTCGCCGGCCGCCCTGAGCGATCCGATGGGCAGCGAGGTGACCATGGACAAGGATTTCCTGACCATGCCCTACCTGTCGAACGTTGTGACCGACACCCATTTCGCCAAGCGCGACCGCCTCGGTCGACTGATTGTCTTCGTCGCCCGTGCCGCGCAGGACAAGGGCCAGGACGACATCGTCGGCATCGGCGTGGATGAGGACACCGCGCTGTGCGTCGAGGCTGATGGGCGCGGCCGGGTGTATTCGCTGATTGACGGCTATGCGTGGCTGGTGATGCCGCGCCGCACGGCCGACCGCCTGAGCAATGGCGAACCATTGGAATTCAGCTCGATTCCGGTGACCGGCGTAGGTGCAGGCAGTCGCCTGCACCTGGATGGGTTCAAGGTCGACAACGCGGCATTCACCGCGGTGGCCAGTGTCGTGGACGGTGAGTTGCAGCTCCACCCCAACTGAGTGCTGCTGATCAGTAAGGAAGAGGGGCTTCGGCCCCTTTTTTGATGCGCGCAGGTGGCGCAGCAACCCGGTCGGGCCGGCTGCCAATACCTGGTGTGTGTCGGAAAAGCCGCAGCCGATGCTGCGGTGACTGTTCAGACTGGCTGGCACCTGCCTAGAATCGGGCTTCCATTCGGGAGCAAAGAAAGATGAAGCTGACTTCTGCGGTACTGCTGGGCCTGGCGTCGCTGTCCTCGGGGGCTGCAGCTGCAGCGGAGGTCTCTCCCTTGCTGGTCATCCATGGTGGCGCGGGTGTGGAGCGCAAGGATTTCAGTGCCGCCGAAGAGCGTGCGGCGCGCGCTGCGCTGACCGAAGCGCTGCGCCAAGGGCATCAGGCCCTGGCCGCCGGCAAACCTGCGCTGGATGCGGTGACTGCCGCGATCACCGTGCTGGAAAACGATCCGACCTTCAACGCAGGCCGTGGCGCGGTGTTCACCCATGACGGCAAGAATGAGTTGGATGCCTCGTTGATGGATGGCGCCACGCTGCGCGCCGGTGCCGTCGCAGGCGTGCATACCGTCAAGAACCCGATCCTGCTGTCGCGCGCGGTGATGGAGCATTCGCCGCACGTGATGATGGTGGGGCAGGGCGCGGAGATGTTTGCCGCCGAGCAGAAGATCGAGCTGGTGGATCCGTCCTACTTCCGCACCGAGAAGCGCTGGGAGCAGCTGCAGCGTGCATTGAAGGAAGAAGCGGCAGGGCAGGCTCATGTCGACCTGGAAACCGCCAAGCATTTCGGCACCGTTGGTGCGGTTGCGCTGGACAACCAGGGCAAGCTCGCCGCGGGAACCTCCACGGGTGGCATGACCAACAAGCGCTATGGGCGTGTTGGTGATTCGCCGATCATCGGTGCCGGTACCTATGCCAATGATCAGTGCGCGGTTTCGGGCACGGGCTGGGGCGAGTACTACATCCGCCTGTCGGTGGCGCATGAGATCTGTGCACGCATGAAGTACTTGAAGGAAACACCGGTGCAGGCTGGCGATGAAGTCATCGTCAAGCGCATTCCCGAGCTCGGTGGTGATGGTGGCGGCATCGTTCTGTCCGCTGATGGCAAGGCTGCAATGCCGTTCAATACCGAAGGCATGTATCGCGGTTGGATTGGTGCCGATGGCGTGCCGCATGTGGCGATTTTTGCCGACGAAAAGATTAAGATGCCCGGCGAGTGATCGGCACCGCCGGTGCAGAAAAAGAAATTTCACCGAATGTGAAGATTTCTGTTGACAGCATCGGCGCTGATCACCAAAATAGCGAGCTCACCCACCCCTGACCGGCAAGGCCGCGGTCCTCGACAAGGGAGTGGAATGGAGGGATACCCAAGCGGCCAACGGGGGCAGACTGTAAATCTGCTGGCTTACGCCTTCGGTGGTTCGAATCCACCTCCCTCCACCAGTTTTATGTTGTGACGTGTTTTCCCGGTGCGGGAGTAGTTCAACGGTAGAACCTTAGCCTTCCAAGCTAATGGTGCGGGTTCGATTCCCGTCTCCCGCTCCATTGAACGAAATGAAAAAACACGGCATAATAGACAACTCGCTCACGTAGCTCAGTCGGTAGAGCACCTCCTTGGTAAGGAGGAGGTCGAAGGTTCGATTCCTTTCGTGAGCACCATCTTGCCGATAGTGCACAACCAATTCGTTACCGAGAAGAAGCAGCCATGTCAAAGGGTAAGTTCGAGCGTACCAAGCCGCACGTCAACGTCGGCACCATCGGCCACGTCGATCATGGCAAGACCACGCTGACCGCCGCACTGACCAAGATCGGTGCTGAGCGCTTCGGTGGCGAGTTCAAGGATTACTCCTCGATCGACGCCGCGCCGGAAGAAAAGGCACGTGGCATCACGATCTCGACCGCGCACGTTGAGTACGAATCCGCGACCCGTCACTACGCCCACGTGGATTGCCCGGGCCATGCTGACTACGTCAAGAACATGATCACCGGTGCTGCCCAGATGGACGGCGCGATCCTGGTCTGCTCGGCTGCTGACGGCCCGATGCCGCAGACCCGCGAGCACATCCTGCTGTCGCGTCAGGTCGGCGTGCCGTACATCGTCGTGTTCCTGAACAAGGCCGACATGGTTGACGATGCCGAGCTGCTGGAACTGGTCGAAATGGAAGTCCGCGAGCTGCTGAGCAAGTACGACTTCCCGGGCGACGACACCCCGATCGTGCACGGTTCGGCTCGTATGGCGCTGGAAGGCGACCAGAGCGACATCGGCGTGCCGGCCATCCTGAAGCTGGTCGATGCACTGGACAGCTGGATCCCGACCCCGGAGCGCGACGTCGACAAGCCGTTCCTGATGCCGGTGGAAGACGTGTTCTCGATCTCGGGCCGCGGCACCGTGGTGACCGGTCGTATCGAGCGCGGCGTGATCAAGGTCGGCGAAGAAATCGAAATCGTCGGTATCCGTCCGGTCCAGAAGACCACCGTCACCGGTGTGGAAATGTTCCGCAAGCTGCTCGACCAGGGGCAGGCAGGCGACAACGCCGGTCTGCTGCTGCGCGGCACCAAGCGTGACGACGTTGAGCGTGGCCAGGTTCTGGCCAAGCCGGGCTCGATCAAGCCGCACACCCAGTTCGAAGCTGAGGTGTACGTGCTGTCGAAGGATGAGGGCGGCCGTCACACCCCGTTCTTCAAGGGCTACCGTCCGCAGTTCTACTTCCGTACCACCGACATCACCGGTGCGGTTGAGCTGCCGGAAGGTGTCGAGATGGTGATGCCGGGCGACAACGTGAAGATGGTTGTCACCCTGATCAACCCGGTGGCAATGGACGAAGGCCTGCGCTTCGCAATCCGCGAAGGTGGCCGTACCGTCGGCGCCGGCGTGGTCGCCAAGATCATCGCGTAATAGCCTGTAGGCCAGCAGTAACTGCTGTTGGTTGCGCGGATGGCGGGCCGGGTAACTCGGTCCGCCTTCGCCGTCTAAGGTGTTGTGTAACAGTCAAGTCATACGCCAGTAGCTCAATTGGCAGAGCAGCGGTCTCCAAAACCGCAGGTTGGGGGTTCGAGTCCCTCCTGGCGTGCCACTTGCAACTCTCTATCCAGTGACCTTGGTCGCACCTGCAACAAGAGTCGGATGAACAGCAAGATCGAACATTCCAAGTCCGCTGCCTCTGGTGGCGATATCGTCAAGTACGTCGGCGCTGCGCTGTTGGTGCTGGCGGGTCTGTTTGTCTGGTTCTGGTTTGCCGATCAGCCACGAGCTGCCCAGTTGGGCGCATGGGCCGGTCAGTGGCGCGCGCTGGCGGTGGTTGTGGGTCTGGTGGCTGGTGGTGCAGTGTTCATGCTGACCACGAAGGGTCGTCAGACAATCGAATTCCTTTCTGAATCCCGTTTCGAGCTGCGCAAGGTTGTGTGGCCGACCCGCCAGGAAGCTATCCGCATGACGTGGGTGGTGGTTGTGGTGGTGATCGTGTTGAGCCTGTTGTTGGGTGGCTTTGACTTCGTGATCCAGAAGCTGACCCAGTGGTTCCTGGGTCGTTAAGGAGATATCTGTGAAGCGTTGGTACGTCGTTCACGCCTATTCAGGTTTTGAGAAGTCGGTTGCGCAGGCGTTGCGTGATCGCATTGCGCGTGACGAGATGCAGGAGCTTTTCGGTGACGTGCTGGTCCCCACGGAAGAAGTGGTGGAAATGCGCGCTGGCCAGAAGCGCCGCTCCGAGCGCAAGTTCTTCCCGGGTTACGTGCTGGTACAGATCGAGACCCACGAAGAAGCCGGTATCCCGCGTATCGACAACGAAAGCTGGCACCTGGTCAAGGAAACCCCGAAGGTCATGGGTTTCATCGGTGGCACTGCCGACCGTCCTCTGCCGATCCAGGACAGCGAAGCCGCTGCGATCCTGAATCGCGTTCAGGAAGGTGTCGAGAAGCCGCGTCCGAAGGTGCTGTTCGAGCCGGGCCAGATGGTCCGTGTCACCGAAGGCCCGTTCAACGATTTCAACGGCGTCGTCGAAGAAGTCAATTACGAAAAGAGCCGCCTGCGCGTCTCGGTGCTGATCTTCGGTCGCGCCACCCCGGTCGAGCTTGAGTTCGGCCAGGTCGAGAAGGCGATCTGATCCCTGCGTGCCACCTGTTCAGGTGGTGTCGCAAAAAGCTGCTACAATTTTCGGCTCCCCAGAGAGGGAGCAAATCAAGGGCTGCCGAGAGGTGGCCTTTGGTGCGATTTCACAACGCGATGCCGGGACGCGTGATTCCCGGTCCGATGGGGAGCCTGTTGTCGCAAGGCGCTAGCACCCGGAGAGCACTCTAATGGCAAAGAAAGTTGTCGGTTATATCAAGCTGCAGGTAAAGGCCGGTCAGGCCAATCCCTCGCCGCCGGTCGGTCCTGCGCTGGGTCAGCGTGGCCTGAACATCATGGAATTCTGCAAGGCGTTCAACGCCGCTACGCAGAAGCTGGAACCGGGTCTGCCGGTGCCGGTGATCATCACGGCCTATTCGGACCGTACGTTCACCTTCATCACCAAGAGCACCCCGGCGACCACGCTGCTGAAGAAGGCCGCTGGCATTTCTTCGGGCTCGAAGAAGCCGAACACCGACAAGGTGGGCAAGGTTACTCGCGCGCAGCTGGAAGAAATCTGCAAGGCAAAGGAGCCGGATCTGACGGCTGCCAGCCTTGACGCCGCCGTGCGTACGATCGCGGGTTCTGCCCGTTCCATGGGCCTGGTGGTAGAGGGTTAATCTGATGGCACAGACCAAGCGTGAGAAGGCCATCAAGGCCGCTATCGTCCCGGGCAAGGCATACGCCTTCGAGGACGCAATCAACATCCTGAAGACCGCCACCAAGGCCAAGTTCGTCGAGTCGATCGACGTGGCCGTGCGTCTGGGCGTGGATGCCAAGAAGTCCGACCAGCAGGTTCGCGGTTCCACCGTGCTGCCCGCCGGTACCGGCAAGTCGGTCCGCGTTGCCGTGTTCGCTCCGGCCGGTGCCAAGGCTGACGAAGCCCTGGCTGCTGGCGCCGAAGCCGTCGGCATGGACGACCTGGCTGAAAAGATGCAGGCCGGCGATCTGAACTATGACGTCGTCATTGCTACCCCGGACGCGATGCGCGTTGTCGGTAAGCTGGGCACCCTGCTGGGCCCGCGTGGCTTGATGCCGAACCCGAAGGTCGGCACCGTTTCGGCCAACCCGGGCGAAGCCGTCAAGAATGCCAAGTCGGGTCAGGTGCGTTACCGCACCGACAAGGCCGGCATCATCCACTGCACCATCGGCAAGGCCAGCTTCGAAAACGGCGCGCTGCAGTCGAACCTGCAGGCACTGCTGGTTGACCTGATCAAGGCCAAGCCGGCCACCTCGAAGGGCCTGTACCTGCAGAAGGTGTCGGTCAGCTCGACGATGGGCCCGGGCGTGACTGTTGACCAGTCCTCGCTGACCCTGAAGTAATTGTTTCAAGCGGCCTCGGTACCTTTGGTGCCGAGGCCGTCATTTTGAAGGCGTCGCGCAGGGTGACCTGCGTGGAGCCGTCAAAGACCGCAGGCGCGGTCAGCGCATACCGGCGACGGGCATGGAAGCTCGATTTGGCAAGGAGTCGCCGCCGGCACAGCGAGATCGCTTAATCGATTCGTCCTCGAATCACCCTGCGTAGATGGTGCCGCCCTTCTGGATTTTTCTGGTTCACGTACGTCCGGGTTCACCCGGGTTTGCACTCCAGCTCTAGAACGGCCACCACCGGAGCATCACCCGATGTTCCCGGCGTCCAGGACGGATGCCGCCCAGGACCGCACACGGCTAGGAGCCGTAAGCGGAATATGTTTGAAGCAGGGTGTTGAGGTTCGGCCAGGGAGGCCTGCAGCAGTGGCAATGCCACTCTTGCCAGTCCCCGATCCCGAATCACCAATCCCAGCTTAAACGGAGGAGTGCAATGGCTCTCAATCTGTCCCAGAAGCAAGAAGTAGTCGCCGAGCTGGCAGACGTCGCCGCCAAGGCCCACTCCTTGATCGCAGCCGAATACGCTGGCACCACGGTCGCTCAGATGACCGCGATGCGTAAGCAGGCTCGTGAAACCGGTGTTTTCTTGAAGGTTGTCAAGAACACGCTGGCCTCGCGCGCCGTTGAAGGCACCGATTTCGCAGTCGCAAAAGACCAGATGGTTGGTCCGCTGCTGTATGCGTTCTCGCTTGAGGAGCCCGGCGCAGCCGGTCGCCTGATCAAGGAAGCCGCCAAGGGTAACGACAAGCTGAAGGCGAAGGTCGTGGCAATCGGTGGGGAAATCTTCCCGGCCAGCCACGTCGACGTGCTGGCATCGTTGCCGACCCGTGATCAGGCACTGGCCATGTTGGCCCGCGTCCTGACCGAGCCGGTCACCATGTTCGCCCGCGCCGTCAAGGCTATCGGTGAGAAGCAGGAAGGTGGCGCAGCGGAAGCTGCAGCGCCGGCCGCTGAAGCTGAAGCCGTCTAAGTTCGACGTCCACGTGGTTCCTCACGGAACCTCAATCCAGAATATTTTCAAAAGGTAATCAAAATGTCCCTTACCAACGATCAGATCGTCGACGCAATCGCCGAAAAGTCCCTGATGGAAGTGATGGAGCTGGTCAAGGCCATCGAAGAGAAGTTCGGCGTGTCGGCTGCTGCCCCGGTTGCAGTTGCTGCTGCTGGCCCGGCTGCTGTTGTTGAAGAGCAGACCGAATTCAACGTCATCCTGAAGGATGCCGGCGCGAAGAAGGTCGAAGTGATTAAGGCTGTCCGCGCCATCACCGGCCTGGGCCTGAAGGAAGCGAAGGACCTGGCTGAAGCCGGCGGCGTCGTGAAGGAAGGCGCTTCGAAGGAAGACGCCGACAAGTTCAAGAAGGAACTGGAAGCCGCCGGCGCGACCGTCGAGCTGAAGTAATCAGTTCTTGCATCGTCATCGATTCGAGGCGATGCAGCCAAGGCTGGGGGCGTAAAGCCCCCGGCCTTTGGTCGTTTCAAACCGTTGTAATGCCGGGCATGCCCGGTTGCAACGGGGCAGGGCCCAGCTCGGTGCAGTGCCGGGCCATGCTCGGCAAGCAGCAACTGGCGGGCTCGGCCCGGCAGGCAAGAGAAAGACCAACGTGGCAAGTGTCAGGCGCTGCGCTCCAGACGATGGAGTGAACCGCAGCCGATGCAAGCGAGTTGGCAGTTGGAAGTAGCAATAGAAGGCGTGCTGGTGCCGGCAATACCAGCGACTTCCAACTGACAATTTCAAGTTTCCCTACGGGTCGTGGACGCACGGCTCGCACAACAAGGTGGAAGACCTCATGACGTCCTATTCGTACACCGAAAAAAAGCGCATCCGCAAAGATTTCGGCAAGCAGCGCTCGATCCTCGAAGTGCCGTTCCTGCTCGCCATCCAGGTTGATTCGTACCGCGAATTCCTGCAGGAGAACATCGATCCGGCCAAGCGCTCCGACCACGGCCTGCATGCTGCGCTGAAGTCGGTGTTCCCGATTTCCAGCTACAGCGGCAATGCTGCCCTGGAATACGTCGGCTACAAGCTCGGCGACCCGGTGTTTGACGAGCGCGAGTGCCGCCAGCGTGGCATGAGCTACGGCGCGCCGCTGCGCGTCACCGTGCGCCTGGTCATCTACGATCGCGAATCGTCCACCAAGGCGATCAAGTACGTGAAGGAGCAGGAGGTCTATCTGGGCGAAATCCCGCTGATGACCGACAACGGCACCTTCATCGTCAACGGTACCGAGCGCGTCATCGTGTCGCAGCTGCACCGTTCGCCGGGCGTGTTCTTCGACCACGACCGTGGCAAGACCCACAGCTCGGGCAAGCTGCTGTACAGCGCCCGCATCATTCCGTACCGCGGTTCCTGGCTGGACTTCGAGTTCGACCCGAAGGACGCACTGTTCACCCGTATCGACCGTCGCCGCAAGTTGCCGGTGTCGGTGCTGCTGCGTGCGCTGGGCTACAACAACGAAGAGATGCTGGCCGAGTTCTTCGAGGTCAACACCTTCCACATCAACCCGGACGAAGGCGTGCAGCTGGAGCTGGTGCCGGAGCGTCTGCGTGGCGAAACGCTGGGCTTCGACCTAGCCGATGGCGACAAGGTCATCGTGGAAGCCGGCAAGCGCATCACCGCGCGCCACATCAAGCAGCTGCAGGCGTCTGGCATCGCAGCGCTGGCCGTGCCGGACGACTACCTGGTCGGCCGCATCCTGTCGCACGACGTGGTTGATTCCAACACCGGTGAGCTGCTGGCCCAGGCCAACGACGAAATCAGCGACGAGCAGCTGCAGAACTTCCGCAAGGCGGGTGTGGATGCAGTGGGCACGCTGTGGGTGAACGATCTGGATCGTGGCCCGTACCTGTCCAACACCCTGCGCATCGATGGCACCAAGACCCAGCTCGAAGCGCTGGTCGAAATCTATCGCATGATGCGTCCGGGCGAGCCGCCGACCAAGGACGCCGCGCAGAACCTGTTCCACAACCTGTTCTTCACCTTCGAGCGCTACGACCTGTCCACGGTCGGCCGCATGAAGTTCAACCGTCGTGTCGGCCGCAAGGAAGTCACCGGTGAGTCGGTGCTGTATGACCGCAAGTACTTCGGCGAGCGCAACGACGAGGAATCCAAGCGCCTGGTCGCCGCACACGGCGAAGGCTCCGACATCCTGGACGTGATCAAGGTGCTGACCGAGATCCGCAACGGTCGCGGCGTGGTCGATGACATCGATCACCTGGGCAACCGTCGCGTGCGTTCGGTCGGCGAAATGGCCGAGAACGTGTTCCGCGTGGGCCTGGTCCGCGTCGAGCGCGCGGTCAAGGAGCGCCTGTCGATGGCCGAGTCGGAAGGCTTGACCCCGCAGGAACTGATCAATGCCAAGCCGGTGGCTGCCGCGATCAAGGAATTCTTCGGCTCCTCGCAGCTGTCGCAGTTCATGGATCAGAACAACCCGCTGTCGGAAGTGACGCACAAGCGTCGCGTCTCGGCCCTGGGCCCGGGCGGCCTGACCCGCGAACGCGCTGGCTTCGAAGTGCGCGACGTGCACCCGACCCATTACGGCCGCGTCTGCACCATCGAAACGCCGGAAGGCCCGAACATCGGCCTGATCAACTCGCTGGCCGTGTTCGCACGCACCAACAAGTACGGCTTCCTGGAAACCCCGTACCGCAAGGTGCATGACGGCAAGGTCTCCGACGAGGTCGAGTTCCTGTCGGCCATCGAAGAGAACGAGTACGTGATCGCCCAGGCCAATGCGCTGGTCGATTCCAAGAACCTGCTCACCGAGCAGTTCGTACCGTGCCGCTTCCAGGGTGAGTCGCTGCTCAAGCCGCCGGCAGAAGTCCACTTCATGGACGTCTCGCCGATGCAGACCGTGTCGGTCGCTGCCGCGCTGGTTCCGTTCCTGGAGCACGATGACGCAAACCGTGCACTGATGGGCGCCAACATGCAGCGCCAGGCCGTGCCGACCCTGCGTGCGCAGAAGCCGCTGGTGGGTACCGGTATCGAACGCGCCGTTGCGCGTGACTCGGGTGTGACCGTGAACGCCCTGCGTGGTGGCCAGATCGTGCAGATCGACGCCGGCCGCATCGTGGTCAAGGCCAACGAGAACGAGATCACCGATCCGGCAGATGCCGGCGTGGATATCTACAACCTGATCAAGTACACCCGTTCGAACCAGAACACCTGTATCAACCAGCGTCCGCTGGTGAACGTGGGTGACGTGATCGCGCGCGGCGACGTGCTGGCCGATGGCCCGTCCACCGACATCGGTGAACTGGCGCTGGGTCAGAACATGCTGATCGCCTTCATGCCGTGGAACGGCTACAACTTCGAAGACTCCATCCTGCTGTCCGAGCGTGTGGTCGAGGAAGATCGTTACACCACGATCCACATCGAAGAACTGACCTGCGTTGCACGTGACACCAAGCTGGGGCCGGAGGAAATTTCCGCCGATATCCCGAACGTGTCCGAGCAGGCGCTGAACCGTCTGGACGAGTCCGGCGTGGTGTACATCGGTGCGGAAGTGCGCGCCGGCGACATCATGGTTGGCAAGGTCACGCCGAAGGGCGAGAGCCAGCTGACCCCGGAAGAGAAGCTGCTGCGCGCGATCTTCGGCGAGAAGGCTTCCGACGTTAAGGACAGCTCGCTGCGCGTTCCGCCGGGCATGGATGGCACCGTCATCGACGTGCAGGTCTTCACCCGCGACGGCATCGAGAAGGACAAGCGCGCACGCCAGATCGAGGAAAACGAGATCAAGCGCGTCAAGAAGGACTTCGACGACCAGTTCCGCATCCTGGAAGGCGCCATCTACGCACGTCTGCGTTCGCAGCTCGTGGGCAAGGTTGCCAACGGCGGCGCCAGCCTGAAGAAGGGTGACGTGATCACCGATGCGTTCCTGGACGGCCTGAAGAAGTCCGACTGGTTCACCCTGCGCATGAAGGACGAGGACGCCTCCGAAGCCATCGAGCGCGCCCAGATGCAGATCCAGGCGCACGAGAAGGAATTCGAGCGTCGCTTCGCCGACAAGCGCGGCAAGATCACCCAGGGCGACGATCTGGCACCGGGCGTGCTGAAGATGGTCAAGGTGTTCCTGGCCGTGAAGCGTCGCATCCAGCCGGGTGACAAGATGGCAGGCCGCCACGGTAACAAGGGTGTGGTCTCCAACGTGGTGCCGGTCGAAGACATGCCGTACATGGCTGACGGCAACACCGTGGACATCTGCTTGAACCCGCTGGGCGTGCCGTCGCGTATGAACATCGGCCAGATTCTGGAAGTGCACCTGGGCTGGGCCGCAAAGGGTCTGGGCAAGCGCATCCAGGGCATGCTGGAACAGCAGCGTGCGGTCAGCGAACTGCGTGAGTTCCTGGGCAAGATCTACAACCATGACTCGGCCGTTGCCGAGCAGCGCGTGGACCTGTCGCAGTTCAGCGACGAAGAGCTGATCAGCCTGGCCAAGAACCTGACCGACGGCGTGCCGATGGCAACCCCGGTGTTCGACGGTGCGGCGGAAGAAGAAATCCGTGAAATGCTGAATCTGGCCTACCCGGATGAAGCACCGGAAACCGCTCGCCTGGGCTTCAACGCGAGCAAGACGCAGATGCAGCTGTATGACGGCCGCACCGGCGAAGCCTTCGACCGCAAGACCACGGTCGGCTACATGCATTACCTGAAGTTGAACCACTTGGTCGACGACAAGATGCATGCCCGTTCGACCGGTCCGTACTCGCTCGTCACCCAGCAGCCGCTGGGCGGCAAGGCGCAGTTCGGTGGTCAGCGCTTCGGTGAAATGGAAGTCTGGGCACTGGAAGCCTACGGCGCGGCCTACACCCTGCAGGAAATGCTGACGGTGAAGTCCGATGACGTACAGGGCCGTAACCAGATGTACAAGAACATCGTCGACGGTGAGCACGAGATGGTTGCGGGCATGCCGGAATCCTTCAACGTTTTGGTGAAGGAAATCCGCTCGCTGGCCATCAACATGGAACTGGAAGGCGGTTGATTGCGCAGGCGCTGCTGCAGTGATGCAGCAGCGCCGCCAGCACTAACTGACAGCCCATCGACACAGATTTCCTCCTTTCGGAGAACACCATGAAAGACCTGCTCAACCTCTTCAACCAGCAGCGCCAGACGCTGGACTTCGACGCGATCAAGATCGCGCTGGCCTCGCCGGACCTGATCCGTTCGTGGTCCTTCGGCGAAGTGAAGAAGCCGGAAACCATCAACTACCGTACCTTCAAGCCGGAGCGTGACGGCCTGTTCTGCGCCGCCATCTTCGGACCGGTCAAGGACTACGAGTGCCTGTGCGGCAAGTACAAGCGCATGAAGCACCGCGGCGTCGTCTGCGAAAAGTGCGGCACCGAAGTCACCCTGGCCAAGGTGCGTCGCGAGCGCATGGGCCACATCGACCTGGCATCGCCGGTCGCGCACATCTGGTTCCTCAAGTCGCTGCCGTCGCGCATCGGCCTGATGCTGGACATGACCCTGCGTGACATCGAGCGCGTGCTGTATTTCGAAGCCTACGTGGTGACCGAGCCGGGCCTGACCGCCCTGGAGCGCCGCCAGCTGCTGACCGAAGAACAGTACCTGCAGGCACGCCAGGAACACGGCGATGACTTCGACGCCGCCATGGGCGCCGAGGCCGTCTACGAACTGCTGCGCACCATCGACCTGCAGGCCGAAATGGTCCGCCTGCGCGAAGAAATCGCCGCAACCGGTTCGGAAACCAAGCTCAAGCGTCTGACCAAGCGCATCAAGCTGGTCGAAGCCTTCCTCGAGTCGGGCAACCGCCCGGAGTGGATGGTGATGACCGTGCTGCCGGTGCTGCCGCCGGATCTGCGCCCGCTGGTTCCGCTGGACGGTGGCCGCTTCGCGACCTCGGATCTGAACGATCTGTACCGCCGCGTCATCAACCGTAACAACCGCCTGCGTCGCCTGCTGGAGCTCAACGCTCCGGACATCATCGTGCGCAACGAAAAGCGCATGCTGCAGGAGTCGGTTGACGCCCTGTTGGACAACGGCCGTCGCGGCCGTGCCATCACCGGCACCAACAAGCGCCCGCTCAAGTCGCTGGCCGACATGATCAAGGGCAAGCAGGGTCGTTTCCGTCAGAACCTGCTGGGCAAGCGCGTCGATTACTCGGGCCGTTCGGTGATCACCGTGGGTCCGTACCTGAAGCTGCACCAGTGCGGCCTGCCGAAGAAGATGGCGCTCGAGCTGTTCAAGCCGTTCGTGTTCGCCAAGCTGCAGCGTCGTGGCCTGGCCACCACCATCAAGGCCGCCAAGAAGCTGGTCGAGCGCGAAGAAGGCGAAGTCTGGGACGTCCTGGAAGAAGTCATCCGCGAGCATCCGGTGCTGCTGAACCGTGCGCCGACCCTGCACCGTCTGGGCATCCAGGCGTTCGAACCGCTGTTGATCGAAGGCAAGGCCATCCAGCTGCATCCGCTGGTCTGTACCGCATTCAACGCCGACTTCGACGGTGACCAGATGGCCGTCCACGTGCCGCTCTCGCTGGAAGCCCAGCTGGAAGCGCGTGCGCTGATGATGTCCACCAACAACATCCTGTCGCCGGCCAACGGCGAGCCGATCATCGTGCCGTCGCAGGACGTCGTGTTGGGCCTGTACTACATGGCGCGCTCGCTGGTGAACAAGCAGGGCGAGGGCATGGTGTTCGCGAACACCGACGAAGTGAAGCGTGCCTACGACAACCGTCTGGTTGAACTGCACGCCCGCGTCAAGGTGCGCATCGTGCAGGTCGAGCGTGACGAAGACGGCAACAAGGTCAAGAAGACCTCGATCGTCGACACCACCGTCGGCCGTGCGCTGCTGAGCGAGATCATGCCGGAAGGCCTGCCGTTCGAGCTGTGCAACACCGAGATGACCAAGAAGAACATCTCGCGCCTGATCAACCAGAGCTACCGTCTGCTGGGTCTGAAGGACACCGTGGTGTTCGCCGACAAGCTGATGTACACCGGCTATGCCTACGCAACCCGCGCTGGCGTGTCGATCGGCATCGACGACATGCTGATCCCGGACGAGAAGAAGGGCATCCTCGGCGAGGCAGAAGCCGAAGTGCTGGAAATCCAGGAGCAGTACCAGTCGGGTCTGGTCACCGCCGGCGAGCGCTACAACAAGGTGGTCGACATCTGGTCGCGCACCAATGAGCGCATCGCCAAGGCGATGATGGAAACCATCGGTACCGAGAAGGTCGTGGGTAGCGACGGTGAGCTGGTCGACCAGAAGTCGATGAACTCGCTGTACATCATGGCCGACTCCGGTGCGCGTGGTAGCCAGGCGCAGATCCGTCAGCTGGCCGGTATGCGCGGCCTGATGGCGCGTCCGGACGGCTCGATCATCGAAACGCCCATCAAGGCGAACTTCCGTGAAGGCCTGAACGTGCAGGAGTACTTCAACTCCACCCACGGTGCCCGTAAGGGTCTGGCCGATACCGCGTTGAAGACGGCGAACTCGGGTTACCTGACCCGTCGTCTGGTCGACGTGGCGCAGGACGTGGTGATCACCGAGGTCGATTGCGGTACCTCCGAAGGCCTGACCATGACCCCGATCGTGGAAGGCGGCGACGTGGTTGAGCCGTTGAAGGACCGCGTGCTGGGTCGTGTCGTGGCCGAGGACGTGTTCCTGCCGGGCAACGACGAAGATCCGATCGTGACCCGCAACACCGTGCTCGACGAGCAGTGGGTGAACAAGCTGGAAGAAGCCGGCGTGCAGACCATCAAGGTCCGCTCGACGATCACCTGCGCCTCGTCCTTCGGTGTCTGCAGCCTGTGCTACGGCCGCGATCTGGCCCGTGGCCACATCGTCAACATCGGTGAAGCGGTCGGCGTCATCGCCGCACAGTCGATCGGTGAGCCGGGTACCCAGCTGACCATGCGTACGTTCCACATCGGTGGTGCGGCATCGCGTGCGGCTGCGGTCGACAACATCACCGTCAAGACCACCGGTTCGGTGAAGTTCTCCAACCTGAAGCACGTCGAGCAGACCAGCGGTTCGCTGGTTGCGGTCTCGCGTTCGGGTGAAATCTCCGTGCTCGACCCGCATGGTCGTGAGCGTGAGCGTTACAAGCTGCCGTACGGTGCCAGCATTGGCGTCAAGGACGGTGCGGAAATCAAGGCTGGCCAGACCGTGGCCAACTGGGATCCGCATAACCACCCGATCGTGTCGGAAGTGGCTGGTTTCGTGCGCTTCATCGACTTCATCGATGGCGTGACCGTGATCGAGAAGACCGACGAATTGACCGGTCTGGCTTCGCGCGAAATCACCGATCCGAAGCGTCGTGGCTCGCAGGCCAAGGATCTGCGTCCGCTGGTCCGCATCGTCGATGGCAAGGGCAATGACCTGACCATCCCGGGCACCGACCTGCCGGCACAGTACCTGCTGCCGCCGCGCTCGATCGTCAACCTGCAGGATGGCGCGCCGGTAGGCGTGGGCGACGTGGTTGCCAAGATCCCGCAGGAAGCCTCGAAGACCCGCGACATCACCGGTGGTCTGCCGCGCGTTGCCGACTTGTTCGAAGCCCGCAAGCCGAAGGATCCGGCGATCCTGGCCGAACGTTCGGGTATCATCAGCTTCGGCAAGGACACCAAGGGCAAGCAGCGCCTGATCATCAAGGACACTGATGGTTCGGAGCACGAAGAGCTGATCCCGAAGTACCGTCAGATCATCGTGTTCGAAGGTGAACACGTGACCCGCGGTGAAACCGTGGTGGACGGCGAGCCGAGCCCGCAGGACATCCTGCGCCTGAAGGGCGTGGAAGAACTGGCCCGTTACCTGGTCAAGGAAATCCAGGACGTTTACCGCCTGCAGGGCGTGAAGATCAACGACAAGCACATTGAAGTGATCTCGCGTCAGATGCTGCGCAAGGTGGAAATCGTCGACCAGGGCAGCAGCAAGTTCCTCAATGGCGAGCAGGCCGAGCGCCAGCGCGTGATCGAGGAGAATGCCAAGCTGATCGCCCGTAACGAGCTGCCGGCCCGTTTCGAGCCGGTGCTGCTGGGTATCACCAAGGCATCGCTGGCCACCGAATCGTTCATTTCGGCGGCTTCCTTCCAGGAAACCACCCGCGTGCTGACCGAGGCTGCCGTGCGCGGTACCTCCGATGGCCTGCGCGGCCTGAAGGAAAACGTGATCGTCGGTCGCCTGATTCCGGCCGGTACCGGTCTTGCGTATCATGCGCAGCGCCGCCGTAACGCGTCGGGCCTGACCGATTCGGAAATCGCAACCCTGGCCGGTCCGGTCGCGGTCGCGGAACCCGAAGTTGTTGCACCGGAAGCTGAACAGGCTGCTGGTGAAGAGTAAGTAGTTTGATCAGCCGACCCGTTCGCGGGTCGGCAGTTCGACCTGAACGGGGTATATGGAGATCCCCCTGTAACAGCTCTGGATCAGGGCTGGCTTGGAAGGGGCTCGTTTGACTGGGCTCTTGACAAGTTGCTACAATCGTCTGTCTCAGCAGGCCAAAATTTTGGCCTGCTTTACAATTTCCGCATCCTGGCCGTTTTTTGCGGCCCCAATCAGAAGAACCTACTGATGGCGACGATCAACCAGCTGGTACGCAAGCCGCGTCAAGCTACCACCTACAAGAGTGCCTCGCCGGCACTCGACAAGTGCCCGCAGCGCCGTGGCGTCTGCACGCGCGTTTACACCACCACTCCGAAGAAGCCGAACTCGGCTCTGCGCAAGGTTGCAAAGGTTCGCCTGACCAACCAGGAAGAAGTGATTTCCTACATCGGTGGTGAAGGCCACAACCTGCAGGAGCACTCCGTGGTCCTGATCCGTGGCGGTCGCGTCAAGGATCTGCCGGGTGTGCGTTACCACACCGTCCGTGGCTCGCTCGATGCCGCCGGCGTCGCCAAGCGTCGTCAGGCGCGTTCCAAGTACGGCGCAAAGCGTCCGAAGGCCTGAGGAATAAGACATGTCACGTAAAGGTAATACTCCCCAGCGTTCGGTCCTGCCGGATCCGAAGCACAAGAGCGAAACCATTGCCCGCTTCATCAACATGGTCATGTTGAGCGGCAAGAAGTCCGTTGCTGAAAAGATCGTCTATGGCGCCATGGACGTGATCGGCGAAAAGAACCCGAACGCAATCGAGCTGGTGCAGAAGGCACTGGACAACGTTGCTCCGGGCGTCGAAGTGAAGTCGCGTCGCGTCGGTGGTGCCACCTACCAGGTGCCGGTCGAAGTGCGTGCATCGCGCAAGATGGCCCTGGCCATGCGTTGGCTGATCGACTCGGCACGTAAGCGTGGCGAGAACACCATGCCGCGCAAGCTGGCCGCTGAACTGCTGGACGCCTCGGAAAACCGTGGCGGCGCCATCAAGAAGCGTGAAGAGACCCACCGTATGGCGGAAGCGAACAAGGCCTTCGCTCACTACCGCTGGTGAGTTGTTGGGGCCTTGGAAACAGGGCCCCTGGCACCCACATAGGTGCTGCTTGTAGCGCTTTGAGCGCTGCTTAAATCCGAAGGCCGCCGCAAGGCGGCGTTCGGCCATCCGAATTCCAAGAAATTGAGAGGCTCCCGTGGCCCGCACCACTCCTATCGAGCGTTACCGTAACTTCGGCATCATGGCTCACATCGATGCCGGCAAGACCACCACGTCCGAGCGCATCCTGTTCTACACCGGCAAGAGCCACAAGCTCGGTGAAGTGCATGACGGCGCCGCCACCATGGACTGGATGGAGCAGGAGCAGGAGCGTGGCATCACGATCCAGTCCGCTGCTACCACCGCGTTCTGGAAGGGCATGGACAAGTCCCTGCCGGAGCACCGTTTCAACATCATCGACACCCCTGGGCACGTTGACTTCACCATCGAAGTCGAGCGCTCCCTGCGCGTGCTCGACGGCGCGGTGTTCGTGCTGTGCGCCGTTGGTGGCGTGCAGCCGCAGTCCGAGACCGTGTGGCGCCAGGCCAA
The DNA here is from genome assembly GCF_030549615.1 of Stenotrophomonas sp. 610A2. Taxonomy (NCBI): domain Bacteria; kingdom Pseudomonadati; phylum Pseudomonadota; class Gammaproteobacteria; order Lysobacterales; family Lysobacteraceae; genus Stenotrophomonas; species Stenotrophomonas pigmentata. Next base: position 1,186,223 of record NZ_CP130832.1, read on the forward strand.
CAAGTACCAGGTTCCGCGCATCGCGTTCGTCAACAAGATGGACCGTACCGGTGCCAACTTCCTGAAGGTCCGTGACCAGCTGAAGGCCAAGCTCGGCGCCGTTGCCGTGCCGATGCAGCTGCCGATCGGTGCCGAGGAAGGCTTCAAGGGCGTGGTCGACCTGCTCAAGATGAAGGCCATCCATTGGGATGACGCGTCGCAGGGCATGAAGTTCGAGTACGGCGACATCCCGGCTGACATGCAGGCGGCGGCTGAAGAAGCCCGCACCTTCATGATCGAAACCGCGGCTGAAGCCAGCGAAGAGCTGATGGAAAAGTACCTGGGCGGCGAAGAGCTGGACGAGGCCGAGATCATCCAGGCGCTGCGTACCCGTACGCTGGCCGTGGAAATCGTGCCGATGTTCTGTGGTTCGGCGTTCAAGAACAAGGGCGTGCAGGCCATGCTCGACGGCGTGATCCAGTTGCTGCCGTCGCCGGTTGACGTGCCTGACGTGAAGGGCACCGACGTCGACAACGACACCATCGAGATGACCCGCAAGTCGGACGACAAGGCTCCGTTCTCGTCGCTGGCGTTCAAGATCATCACCGATCCGTTCGTTGGCGCGCTGACCTTCTTCCGTGTCTACTCGGGTACCCTGAACGGTGGCGACACCGTGCTGAACTCGGTGAAGAACAAGAAGGAGCGCATCGGCCGCATCCTGCAGATGCACTCGAACAACCGCGAGGAAATCAAGGAAGTTCTGGCTGGTGACATCGCGGCTGCCGTGGGCCTGAAGGACACCACCACCGGTGACACGCTGTGCTCGATCGATGCACCGATCGTGCTTGAGCGCATGACGTTCCCGGAGCCGGTGATCTCGATGGCCGTCGAGCCGAAGACCAAGTCGGACCAGGAAAAGATGGGTCTGGCACTGGGCCGTCTGGCACAGGAAGATCCGTCGTTCCGCGTCAAGACCGACGAAGAATCCGGCCAGACCATCATCTCCGGCATGGGCGAGCTGCACCTGGACATCATCGTTGACCGCCTCAAGCGCGAATTCAACGTTGAAGCCAACGTCGGCAAGCCGCAGGTTGCGTACCGCGAAACCATCCATCTGGCTGACGTCAAGTCGGATTACAAGCACGCCAAGCAGTCCGGTGGTAAGGGTCAGTACGGTCACGTCGTGATCGAACTGTCGCCGATCACCGCTGAAGATCGTGCCGATCCGAAGCTGGCTGGTTCCATCAAGGACGATTTCCTGTTCATCAACGACATCACCGGCGGCGTGATCCCGAAGGAATTCATTCCTTCCGTGGAAAAGGGCCTGCGCGAAACCATCACCAGCGGTCCGCTGGCTGGCTTCCCGGTGGTTGACGTCAAGGTCAAGCTGGTGTTCGGCTCGTACCATGACGTTGACTCCTCGGAAATGGCGTTCAAGCTCGCCTCGTCGATGGCCTTCAAGCAGGGCTTCGCCAAGGCCAAGCCGGTGCTGCTGGAGCCGATCATGAAGGTCGAGATCGTGACCCCGGAAGACTACCAGGGTGACGTGATGGGCGACGTAAGCCGCCGTCGTGGCGTTCTGCAGGGCTCGGGCACCACCGGTGACGGTTCGGCCAGCATCATCAATGCGATGATCCCGCTGGGCGAAATGTTCGGTTACGCCACCGCGCTGCGTTCGCAGACCCAGGGTCGCGCAACCTTCACGATGGAATTCGACCACTACGAGCCGGCGCCGAACAACATCGCCGAAACCGTTATCAAGAAGGGCTGAGTCTCAGACTCAGCCTCTCCCTCCAAGTTTTAGCTAATCAAGGAATTACATATGTCCAAGGGTAAGTTCGAACGTACCAAGCCGCACGTCAACGTCGGCACCATCGGCCACGTCGATCATGGCAAGACCACGCTGACCGCCGCACTGACCAAGATCGGTGCTGAGCGCTTCGGTGGCGAGTTCAAGGATTACTCCTCGATCGACGCCGCGCCGGAAGAAAAGGCACGTGGCATCACGATCTCGACCGCGCACGTTGAGTACGAATCCGCGACCCGTCACTACGCCCACGTGGATTGCCCGGGCCATGCTGACTACGTCAAGAACATGATCACCGGTGCTGCCCAGATGGACGGCGCGATCCTGGTCTGCTCGGCTGCTGACGGCCCGATGCCGCAGACCCGCGAGCACATCCTGCTGTCGCGTCAGGTCGGCGTGCCGTACATCGTCGTGTTCCTGAACAAGGCCGACATGGTTGACGATGCCGAGCTGCTGGAACTGGTCGAAATGGAAGTCCGCGAGCTGCTGAGCAAGTACGACTTCCCGGGCGACGACACCCCGATCGTGCACGGTTCGGCTCGTATGGCGCTGGAAGGCGACCAGAGCGACATCGGCGTGCCGGCCATCCTGAAGCTGGTCGATGCACTGGACAGCTGGATCCCGACCCCGGAGCGCGACGTCGACAAGCCGTTCCTGATGCCGGTGGAAGACGTGTTCTCGATCTCGGGCCGCGGCACCGTGGTGACCGGTCGTATCGAGCGTGGCGTGATCAAGGTCGGCGAAGAAATCGAAATCGTCGGTATCCGTCCGGTCCAGAAGACCACCGTCACCGGTGTGGAAATGTTCCGCAAGCTGCTCGACCAGGGTCAGGCAGGCGACAACGCCGGTTTGCTGCTGCGCGGCACCAAGCGTGACGACGTTGAGCGTGGCCAGGTTCTGGCCAAGCCGGGCTCGATCAAGCCGCACACCCAGTTCGAAGCTGAGGTGTACGTGCTGTCGAAGGATGAGGGCGGCCGTCACACCCCGTTCTTCAAGGGCTACCGTCCGCAGTTCTACTTCCGTACCACCGACATCACCGGTGCGGTTGAGCTGCCGGAAGGCGTCGAGATGGTGATGCCGGGCGACAACGTGAAGATGGTTGTCACCCTGATCAACCCGGTGGCAATGGACGAAGGTCTGCGCTTCGCAATCCGCGAAGGTGGCCGTACCGTCGGCGCCGGCGTGGTTGCAAAGATCATCGCCTAATAGCGCTGCGCTTCCTCGCGAAGCAAGGTGTTGAAGAAGGGCGGCCTCCGGGCCGCCCTTTTTTATTGTTTGTTTTGTGGGTGGGGTGAGGCCGGGGTTTCGTGTGGTGTGCGTGTTTGACGCTTGTGGCTTGAAGAGCCTGGTGCTTGAGGGGCTGGGAGGTTTCGGCGCCAAAAGCTTCAAGTGTCATGAGCTTTGAGGGCTCAAGGCTTCAATTGGCTGAAGAAGCCAGAAGCTGGGAGTCAAAGGCCAAAAAGCTAAAAGTCAAAGGTCAAAAGCTTTCCCTCACCCCAACCCCTCTCCCGTAAACGGGAGAGGGGCCAGTACTCCGCCAGCCCGCAGTCCCCTAGCGACCCACGCATTCCGAGCCCCTCTCCCGTTTACGGGAGAGGGGTTGGGGTGAGGGCAGCTTTTCGCGGAAAGTTTGAAAAACCTGAATAGGCTGCAGGCTGCAGGCTGCAGCCGGGATGGATTTGTACTTCGGCTTCGCCGGCGTGGATAATGCCGCTCCCGGCGGAAGTGGCGGGGTCGAGGTATTCACATTCAGGCCTGTTCAGGGTTTGCCTGGCTGCGGCCGGCACAATTGCTGCGTCTGGATAGGGTGGGGTGCTCGACGCAGTGCCGTCATGCGGGTCTCCCGGCCTTTTCGCTACCGCATCTGCCATCTGTCCATTCATCCCCCAGTTAGCCGGGATACCCGCATCCGCGCAGATCATCTACGCAGTTGCCAAGGCCAAAACCCGCATATGCGCGGGAAACCCCGTAAATCCGGCTGTTAGCTGAAGGACCCCATACCTCGGCAGAGGGGTGAGTTGCAATAGGAAAAGAATACTGACAGAATGCACGACCACTCGCGGAAGTGCTCGTTTACGGGAATTCCGCAACCAGCGAAAAGAGGAGCAGGACGCGCCTCGTATTCGCCAGACAAGGACAGGTCGCATGGGAGGCACTCCGTTCAACGGGGTGTTTTTCGTGCGTTTGAACAAGTCTGGGGCGGGCCGGGAAACCGGGCCGCCCTGCTGTTATGAAAGGATTCGCGCGACGGGCAGTGCTTCGGCGCTAAACGTCGTTTTCATGGGGTTCGGCACACATAGGGGCCGAACCTGTCGCTCTTTAGACCCATAGGAATACCGTCATGGCGGACCAAAAGATCCGAATTCGGTTGAAGGCGTTTGATCATCGTTTGATCGACCGTTCGGCCAGCGAGATCGTTGAAACGGCAAAGCGGACCGGCGCGCAAGTGCGTGGCCCGATCCCTCTGCCCACCAAGATCGAGCGTTACACCATCCTCGTCTCCCCGCACGTCGACAAAGACGCGCGTGACCAGTACGAGACCCGCACGCATAAGCGCGTGCTCGATATCGTCGACCCCAACGACAAGACCGTGGACGCGCTGATGAAGCTCGAACTGGCTGCCGGCGTCGACGTTCAGATCAAGCTGACCTGAGGACTACGACCATGACGAAGAAATATTCGTTGGGCTTCGTGGGCCGCAAGGCTGGCATGAGCCGCGTTTTCACCGAAGATGGCCAGTCCATCCCGGTGACCCTGATTGAAGCCACCCCGAACCGCATCGCGCAGATCAAGACCGTTGAAACCGACGGCTACAGCGCAGTGCAGGTGACTGTCGGCGCGCGTCGCGCTGCACTGGTCAACAAGCCGGAAGCTGGTCACCTCGCCAAGGCGAAGGTTGAAGCTGGCCGCGGCCTGTGGGAATTCCGCGTTGAAGACGCACAGATCGGCGATTTCGCCGTCGGTGGCGAAATCAAGGCAGACATCTTTGAAGTCGGCCAGACGGTTGACGTCCAGGGCGTCACCAAGGGTAAGGGCTTCCAGGGCACCATCAAGCGCTACAACTTCCGTATGGGCGATGCAACCCACGGTAACTCGCTGTCGCATCGCGCGCCGGGTTCCTTGGGCCAGCGCCAGACCCCGGGTCGCGTTTTCCCGGGCAAGAAGATGTCCGGCCACATGGGTTCGGTGCAGCAGAGCACCCAGAACCTGGAAGTGGTCAAGGTCGATGTCGAGCGTGGTCTGATTGCCATCCGCGGCGCCGTGCCTGGCGCAGCCGGTGGTGACGTGATCGTGCGTCCGGCTAGCAAGGCATAAGGAGAGATGACGATGGAACTCGTTATCACGGGTAGCAACAACAAGGTCTCGGTCTCCGAAGCCGTGTTCGGTCGCGATTTCAGCGAAGATCTGGTTCACCAGGTCGTCGTTGCCTACCGCAACGCCGCACGTTCGGGCACCAAGGCACAGAAGACGCGTTCTGAAGTGGCTGGTACCACCAAGAAGTCGAAGAAGCAGAAGGGTGGTGGCGCTCGTCACGGTGCCCTGACCGCTCCGATCTTCGTCGGCGGTGGTGTCACCTTCGCGGCCAAGCCGCGTAGCTTCGAACAGAAGGTCAATCGCAAGCAGTATCGCGCCGCCATGTGCGCCATCCTGTCCGAGCTGAACCGCCAGGGTCGCCTGACCATCGTTGAGTCGTTCGATGTCGAAGCGACCAGCACCAAGGCCCTGACCACCAAGCTGGCTGGCCTGGAAGTGGGCAAGCGTCCGCTGATCGTCACCGAAGAAGCTTCCGAGCACCTGTACCTGTCCGCTCGCAACCTGCCGTATGTGCAGGTGCGTGACGTGCAGGGGCTGGACCCGGTTTCGCTGGTCGGTGCCGACACGGTCGTCATCACCGCTGACGCGGTCAAGAAGGTCGAGGAGTGGCTGGCATGAGCGCCAACGAAAAAATCTTCAGCGTGCTGCGTGCACCGCGAGTCTCTGAAAAGACCGCGCGCCTGCAGGAAATCTCCAACCAATACGTCTTCGAAGTTTCGAACGAAGCCACCAAGGCCGATGTAAAGGCCGCGGTTGAGCAGCTGTTCGACGTCAAGGTCGAGTCGGTCAACGTGCTGAACGTGAAGGGCAAGAACAAGTCCTTCCGTAATCGCGCAGGCCGCCGCGGCGATTGGCGCAAGGCGTATGTGCGTCTCGCCGATGGCCAGTCCATCGATGTAACGGCCAAGGCCTGAGGTACATCCCATGCCATTGATGAAATTCAAACCCACTTCTCCCGGCCGTCGTTCGGCCGTGCGCGTGGTCACTCCTGATCTGCACAAAGGCGCGCCGCATGCTGCGTTGCTGGAGCCGCAGAGCAAGTCCGGCGGTCGTAACCACCACGGTCGCATCACCACCCGTCACGTTGGTGGTGGTCACAAGCAGCACTACCGTCTGATCGACTTCAAGCGCAACAAGGAAGGCATTCCGGCACGCGTGGAACGTATCGAATACGATCCGAACCGCACTGCCCATATCGCCCTGCTGTGCTACGTCGACGGCGAGCGTCGCTACATCATCGCCCCGAAGGGCCTGAAGGCTGGTGACCAGGTCATCTCGGGCGCTCACGCCCCGATCAAGACCGGTAACACCCTGCCGCTGCGCAACATCCCGGTCGGTACCACCGTCCACGGGATCGAGCTGAAGCCGGGCAAGGGCGCTCAGATCGCTCGTGCCGCTGGTGCAGGCGTGCAGCTGGTCGCTCGTGAAGGTATCTACGCCACCCTGCGTCTGCGCTCGGGTGAAATGCGTAAGGTGCCGATCGAATGCCGCGCCACCATTGGTGAAGTCGGTAACGACGAGCACAACCTGGAGAAGCTGGGCAAGGCTGGTGCCAAGCGCTGGCGCGGCGTCAAGCCGACCGTCCGCGGTGCCGCCATGAACCCGGTGGATCACCCGCACGGTGGTGGTGAAGCCAAGGCCGGCCAGGGTAATCCGCATCCGGTCACCCCGTGGGGCGTTCCGACCAAGGGTTACAAGACGCGCCATAACAAGCGCACTCAGCAGTTCATCGTCCGCGATCGTAGGGGCTAATCGACCATGGCACGTTCACTCAAGAAGGGCCCGTTCGTCGATCACCACCTCGTCAAGAAGGTGGAGGCCGCTGCGGGCAGCAAGAAGCCGATCAAAACCTGGTCGCGCCGTTCGATGATCCTGCCGGAAATGGTAGGCGTCACCATCGCCGTTCATAACGGCAAGAACCACGTTCCAGTGCTCGTCAACGAGAACATGGTCGGCCACAAGCTCGGCGAATTTGCCGTCACCCGGACCTTCAAGGGTCACGGTGGCGACAAGAAGTCGGGCAAGTAAGGAGAGATGACAATGGAAGCGAAAGCAATCCTGCGCTCCGCGCGCATCTCTGCGCAGAAAGCCCGTCTGGTCGCTGACCAGGTGCGCGGTCTGCCGGCCGAGCGTGCGGTCAACCTGCTGAAGTTTTCGGATAAGAAGGCTGCCCACCTGATCAAGAAGGTGGTGGAGTCGGCTATCGCAAATGCCGAAAACAACCAGGGCGCTGACATCGACGAGCTGAAGGTCCAGACCATCATGGTTGATGAAGGTCCGACCCTGAAGCGTTTCATGGCGCGGGCGAAAGGCCGCGGTACCCGCATCCTCAAGCGCACCAGCCACATCACTGTGGTTGTGGGCGCCGGCAAGTAAGCGGAAAGGATAAAGACCATGGGTCATAAAGTTCATCCGGTTGGTATCCGCCTCGGTATTTCCAAGGACTGGAACTCCAAGTGGTACGCCAACAAGGCCGAGTTTGCTGGTTACCTGGCAGCCGACCTGAAAGTTCGCGAGATGCTGCGCAAGAAGCTTGCTCAGGCTGGCATCTCCAAGATCCTCATCGAGCGTCCGGCAAAGACGGCTCGCGTGACGATCCACACCGCTCGTCCGGGCGTGGTGATCGGCAAGCGTGGTGAGGACATCGAAAAGCTGCGTAAGGAAGTGAGCGAAATGATGGGCGTCCCGGCGCACATCAACGTCACCGAAGTGCGCAAGCCGGAGTTGGACGCACAGCTGGTTGCCGAGTCGATCGCGCAGCAGCTGGAGCGCCGCATCATGTTCCGCCGCGCAATGAAGCGCTCGGTCGGCAACGCGATGCGCCTGGGTGCCCTGGGCATCAAGGTCAACGTCGGCGGCCGCTTGAACGGCGCTGAAATTGCCCGTTCGGAGTGGTACCGCGAAGGCCGCGTGCCGTTGCACACCCTGCGTGCGGATATCGACTACGGTTTCGCTGAAGCCAGCACCACCTACGGCATCATCGGCATCAAGGTCTGGATCTACAAGGGTGAAGTCTTTGATTTCTCCCAGGTTGGCCAGGAAAAGCAGGACGACAGCCCGCGCAACGATCGTAACGATCGCGGCGACCGCGGTGACCGTCCGTCGCGCCCGGCTCGTGAAGCGAGGTAACGGCAATGTTGCAACCCAAGCGAACCAAATACCGCAAGATGTTCAAGGGCCGCAATGACGGCCTGAGCTGGAGCGCCAATGCCGTCAGCTTCGGCGAGTTCGGCCTGAAGGCTACTGCCCACGGTCAGCTGACCGCGCGTCAGATCGAAGCGGCTCGCCGCTCGATCAGCCGCTACGTCAAGCGCGGTGGCAAGATGTGGATCCGTGTGTTCCCCGACAAGCCGATCACCAAGAAGCCCATCGAAGTCCGAATGGGTGCTGGTAAGGGTGGCGTGGAATACTGGGTCGCCCAGATCCAGCCGGGCCGCATGATTTATGAAGTCGAGGGTGTGACCGAGGAAGTGGCACGCGAGGCGTTCCGCCTGGCCGCTGCCAAGCTCTCGGTGACCACCACTTTCGTAACCCGGACGGTGCGCTGATGGACATCAAACAACTCCGCGAGAAGTCGGCTGACGAACTCAAGGCCCACCTGACCGACCTGCGTAAGGAGCAGTTCTCGCTCCGTATGCAGCAGGTCACCGGCCAGCTGCCGAAGACCCACGAAACCCGCCGGGTGCGTCGCGAGATTGCTCGCGTCAAGCACCTGATCGGCAGCACGAAGTAAGGATGGCTGCGATGAGCGAAAATACTGAAAAGAAGACGCTGCGCACGGTCGAAGGCCGTGTCGTCAGCAACAAGATGGACAAGACGGTCACCGTGTTGGTGGAGCGCCAGGTCAAGCACCCGTTGTACGGCAAGTACATCAAGCGCTCGACCAAGCTGCACGCACACGACGCCGACAACGCCTGCAATGAAGGCGATGTCGTGCGCGTGACCGAGATTGCTCCGATGTCCAAGACCAAGAACTGGCGCGTGGTGGAAGTCATCACGCGTGCGGCTGAATAAGGAGATCTGACTCATGATCCAGATGCAGAGCTACCTTGATGCTGCGGACAATTCCGGTGCCAAGGAACTGATGTGCATCAAGGTGCTTGGTGGTTCCAAGCGCCGTTATGCCCACATCGGCGACATCATCAAGGTCACCGTGAAGGACGCAATCCCGCGCGGCAAAGTCAAGAAGGGTGAAGTGTATGACGCCGTCGTGGTGCGTACCCGCAAGGGTGTGCGTCGCGCCGATGGCTCGCTGATCCGTTTCGACGGCAACGCTGCGGTCCTGCTCAACAACAAGCAAGAGCCGATCGGCACCCGCATCTTCGGACCGGTGACCCGTGAACTTCGTTCCGAGAAGTTCATGAAGATCGTCTCGCTCGCTCCCGAAGTTCTGTGAGCGCCAGGAGATAGTCATGGCTAACCGTATCAAGAAGGGCGACCAGGTTGTCGTCAACACCGGCAAGGACAAGGGCAAGCAGGGCGAAGTCGTCCGCGTAGACGGCGACCGCGTGGTCGTCGCCAACGTGAACATCGTCAAGCGCCACACCAAGCCGAACCCGCAGGCAGGCGTTGCCGGCGGCGTGGTCGAGCGTGAAGCGTCGATCCATATCTCCAACGTGAATGTGCTGAACCCGGCTTCGGGCAAGGGCGAACGCGTTGGCTTCAAGGTGCTGGAGGATGGACGCAAACTGCGTGTGTTCCGCTCCAGCGGTGAGGCGCTGGACGCCTAAGGACTGACCGATGAATTCACGTCTCGAAAAGTTTTACAAGGAAGAAGTGGTACCGGCGCTGACCAAGCAGTTCGGTTACACCAATCCGATGGAAGTGCCGCGCCTGGTCAAGGTCACCCTGAACATGGGTGTGGGCGAAGCTGCGACCAACAAGAAGGTTCTTGAGAACGCCGTTGCCGACATGACCAAGATCACCGGCCAGAAGCCGGTGGTCACCAAGTCGCGCGTCTCGGTGGCTTCGTTCAAGATCCGTGATGGTTGGCCGATCGGCTGCAAGGTCACGCTGCGTCGTGACACCATGTTTGAGTTCCTGGATCGCCTGATCAACATCTCGCTGCCGCGCGTGCGTGACTTCCGCGGCGTGTCGGGTCGTTCGTTCGACGGTCGTGGCAACTACAACATGGGTGTGAAGGAACAGATCATCTTCCCGGAAATCGACTTCGACGCCGTCGACGCGATCCGCGGTATGGATATCGCCATCACCACCACCGCCAAGACCGACGCGGAAGCGAAGGCGCTGCTCGCAGCGTTCAAGTTCCCGTTCCGTAACTGATTCGTCGAGGATACAGAAATGGCAAAGACCTCAATGGTCAACCGCGACATCAAGCGGAAGAAGCTGGCTCTGAAGTACGCCGACAAGCGTGCAGCTCTGAAGAAGATCGTGTCCTCGGTGGACGCGAGCTACGAAGAGAAGGCTGAAGCCGTGATCAAGTTGTCGAAGCTGCCGCGCGATTCGTCGCCGAGCCGCCACCGCAACCGTTGCGAGCTGTCGGGTCGTCCGCGTGGCGTGTACAGCAAGTTCGGCCTTGGCCGCAACAAGCTGCGCGAAGCCACCATGCGCGGTGACGTGCCGGGCCTGCGCAAGGCAAGCTGGTAAGCAATAACCCGACCGGGCCGCAAGGCCCGGTCAGGTCGCCGGAAGGGCAACCTGAAGGCAAAGCAAATAGTCCGACGCAAGTCGGACTTTTTGTTGTACAATCCCGCTTCTTGCCTGCCCGAAAAGGGTGGCAGGTGCGTAAAGGGCCCTGGCCCATCCCAGGAAAACACAAGATTTTCGCGAAAGCGGATATCGGTGCACTCAAAGGTATCTACATGAGCATGACTGATCCCATCGCCGACCTGCTGGTCCGCATCAAGAATGCGGCCGCGGTTGGCAAGCAGACGGTGAAAGCCCCGTCGTCCAAGGTCAAGGTGGCTATTGCCCAGGTCCTGAAGGACGAGGGTTACATCACTGACCTGCGCGTCAACAACATCGAAAACAACAAGGCCGAGCTTGAAATCGTCCTGAAGTATTTCGAAGGCAAGCCGGTCATCGCGACCCTGAAGCGCTTCTCGCGTTCGGGCCTGCGTCAGTACCGTGGCAAGTCCGATCTGCCGAAGGTCCTGAACGGCCTGGGCGTCGCCATCATTTCCACCTCCAAGGGCATCATGACTGATGCGCAGGCGCGCCAGTTGGGCGTCGGCGGCGAAGTCCTGTGCTTCGTGGCCTAAGGGAAGGAGTCCACTATGTCCCGCGTAGCCAAGAAGCCGATCAACCTGCCCAAGGGCGTTGAACTGACCATCCAGCCGGAAGTTGTGAGCGTGAAGGGCCCGAAGGGCACCCTGTCGCTGAACAAGGCCGCTGGCGTTGAAATCACTCTCGACAACGGCGTTGCCACGCTGAGCCCGAAGGATATTTCCTTCGATGCGCTGACCGGCACCGTGCGTGCGATCCTGGCCAACATGGTGCAGGGCGTGTCCGAAGGCTTCGAGCGCAAGCTGGAGCTGGTCGGCGTGGGTTACCGCGCTGCCATGCAGGGCAAGGACCTGAATCTGTCGCTGGGCTTCTCCCACCCTGTCGTGTTCGTGGCGCCGGAAGGCATCACCCTGTCGACCCCGACGCAGACGGAAATCGTCGTGCAGGGCGCAGACAAGCAGGTTGTCGGTGAAGTTGCCGCCAAGATCCGTGGTTTCCGTCCGCCGGAGCCCTATAAGGGCAAGGGTGTGAAGTACGCCGGTGAAGTCATCATTCGCAAGGAAGCCAAGAAGGCCTAATTCCTAGGTTTTCAGCTTTCGAGGATAAAGAACATGAACAAGAACATCGCCCGTCTGCGTCGCGCCAAGTCGACCCGTTCGCACATCCGTACCCTGGGCGTTGCGCGCTTGTCGGTCCTGCGCACCGGTCAGCACCTGTACGCACAGATCTTCACTGCCGACGGCTCCCTGGTGCTGGCTGCTGCCAACACCGCACAGGCCGACGTCAAGGAAGGCCTGAAGAGCGGCAAGAACATGGAAGCCGCCACCAAGGTTGGCAAGCTGATTGCAGAGCGCGCCAAGGCTGCTGGTATCGAGAAGGTCGCTTTCGACCGCTCGGGCTACCGCTACCACGGTCGCATCAAGGCTCTTGCTGATGCTGCCCGCGAAGGCGGCCTGCAGTTCTAAGCAATACAGGAAAGGGGCCTTTGGCCCCTTTCCGCCTGCCTGCCGGTACGGGTTTGTACCGGGCGCCCTTCGTTCTTATGCAGCGACCGGCGAAACATCGCTTCAACTCACAACCATAAGCGGCATCGAGCCGTACATACCCAATCAATCAAGGAATCGAAATGGCAGAAGAGCGTCAGCAGCGGGGTCGCGATCGCGACCGTAACCGCGAAGAGAAAATCGACGACGGCATGATCGAGAAGCTGGTCGCGGTCAACCGCGTCAGCAAGACCGTCAAGGGTGGCCGCCAGTTCACCTTCACCGCACTGACCGTGGTCGGTGATGGCGAAGGCAAGGTCGGCTTCGGTTATGGCAAGGCGCGTGAAGTGCCGGTCGCCATCCAGAAGTCGATGGAGCAGGCCCGCAAGAACCAGGTCAGCGTTGATCTGAACAACGGCACGTTGTGGCACACCATCAAGGATGGTCACGGCGCAGCTCGCGTGTTCATGCAGCCGGCTTCGGAAGGTACTGGCGTCATCGCCGGTGGTGCCATGCGCGCCGTGCTGGAAGCCGTTGGCGTGAAGAACGTCCTGGCCAAGGCAACCGGTTCGCGTAACCCGATCAACCTGGTCCGTGCCACCCTGAAGGGTCTGGCCGGTGCACAGTCCCCGGCCCGTATTGCTGCCAAGCGCGGCAAGAAGTTGGAGGATCTGAACCATGGCTAATGAAATCGTCAAGACCGTCAAGGTGCGCCTGGTGCGCGGCCTGCGTGGCACCCAGTCGCGTCACCGCCTGTCGGTGCGTGCCCTGGGCCTGAACAAGCTCAATGATGTGCGTGAACTGAAGGACAGCCCGCAGGTTCGCGGTCTGATCAACAAGGTTCAGTACCTCGTCCAGGTTGAGGAGTAATCGACCATGACTATGCGTCTCAATGAACTGAGCCCGGCACCGGGCGCCCGCACCGAGCGCACCCGCGTCGGCCGCGGTATCGGCTCCGGCCTGGGCAAGACCTGCGGCCGCGGCCACAAGGGTTCGTTCGCTCGCAAGGGCGGCGGCAAGATCAAGGCTGGCTTCGAAGGCGGCCAGACCCCGATGCAACGTCGTCTGCCGAAGATCGGCTTCTTCTCGCACAAGGCCAAGGACACTGCAGAAGTGCTGTCCTACCACCTTGATCGCCTGGAAGCTGGTGAGATCGACGTGGCAGCACTGCGTGCCGCCAAGCTGATCCCGACGGCTGCAAAGAAGGTCAAGATCGTCCTGAAGGGCGAGCTGAGCAAGGCGTTCACCCTGAAGGGTGTTTCCGCCACTGCTGGCGCCAAGGCCGCGATTGAAGCTGCCGGCGGCAGCGTACAGGAGTAACTGGAACATGGCGCAAGCTGGCATCGGTAAACTCGCGGCAGGGGCGGGCAAGTTCACGGAACTTCGCCAACGCCTCCTGTTCGTACTTGGGGCATTGCTCGTCTATCGCATCGGCTGTTATGTGCCGGTGCCGGGCGTCAATCCCGATGCCATGCTTGCGCTGATGCAGGCGCAGGGCGGCGGTATCGTGGACATGTTCAACATGTTCTCGGGCGGCGCCCTGCACCGTTTCAGTATCTTCGCGTTGAATGTGATGCCGTATATCTCGGCATCCATCGTGATGCAGCTGGCGGTCCACATCTTCCCGGCCCTGAAGGCCATGCAGAAGGAAGGTGAGTCTGGTCGTCGCAAGATCACGCAGTATTCGCGCATCGGCGCGGTGCTCCTGGCGGTGGTGCAGGGCGGCAGTATTGCGCTGGCACTGCAGAACCAGGTGTCGCCGGGCGGTGCACCGGTGGTTTACGCGCCGGGCATGGGCTTCGTGTTGACCGCGATCATCGCGCTCACCGCAGGCACCATCTTCCTGATGTGGGTGGGTGAGCAGGTGACGGAGCGGGGCATCGGCAACGGTGTATCGCTGATCATCTTCGCCGGCATCGTGGCTGGCCTGCCGGCTGCCGTGATCCACACCGTTGAAGCCTATCGTGACGGCAACATGAGCTTCATCTCGTTGCTGATCATCGTGCTGGTGGTGCTGGCTTTCACCTACTTCGTGGTGTTCGTCGAGCGCGGTCAGCGCCGCATCACCGTCAATTACGCCCGCCGTCAGGGTGGCCGTAATGCCTATATGAACCAGACCTCGTTCCTGCCGTTGAAGCTCAACATGGCAGGCGTGATCCCGGCCATCTTCGCTTCCAGCATCCTTGCCTTCCCGGCAACGCTGGCAATGTGGTCCGGCCAGGCCAGCTCGGCCACATGGCTGCAGAAAGTTGCCAACGCGCTGGGTCCGGGCGAGCCGCTGCACATGATCGTGTTTGCTGGCCTGATCACCGGTTTTGCGTTCTTCTACACCGCGCTGGTGTTCAATTCGCAGGAAACCGCTGACAACCTGAAGAAGTCGGGCGCGCTGATTCCGGGCATCCGTCCGGGCAAGGCCACCGCAGATTACATCGATGCCGTGCTGACTCGTCTGACGGCTGCCGGTTCGCTGTACCTGGTGATCGTCTGCCTGCTGCCGGAAATCATGCGTACCCAGCTCAATGCCTCGTTCTACTTCGGCGGCACCTCGCTGCTGATCGTGGTGGTGGTGGTGATGGACTTCATCGCGCAGGTCCAGGCGCATCTGATGTCGCACCAGTACGAGAGCCTGTTGAAGAAGGCCAACCTGAAGGGCGGCAACCGCGGCGGCTTTGCACGCGGCTGATTCACCAGTTATACTTGTTGCTTAATTACGCGAAACCCGCCCTGGTCAACCGGGCGGGTTTCCAAACAGAAGGGCGGCCCCTGCAGCGGTTTCGGGTGGGGGTGTGATGTGGTTGTTCCGCGCGGGAGTAGCGCGGGCGGCTGGGAGATGACTCTCCTTGCCAGGCACATCCGGCGCCGGAGCATGGGCACACTCCCCACGCCGGGTCTGTGGAACGTTATGTTCCACGACTTCCAAGCAAACCGAAGCCTTGTTAGTATCGCTAGTTCACTTTTTTGATCCATCCTGCCGGATTGGCGCGCCCCGTGGTGCGCAGTCGGCCATCACTCAGCTGGAGAACCGCGTCATGGCGCGTATTGCAGGCGTCAACCTGCCAGCCCAGAAGCACGTCTGGGTCGGGTTGCAAAGCATTTACGGCATCGGCCGTACCCGTTCGAAGAAGGTCTGCGAAGTCGCGGGCGTTGCTTCGACCACCAAAATCCGCGATCTGTCGGAGCCGGAAATCGATCGTCTGCGCCTGGAAGTGGGCAAGTACATCGTTGAAGGCGATCTGCGTCGCGAAATCGGCATTGCCATCAAGCGCCTGATGGACCTGGGTTGCTACCGCGGCCTGCGTCACCGTCGTGGTCTCCCGCTGCGTGGTCAGCGCACCAAGACCAATGCACGTACCCGTAAGGGTCCGCGCAAGGCTCTGAAGAAGTAAGGGACCTAGATAATGGCTAAGCCCGCTGCTGCAAAAACCAAGAAGAAGATCAAGCGCGTCATCACTGATGGCGTTGCCCACGTCCACGCTTCGTTCAACAACACCATCGTGACCATCACCGACCGTCAGGGCAATGCACTGTCCTGGGCGACCTCCGGTGGCGCTGGCTTCCGTGGTTCGCGTAAGTCGACTCCGTTCGCCGCTCAGGTTGCCGCCGAAAAGGCTGGCAAGGCTGCGCTGGATTACGGCCTGAAGTCGCTGGAAGTCCGCATCAAGGGTCCGGGTCCGGGCCGTGAGTCGGCCGTACGTTCGTTGAACAACGTCGGCTACAAGATCACCAACATCATCGACGTGACGCCAATCCCGCACAACGGGTGCCGTCCGCCGAAGAAGCGTCGCGTCTAAAGGAGCGATAAGAAATGGCTCGTTATATCGGTCCTACCTGTAAGCTCGCCCGCCGCGAAGGCGCCGACCTCTCCCTGAAGAGCCCGGCCCGCGCGTTGGATTCCAAGTGCAAGCTGGAGCAGAAGCCCGGCCAGCACGGCGCCACTGCCCGTAAGGGCAAGCTGTCCGACTACGCTACCCAGCTGCGTGAAAAGCAGAAGGTCAAGCGTATCTACGGTCTGCTGGAGCGTCAGTTCCGCAACTACTACAAGAAGGCCTCGACCAAGAAGGGCAACACCGGCGAGAACCTGCTGCAGTTGTTGGAAACCCGTCTGGACAACGTCGTCTACCGCATGGGCTTCGCAGTGACCCGTCCGGCTGCTCGTCAGCTGGTCTCGCACCGCGGCGTCACGGTCAATGGCAAGTCGGTCAACCTGGCTTCGTACCAGATCAAGGCCGGCGACGCGATTGCGCTGTCTGAAAAGGCTGCCAAGCAGCTGCGCGTCCAGGAAGCCCTGGTCGTTGCCGAGCAGCACGACCTCAGCCCGTCGTGGGTCGAAGTCGATTCGAAGAAGTTCAGCGGCGTCTTCAAGGCCGTTCCGGATCGTGCGGACCTGCCTGCGGATATCAACGAAGCGCTGATCGTCGAGTTGTATTCGAAGTAATTCACAATGGAGAACCTCCGGGTTGCACCGGAGGTTCGCAGGAGAACCCGCAACATGACGGTTACCGCAAACCAGGTTCTGCGTCCTCGCGGTCCGCAGATCGAACGCCTTACCGAGACCCGCGCCAAGGTCGTGATCGAACCCTTGGAGCGTGGTTACGGGCATACGCTGGGCAACGCCCTGCGTCGCGTGCTGCTGTCGTCCATCCCGGGCTTCGCCATTACCGAAGTCGAGATCGACGGCGTGCTGCACGAGTACACCACTCTGGAAGGCCTGCAGGAAGACGTGCTTGACGTCCTGCTGAACCTGAAGGACGTGGCGATCCGTATGCACACCGGCGACAGCGCCACTGTTTCCCTGTCCAAGCAGGGTCCGGGCGTCGTCACCGCTGCCGACATCAAGGTTGACCACAACGTCGAAGTGATCAACGGCGACCATGTGATCTGCAACCTGACCAAGGACACTGCGATCAACATGCGTCTGAAGGTCGAGCGTGGCTTCGGCTACCAGCCGGCTGCCGCACGTCGTCGTCCGGACGAAGAATCGCGTGCGATTGGTCGTCTGGTGCTGGACGCTTCGTTCTCGCCGGTCCGCCGCGTCGCTTATGCGGTGGAAGCCGCTCGCGTCGAACAGCGTACCGACCTGGACAAGCTGGTCATTGATATCGAAACCAACGGCACGATCGATGCCGAGGAAGCTGTCCGCACCGCGGCCGACATCCTCAGCGATCAGCTGTCGGTGTTCGGTGATTTCACCCACCGCGATCGCGGTGCGGCCAAGCCGGCCAACAACGGCGTGGATCCGGTGCTGCTGCGCCCGATCGACGACCTGGAACTGACCGTGCGTTCGGCCAACTGCCTCAAGGCTGAGAGCATCTACTACATCGGCGATCTGATCCAGAAGACCGAAGTCGAACTGCTCAAGACCCCGAACCTCGGCAAGAAGTCGCTGACCGAGATCAAGGAAGTGCTGGCCCAGCGCGGTCTGTCGCTTGGCATGAAGCTGGAGAACTGGCCGCCGGCCGGTGTCGCCGCTCACGGCATGCTCGGCTGATAAGCAATACCTGTTCCCCCGCATGGGCGACCATGCGGGGGAATATTGTTTCAGCAGTACCCGCATTGACGGTTAAACAACGCCGCAATGCCGGTCGTCCAGGACGGGCGACCAGGACCATCCGCAGTCCACTTTCAACGCCAGGACGGCGACAACGAAGTCCAACGTCTCACCATTAACCAAGGAATAAACCCATGCGTCACATGAAGTCGGGCCGCAAGTTCAACCGTACCAGCGCCCACCGCGAAGCAATGTTCAAGAACATGGCTGCGTCGCTGTTCAAGCACCAGCTGATCAAGACCACCCTGCCGAAGGCCAAGGAACTGCGCCGCGTTGCCGAGCCGCTGATCACCCTGGCCAAGGTTGATTCGGTTGCCAACCGTCGTCTGGCGTTCGCCCGCCTGCGTGACAAGGAAGCCGTAGGCGTCCTGTTCACCATCCTGGGCCCGCGCTACGCCAACCGTCCGGGCGGCTACCTGCGCCTGCTGAAGTGCGGTTTCCGCGCTGGCGACAACGCTCCGATGGCTTACGTTGAACTGGTTGACCGTCCGGTCGCCGTTGCGGAAGAAGTCGGCGAGTAATCGCACGCTTCCGTCAATCGACGGATGCAGAAGAAGCCCGGCCTAGGCCGGGCTTTTTTGTTCATGTGGTTACGGTTGCCATCACTGCTGATCGCGTGCGGATGGCCTGTTACTCTTGTTGCATTGTTCAATCCGGAAAGTTGCGATGAACCCTTTGCGTTGGAGTTTCCGCGCGCAGTGCCTGCTGGGCTTGCTGACCTGTGCTGGCCTGCTCGCATTTGCGATCTACATGCAGATCCAGATGGGGCTGGAGCCATGCCCGCTGTGCATCTACCAGCGCATCGCGTTCGCCGCCGTCGGCGTGTTGTTCCTGCTCGGGGCATTGCACGGGCCGAGCAGTCGCGGTGGTCGTGCCGGCTATGGCGTGTTGACCTTCCTGGCAGCCGTGGTGGGCATCGGCATCGCCGGGCGCCACGTCTACGTGCAGTTGTTGCCGAAGGACCTGGGCAGCAGCTGTGGCCCGCCGCTGAGCTTCCTGGCTGAAACCATGGGGCCGTTCGAGGTGTTCCGCACCGTGCTGACCGGCACTGGTGACTGCGGCAACATCGACTGGACCTTCCTCGGCCTGAGCATGCCGATGTGGAGCCTGGTGTGGTTTGTACTGCTTGCGGGTTGGGCGCTGTATGCCGGTCTGCGCGCACGCAAAAAACGTTTGATCTGACTTTTTCACTTCTTTGATTGGTATCTGCATGAACGCTACTTCCTCCCCGTCATCCGCCGCCACCGCCAGCAGCTGGGCGCCGGATAGCTGGCGTGGCAAGCCCGCGCTGCAGATGCCGACCTATCCCGATGCGCAGGCGCTGGAAGAGGCGCTCAGCGAATTGCGGCAGCTGCCGCCGCTGGTGACCTCGTGGGAGATCTTCGCGCTCAAGCAGCAGCTGGCCGATGCGCAGGAAGGCAAGCGCTTCCTGTTGCAGGGCGGTGACTGCGCGGAGAACTTCGTCGACTGCGAATCGGGCACGATCTCCAACCGGCTCAAGGTGCTGCTGCAGATGAGCCTGGTGCTCGTGCACGGCCTGCGCACGCCGGTGATCCGCGTGGGTCGCTTCGCCGGCCAGTACGCCAAGCCGCGCTCGGCCGATACCGAAACCCGTGATGGCGTGACCTTGCGCAGCTATCGTGGCGACGTGATCAATGCGCCTGCGTTCACCGAGGCCGCGCGCCTGCCGGATCCGCAGCGGATGATCACCGCGCACTCGCGCTCGGCGCTGACCATGAACTTCGTGCGTGCGCTGATCGATGGTGGTTTCGCCGACCTGCACCATCCCGAATACTGGAACCTTGCGTGGATGCGTTGCTCGCCGTTGGCCGAGGAGTACCAGGAGATGGTGGCCTCGATCGGTGACGCCGTGCGCTTCATGGAGACCTTGTCGGGCTCGCAGGTGCACAACCTCAATCGGGTGGATTTCTACACCTCGCACGAGGCTTTGCTGTTGCCCTACGAGCAGGCACTGACCCGGCAGGTGCCGCGCCAGAACGGCTGGTTCAACCTGAGCACGCACTATCCGTGGATCGGCATGCGCACGGCGGCGCTGGATGGCGCGCATGTGGAGTACCTGCGCGGTGTGCGTAATCCTATTGCGATCAAGGTGGGGCCGTCGGTGCAACCGGATCAGCTGCTGCGCCTGATCGATGTGCTGAACCCGGAAGACGAGCCGGGCCGTCTGAGCTTCATCCATCGCATGGGTGCGGCGCAGATTGCTGACAAGCTGCCGCCGCTGCTGGACGCGATCAAGCGCGATGGCCGTCGCGTGCTATGGGTCTGCGACGCCATGCATGGCAATACCGAGAGCACCAGCAACGGCTATAAGACGCGTCGCTTCGACAACATCCGCAGCGAGGTCGAGATGTCCTTCGACCTGCACGCAGCGGCCGGTACGCGCCTGGGGGGCGTGCACCTGGAGTTGACCGGCGAGGATGTCACCGAATGCACCGGTGGCGCACGTGAGCTCACCGAGCGCGATCTGGAGCGTGCCTACCGCTCCAGCGTCGATCCGCGCCTGAACTACGAGCAGTCGCTGGAAATCGCCATGGCCATCGTCCGCAAGCAGGGCTGAAGGCACTGTAGTGCCGAGCCATGCTCGGCAGGGGCGTTACCGGCAAAGCCCTATGCCGAGCATGGCTCGGCACTACAGGTGTTGCCGTGAATCACTGACGGACCTTGTTGATCGCTGGCCTCAGGCTGCAGCAATGTCCAGTCCAAAATTGCACGTAGGGCGTTTCTCGCTGCCCAACAACATCTACTCAATCACTACGGTAACCGCTGGGCGTGTGTCGCTGTTTGCGAATCGCAAGAACGCCGAGCAGGTGATTGAAGCACTCCGTCATTGCGAGCTCGCGGGCATCTGCCACAGCCTTGCCTGGGTGGTAATGCCGGATCACCTGCATTGGCTGCTACAGCTTCAATCCGGATCGCTGGGCGGTTGCCTGCAGCGGCTGAAATCGCGATCAGCAAGAGCTATTAATAGTGCCGGATCAATCTGGCAGGCCGGCTATCACGACCATGCAATCAGGCGCGATGAATCGCTGCGTGGCGTAGCCAACTATCTGCTGCACAACCCGGTGCGGGCTGGCCTATGCGAACGGGCGCAGGACTATCCATATGCGTGGTGCAGATGGGACTGGCAGCTCTGATGTTCTGATGTAGTGCCGAGCCATGCTCGGCAAGAGGCGTTACCGGTAATGCCCCTGCCGAGCATGGCTCGGCACTACAGGTGAAGCGTTCGGGATTGCTGGGCGCAGCCCAATGCCGAGCATGGCTCGGCACTACAGGTGAAGCGTCAGCGCTTGCGGTGGCGCTTGCCGAGGTCGCGGGCCAGCACCCAGACGACCAGCAGGTTGACCGCCAACAGCAGCCAGGAGGCCCAGCCGGGGTGTTTGACGATGGCGTAGAAGTCCAGTGGCAGGTACAGCGCGGCGGAGATGCAGCCCAGCCATGATGCCCAGGCCTTGGCGCGCCACAGGCCCCAGGCTTCAAGCACGCGCAGCAGCCCATAGCCGACCAGTACAGCGGCGCCGAGGTGAACGGTATCAGGGGTGATCATGCCCAGCAGCGACGAGAACGCGCCGTTCTCGGGGTCACCACCTGCGCGGTGGATCAGGGCATTGATGATGGTGCGGAGTGGGGCAGGCCCGGAGATCTCCAGGCCTGCCGCGGCGAGAAAGGCCAGTACGGCCTTTCCCGCTTCCAGCAGCGCGATGGCTGCCAGTCCCGGATGCGCATGCGGATCCGGGTTGTAGGGCGTTTTGTCAGTCAAGACAATCAGCCGCCGCGCGACGCCTTCTTGCGGTCGCTTTCGGTCAGGAACTTCTTGCGCAGACGAATTTCCTTCGGGGTGATTTCCACCAGCTCGTCGTCGTCGATGAAGTCCAGGGCCTGTTCCAGCGAGAACTTGATCGCCGGGGTCAGCTGGATCGCATCGTCCTTGCCCGAAGCGCGCATATTGGTCAGCGGCTTGGTCTTGATCGCGTTGACGGTCAGGTCGTTGTCCTTGGAGTGGATACCGATCAGCTGGCCTTCGTACACGTTGTCGCCTTCAGCAGCGAACAGCTTGCCGCGTTCCTGCAGCGGGCCCAGCGAGTAAGCCGGGGTTGCGCCCGGGGCATTGGCGATCATCACGCCATTCAGGCGCTTGGCGATGGCGCCCTGTTCCTTCGGGCCGTAATGGTCGAACACGTGGAACAGCAGGCCAGAACCCTGGGTCAGGGTCTTGAACTCGTTCTGGAAACCGATCAGGCCACGCGCCGGGATCTTGAAATCAAGGCGAACACGGCCCTTGCCGTCGGACTCCATGTTCTCAAGCAGGCCCTTGCGGGTGCCCAGCTTTTCCATCACGCCGCCCTGGTGCTGCTCTTCGATATCGACGACCAGTTGCTCGATCGGCTCCATCATCTGACCATCGATTTCCTTGATGATCACTTCCGGGCGCGATACGGCCAGCTCGTAGCCTTCACGGCGCATGGTTTCGATCAGCACCGACAGGTGCAGCTCGCCGCGGCCGGAGACCAGGAACTTGTCGGCGTCTTCGAGCTGCTCGACCTTCAGTGCCACGTTGTGCACGGTCTCGCGCTCCAGGCGCTCCTTCAGCTGGCGGCTGGTCAGGAACTTGCCGCCGGACAGGTCCTTGTTGCCTGCGAACGGCGAGTTGTTGACCTGGAAGGTCATCGAGATGGTCGGCTCGTCGACGGTCAGTGCCGGCAGCGCTTCCGGGGTGTCCAGGGCGCAGACGGTGTCGGAGATGGTCAGTTCCTGGATGCCGGAGATGGCGATGATGTCGCCAGCCTGTGCTTCCTCGACTTCGATGCGCTCCAGGCCCATGAAGCCCAGTACCTGCAGGACCTTGCCCTGGCGCTTCTTCCCTTCACGGTCGATGACCGCGACGGACTGGTTCTTCTTGACCTTGCCGCGCTGGATGCGGCCAATGCCGATCACGCCAACGAAGTTGTTGTAGTCCAGCTGGCTGATGCGCATCTGGAACGGGCCGTCGGCCTCGACTTCCGGCACCGGCACGTACTTCATGATCGCTTCGTACAGCGGGGTCATGTCGCCGTCGCGGACGGTGTCTTCCAGGCCGGCGTAGCCGTTCAGGCCCGAGGCGTAGACGATCGGGAAGTCGAGCTGCTCATTGGTGGCGCCGAGCTTGTCGAACAGGTCGAACACCTGGTCGATGACCCATTCCGGACGGGCGCCCGGGCGGTCTACCTTGTTGACCACGACGATCGGCTTGAAGCCCATCGCGAAGGCCTTCTGGGTGACGAAACGGGTCTGCGGCATCGGGCCGTCCATCGCGTCAACCAGGATCAGCACCGAGTCGACCATCGACAGCACGCGCTCCACTTCGCCGCCGAAGTCGGCGTGTCCGGGGGTGTCGACGATGTTGATGCGGTTGCCATTCCACTTGATGGCCGTGTTCTTGGCCAGGATGGTGATGCCGCGTTCCTTTTCCTGGTCGTTGCTGTCCATTACGCGCTCGGCAAGTACCGTACGCTCGGACAGGGTGCCGGACTGCTTGAGCAGCTGGTCGACGAGGGTGGTCTTGCCATGATCGACGTGGGCGACGATGGCGATGTTGCGAAGATTTTCGATGGACATGCGAAAGACGGCCAGCCGGTGCCGTGAAATGGGGAAAATGAGTCCAGCATTATAGCGCTATGTGGCCGCTATGCGAAAACCAACGTTCAGACTCGTCTGATTGCCCATTCAGGCTTCGGCGGCGCAAGCTGCTGCGGAGGGCAGCAGCACGGGCGGAGCCGGGTGTAAACTAGCTGGCTATTGAGAGTCGTCTTCTTTACTAAGGATTTCCATGTCGCTGATCGCCAATTTCGACACCTCCCGCGGCCTGATCAAGGTTGAGCTGCATGCCGACAAGGCACCGCTGACCGTGGCCAACTTCGTCAACCTGGTGAAGCACGGCTTCTATGACGGCCTCGCTTTCCACCGTGTCATCGCCGACTTCATGATCCAGGGCGGCTGCCCGGAAGGCTCCGGCCGCGGCGGCCCGGGCTACCGTTTCGAGGACGAGACCAAGAACGGCGTGCGCCACGAGCGCGGCGTGCTGTCCATGGCCAATGCCGGCCCGAATACCAATGGCAGCCAGTTCTTCATCACCCACATCAAGACCGATTGGCTTGATGGCAAGCACACCGTGTTTGGCAAGGTGCTCGAAGGCCTGGACGTGGTTGACGCGATCCAGCAGGGCGATGCGATCAACAAGATCACCCTGGAAGGCGATACCGACGCCGTGCTGGCCGCCAAGGCCGACCGCGTCGCCGAGTGGAACAAGATCCTCGCCGCCTGATTGATACCGACGGCCACCTGTACAAGGTGGCCGTTTCTGATTCCAGCCCGGCCAGCGCGTGCGCGCATGCCCGGCTTTACCCCCACAACCGCTTCTTAGCAGAGGAAACCCCCATGAAAGCACCCGTTCGTGTTGCCGTAACCGGCGCTGCCGGCAATATCGGTTATGCACTGCTGTTCCGCATCGCATCTGGCGAAATGCTGGGCAAGGACCAGCCGGTCATCCTGCAGCTGCTCGAAATCGACAACGAAAAGGCCCAGGCCGCCCTGCAGGGTGTGGTCATGGAACTGGAAGACTGCGCGTTCCCGCTGCTGGCCGGCGTGGTGACCACCGCTGACCCGCTGGTTGCCTTCAAGGACGTCGACGTGGCCCTGCTGGTCGGCGCGCGTCCGCGCGGCCCGGGCATGGAGCGCAAGGACCTGCTGCTCGAGAACGCCAAGATCTTCACCGTGCAGGGCAAGGCCCTGAACGCCGTCGCCAAGCGTGACGTGAAGGTGCTGGTGGTCGGCAACCCGGCCAACACCAACGCCTACATCGCAATGAAGTCGGCTCCGGACCTGAACCCGAAGAACTTCACCGCCATGCTGCGCCTGGACCACAACCGCGCCCTGAGCCAGCTGGCTGCCAAGACCGGCAAGACCGTGGAGAGCTTCGAGCAGTTCACCGTGTGGGGCAACCACAGCCCGACCATGTACCCGGACTACCGCTTCGCCACCACCGGCGGCGCCAAGGTTGCCGAGCTGATCAACGATCAGGAATGGAACGCCAACACCTTCATCCCGACCGTCGGCAAGCGCGGCGCAGCGATCATCGCCGCCCGTGGCCTGTCCTCGGCCGCCTCGGCTGCCAACGCCGCCATCGACCACATCCATGACTGGGTGCTGGGCAGCAACGGCAAGTGGGTGACCATGGGCGTGCCGTCCGACGGTTCCTACGGCATTCCGGAAGGCGTTGTGTTCGGCTTCCCGGTGACCACCGAGAACGGCGAGTACACCATCATCAAGGACCTGCCGATCGACGACTTCTCCAAGAAGTACATCGACATCACCCTGGGTGAGCTGGAAGAAGAGCGCGCTGGCGTTGCCGACCTGCTGTAACAGCTGGCGGTCGATGTGATGCAATGAACGGGGAAGCTTCGGCTTCCCCGTTTTTTTTTGTTGTTCGTTGTAGTGCCGAGCCATGCTCGGCAGAGGTCTTACGAGTGAAGCCTCATGCCGAGCATGGCTCGGCACTACGCTCCCTCCTTTTCGCGTAGCGAAGGGGAGGGCTGGGGAGGGGTAGCTTTTTTTGCCGGATAGGCGGTTTATCGCCAAGGCCTCTGCCGAGCGTGGCTCGGCACTACATTTAGTTTTTTTATGACTGACAAGATTGCTTTGCACTACATCGACGAGGCGCTGCTGGTGGCTGAAAAGCCGGCCGGTCTGCTGTCTGTTCCTGGGCGTCTGCCGGAGAACCAGGACTGCGTTGTAGCGCGTCTGCAGCAGCAGTATCCGGATGCGTTGACCGTGCATCGGCTGGATCAGGTGACATCTGGATTGATGTTGTATGCACGTGGCAAGGCAATGCAGGTCGCGCTGTCCAAACAGTTCGAGCAGCGACAGGTCAGCAAGCGCTATGAAGCGCTGGTGCAGGGATTGGTTGAGGGCGAATCCGGCGAAATCGATCTGCCATTGATCTGCGATTGGCCGAACCGGCCGAAGCAGATGGTGAGTTTTGAACTGGGCAAGCCGTCCTTGACGCGTTGGCGGGTATTGGCGCGGGATGTGGTTGCGCAGACCACACGGGTTGAACTGGAACCGGTGACCGGACGCAGCCATCAGCTGCGCTTGCACCTGGCAAGCATTGGGCATCCGATCGTGGGCGATGTGATGTATGACGCGCAGCCTGCACTGCGGGTTTGCCTGCATGCGCGGCGCCTGGGGTTTGTGCACCCGCTGACTGGGGTGGCGCTGGAGTTTGTTTCTGAGTGTCCTTTCTAGGAGCAAGAGCTTGCCCTCACCCCAACCCCTCTCCCGTAAACGGGAGAGGGGCTAGCAATGCGTCGGCTGCCAGTGCATTAGCCCCTCTCCCGCAAGCGGGAGAGGGGTTGGGGTGAGGGGAGGCTTTTAGCCCAAAGCCCAAAGCCCAAAGCCCAAAGCCCAACGCCCAACGCCCAACGCCCAACGCCCAACGCCCTCAACCCCTGCCCCTGCCCTTGGTCCTCAATTTCCCGCCGCCGAGCCTTTGGTCTTAAGACCATCGTCGCAAGGAGTGCGTCGCAGCCCCGGACTATGCTCGGCACACAGCCAGGCAGTTACCGGAGGGTGCCGTGCAGTACGAGCAGATCTACCGCCGTTCCATTGAAGAGCCGGAAGCTTTCTGGGCCGAGGAAGCCAAGGCGATCCACTGGCATCGCCCGCCGCAACAGATCCTGGATTACTCCAATCCGCCGTTCCGGCGCTGGTTCGTCGGTGGTGAAACCAATCTCTGTTACAACGCGGTTGACCGCCATCTGGCCGAGCGCGGCGAGCAGCTCGCACTGGTCGCCATCTCCACCGAAACCAATGTCACCCGCGAGCTCACCTACCGCGATCTCCATCGTGAAGTGAATGCATTCGCCGCGGTGCTGCTCAAGCTAGATGTCGGTCGCGGTGATCGGGTGGTCATCTACATGCCGAACATGGCCGAGGCGGTGTTCGCGATGCTCGCCTGCGCGCGCATCGGTGCGGTGCACTCCGTCGTGTTTGGTGGTTTCGCTGCGCACAATCTTGCACTACGTATCGATGATGCAAAGCCCAAGCTGCTGATCGCCGCCGATGCAGGCATGCGCGGTGGCAAGGTAATTCCGTACAAGGCGATGGTCGATGCAGCCTGCGCCGAAGCCATTACGCCGCCGCCGAAGGTATTGATCGTTTCGCGCGGGCTGGATGCCGCGGAGCCGCGCATCGCTGGTCGCGACGAAGACTATGCGCAGCTGCGTGCTCAGGTCGGCGACGTTGAGGTGCCGGTGCAATGGTTGGAGTCCAACGAACCGAGCTATCTGTT
The DNA here is from genome assembly GCF_030549615.1 of Stenotrophomonas sp. 610A2. NCBI lineage: Bacteria > Pseudomonadati > Pseudomonadota > Gammaproteobacteria > Lysobacterales > Lysobacteraceae > Stenotrophomonas > Stenotrophomonas pigmentata. Next base: position 1,213,384 of record NZ_CP130832.1, read on the forward strand.
GTACACCTCCGGTACCACCGGCAAGCCCAAGGGCGTGCAGCGCGACGTTGGTGGCTATGCAGTGGCAATGGTGCAGTCGATGCGCACGGTGTTTGACTGCGCGCCGGGGCAGGTGATGTTCTCCACCTCCGATGTCGGCTGGGCGGTTGGCCATTCCTATAACGTCTATGGCCCCTTGATCGGCGGCTGTACTTCGTTGCTGTACGAAGGCCTGCCGATCAATCCGGATGCAGGCATATGGTGGGCGCTGTGCGAGCAGTACGGCGTGCGCACGATGTTCTCTTCGCCGACCGCGATCCGTGTGTTGAAAAAGCACGATGTGGATTTCATCGATCGGCACGATCTGTCCGAACTGCAGTATCTGTTCCTCGCCGGCGAACCCCTGGATGAGCCTACCGCGCAATGGATCAGCGGCGCGTTGCACAAGCCGGTCATCGACAACTACTGGCAAACTGAAACCGGTTGGCCGGCACTGACCTTGTTGCCGGGGCTGGAAATGAAGCCGGTCAAGTTCGGCTCGCCGGGCTTCCCGAACCTCGGCTACAAGATGAAAGTCATCGACGAGCAGAGCGGCGTGGAAGTCGCGCCCGGGCAGAAGGGTGTGCTGGTGATCCAACCGCCTTTACCGCCCGGTTGCATGAGCACGGTCTGGAACGATGACGAACGCTTCCTCAAAAGCTATTTCAGTCACTTCAAGGAGCTGCTGTACAGCTCGCTGGACTGGGCCATCCGCGATGAGGACGGTTACACCTTCATCCTTGGCCGCACCGATGATGTGATCAACGTGGCGGGCCATCGGCTGGGCACGCGCGAGATCGAGGAAGCCATCTCCGCCCACCCGCGCGTTGCCGAAGCCGCGGTGATCGGCGTGCACGACGAGCTGAAGGGCCAGGTGCCGCTGGTGTTTGTCACCTTGAAACAGGCCCTGCCGGACGATGATGCCGGGCAACTCGGGGCGGAAATGGTGAGCCAGGTCACCCATTCGCTGGGCGCGGTTGCCCGGCCCGCCCATGTCCATATCGTCAATGCACTTCCCAAGACCCGTTCGGGTAAGCTGCTGAGGCGTTCATTGCAGGCATTGGCGGAGCAGCGTGATCCGGGCGATCTGTCGACACTCGACGACCCGGGCGCACTGGAGGAAATCCGCCGCGCGCTGGGGAAATAGCGCGTAGCCGGGCCGCAGGGCTGCTGTGCGGCGGTGATCGCAAGGGGGCGGGACGTGTGGATTTGATTGCACATTCCGGGGCGGGGGCTCCGGAAAAGTGCGCGCGTACCGTATTGCGATGCACAAAAGAGGGGGAAGGGAATGGCATTCATCTATGCCAAGACGGCTGCTGGCCGCCTGGAGATCGAGAGTCGCGGTTTGAAGCTGGCACCGGCGCTGCGCTCGGTGCTGCTGTTGGTGGACGGACAGCGCGATGAGCGCGAGCTGCAGACGATGGCGCAGGGCCTGCGTGCACCTGACGACGTACTGGCACAGCTGAGCGCATTGCAGCTGATCGACGCGGTTGCCGGCAGTGCCGACAAGGCGCCGGTGCTGCCGGTGACCACCCAGCTCGGCGATGACCCGCTGCGCTACCAGCAGCTGCGCGACTGGATGGCCGAATCGGTGCGCAAGCACCTGGGCCTGAAGGGCTATCTGATTCAGCTCAAGATCGATCGCAGCAAGACCGCGGTCAGCCTGGAACAGTTGTGGCCGGAACTGGCCACCGCCTTGGGCAAGGCCAAGAGCCCCGCATTCGCCAGCCGCTGGCTGGAAGAGACGCGCGCACTGGTGGTTGGCTGAGCGAACCATTGCGCAAAGGCGTGGTTGGCAGGCGTGCTGTCGTCGCCATGCACCGGCATTATCATGGTGGCTTGTTCATCATGGGAGTGCCTGCATGGCGCAGGAAAACAGCGGCGAAATCAGCACCGCAGGCTGGGACGCGATCAACGCGGCAATGGTGGCGCTGTATCCGGGACAGGAGCCGCGCCATTTCGGCACGCTGCTTTCGCATACGCTGGGCGGCAACGATCCCTTGGACGGCATCAGTGTCTATTGGAGCGCGTCTCCGCGTCCGCATTGGCATTACGTCAGCTACGGCTTTTCCGAGCTGTACGACAAGCAGAGTGATGATCCGCAGGAAAGCGGTTTCGGTTTCGAGCTTACCTTTCGTCTGGCTGCACAGGCAGGTGATGACAAGCGCGGCGAGCCCCCGGCGTGGCCGATGAACCTGATGCAGAACCTTGCGCGCTATGTGTTCAGCAGCGGCAATGTGTTCGAGGCCGGTCACCATCTGGATGCAAATGGTCCGATCGCATTGGATACCGAAACCCGATTGCGACATCTGGCCTTTGTTGCCGACCCACAGTTGCCTGCGATCGACACCGCCAATGGTCGCCTGCATTTCCTGCAGCTGGTGGGTTTGAGCGATGAGGAGATGGCAGCGGTAAAACGCTGGTCAACACAGGGTGTGCTGGCGACATTGGAGCCGGCGATGCCGTTGTGGATCACCGAGCTGGAGCGCGATTCGCTGTTGGCCGATCCCAGCATCGCCGCGCAGCTTGAAGCGGGCAGCCAGCGCGAGGGTTCCAGCACCGGCATGTTGTTCGTCGAGACCTTGGAATGGTCGGCCGACGGCGCTACCACCACACTGGTGCTGGGCGCAGGGCAGGTTGCCAGCGTGCTCGAACTGTTGCCATTGCGCCTGCATCATGACAAACCGCTGGTGATACTCGGCAAGGATCGCCAATGGCGCTTCGAGCCCGGCCTGAGCGACGACGTACAGAGCGATGACGACAGCGCGCGCTGCGTGTTGTCCGATGCCAGCCTGAAGGCGATGCTGGCCAGCGTGCGTGCCGAGCGAGGCCTGTATCCGATGCCCGGCGGCAAGCTGCAGATCGAAGTGCGCCCAAGCTTGCTGCGCGACGGGCAGGGCAAAGTGATCCGCGAGATCGGCTGATCCCGCGGCGTTATCGCGGGCGTGCCGCAGGCAAGGAGAACACGAAGCTTGCGCCTTCATTGCTGTCGAGCAGGTGGATCTGCCGATGGTGCAGCTGCAGGATGCGGTGCACGATCAGCAAGCCCAGGCCGCCGCTGTCCGGACGCTGGCTGCCCAGCGCCGGCAGCGTGCTGAACAACTGTTCGCGGCGTGCCAGCGGAATGCCGGGGCCGGTATCGGACACGCTGACCTGCACGTCGCCATCAACTGCATGCAAGGTAACCGTGATGCGCCCGCCTGGCGGGGTATGCCGGATCGCGTTGTCTAGCAGGTTGGTCAGCACCCTTTCGATCAGGCCGAGGTCGGCTTCCACCGGCGGCAGACCGGCGGGAATCACCGCGTCGAGCTGCTGCTGCCGCGACTGTGCAGCCAGTTCGAATTTCTGGAAGACGTCCTGGATCAGATCCGGCAGCGAGAACGCCTGTAGTTCCAGTACAACGCCGCCATGTTCCAGTCGCGCCAGTTCGAACAGCGCCTGTGCAAGCCGGCCAACCTTGTGGCTCTGCGACAGCGCGATACCCAGGTAGCGCTGGCGTTCCTCGGCACTGAGGCTGGCGTCCTTCAGTGCAAGCGTCTCCAGGTAGCCATGCAGGGACGACAGCGGCGTGCGCAGGTCGTGCGAGAGATTGGCGACCAGCTCGCGCCGTTGCAGGTCCTGCTGCCGCAGCTGTTGCCATTGCTCGCCGACGCGTTGGCTGAGATGGGAGAAGCTGTGCTGCAGGATGCTCAGTTCATCGCGTTCACCGGCACGCAGCGGCGTGGGTGGCAACGGCAGGTGCGGATCGGCGCTGTCGACATCGAAGGATTGGATGCGACGGGTCAGCTGGCGCAATGGTCGTGTCACCCACCGGAATGCGATCAACCCGGCCAGCAAGCCGAACACCGCCACGATCGCCAGTGACCACAACGTGGTTCGCAGGTTGGCGTTGGCGGCGATATCCGCAGCCAGGGCTTCGCGCTGCTCGCCCACCAGCACGACGTAGATGTAGCCGACCTGACGGCCCTGCACCCACAGCGGTGCGGCGTTGAATACCTTGCGGCCACTGCTGCTGCGCGGGTCGTCACCGAAGATAGGCAGCTTGCCGCCAGTAAGTAGTGATTGCACCGGTGCCAGATCAACCCGATCACGCTTGAGATGGCCTTCCGGTGCGTCATGGCCGAGGATGCGGCCTTCCTCGTCAAGCAGGTAGACCTCGACGCTGGGATTGACCGACATCAGCTTGCCGAACAGCGCGCGCACTTCACCATCGCGCAGACCGCGTGCATCCATCAGTTCGCCACTGCGTGCGATGTGCTCGGCCAGACCACGCGACAGGCGCTGCACGGTTTCCTGCTCGTGCATGCGGCTGCTGCGCATCTGTATCCACGCCAGCGCGCCGCAGCAGACCAGCAGCAGTGCGCAGAACACCAGCGACAGGCGTTGCGAGAGCGTCAGCCGGATCATGCGGCGCTCCCGCCATCGGTCGCGAGCTTGTAGCCGCGGCCCCATACAGTGAGGATGCGCTTCGGTAGCGCCGGGTCGTGTTCGATCTTGTTCCGCAGCCGGTTGATGTGGGTATTGACGGTGTGCTCGTAGCCATCGTGTTGATGGCCCCAGACCTGGTTGAGCAGTTCCATGCGCGAGTACACCTGGTCGGGGTGGCGGGCGAAGAAATACAGCAGGTCGAATTCGCGTGGGGTCAGTTCCAGCGGGCGTGCATCCACCTGCGCGGTGCGCGCGACCGGGTCGATGCGCAGGCCAGCGACTTCAGTCGCGCCGGCATCGATGCGCGCGTTCTGCGCCATCGCCTCGACTCGTCGCAGCAAGGCTTTCACCCGTGCGACCAGTTCCAGCATCGAGAAGGGTTTGGCCAGATAGTCGTCGGCGCCCAGCTCCAAGCCGAGGATGCGGTGCAGCTCGCTGGCCCGCGCGCTGGTGATGATGATCGGCGTGTAGCGGGTCATCGCGCGGGCGCGGCGGCAGATCTCCAGCCCATCCACGCCCGGCAGCATCAGGTCCAGCACCAAGGCATCCCATTGCCCGGCCTCGAGCAGCTGCAGCCCTTCATCGCCAGTCGTCGCATGGGTGACGTCATAGCCTTCGTCACGCAGGTGCATGCGCAGCAGGTTGGCGATGTGGACATCGTCTTCGACGATCAGGATGCGTTTGTTGCTGCTCATCGACGCCTGCGGCCGCTGGAGGGATGGCTGGCATTGTGCGTGGACAGGCGCGCGGATGTGTCACGAAGAATTTAACTCTGCGTGAGGATTCGTTGACCTGCCCGGGCGCAGCATGGCCGCATCGACCGCTGGCTGGAGATCGCCCATGTCCCTCACCCGTCGCAAGCTGCTTGGAATTGGCGGTATGGCTGCCGCCGCCGGCGTGCTCGGCTTGACCGCCTGCAACGGCCCGGCACCGGCCGCACCCGCGCGCGCAGCGGTGTTTGAAGTGATGCGCAGCGAGGCGCAGTGGCGGCAGCTGCTCAGCCCCGCGCAATACGCGGTGCTGCGCCAGCAGAGCACCGAGCGGGCGTTCAGCAGCCCACTCAATGCCGAGCACCGGCGCGGCACCTTCAACTGCGCGGGCTGCGCGCTGCCGCTGTTCTCCTCGGCGACCAAATTCGACAGCGGAACTGGCTGGCCAAGCTTCTGGGCACCGCTGCACGGCGCGGTCGGCGAGGACCGGGACACGAGCTACGGCATGACCCGGGTCGGCGTGCATTGCCGGCGCTGTGGCGGCCATCTGGGCCATGTCTTCGAGGACGGCCCACGCCCGACCGGTCTGCGTTACTGCATGAACGGCGTGGCCCTGCAATTCGTCGCGGCCTGAGCGCCGCGCCCCCCTACTCAAGAAGGATGCTTCCATGTTCCTGTTGGTACTGGCCTATCTCGGCGGCGTACTCACCCTGCTCAGCCCCTGCATCCTGCCGGTGCTGCCCTTCGTGTTCGCGCGCGCTGACCGGCCGTTCCTGCGCAGTGGCTTGCCGCTGCTGGTGGGCATGGCCTTGATGTTCGCGGTGGTCGCCAGCCTGGCCGCGGTGGGTAGCCAATGGGTGGCGCAGGCCAATCAGATCGGGCGCTGGATCGCGCTGGTGGTGATGGCGCTGTTCGCGCTCGCGCTGTTGTGGCCGGCGCTGGCGGAGCGCCTGCTGGCGCCGCTGCAGCGTCTGGGCGTACGCCTGGGCGCAGCTGCAGATGCAGGGCAGGGCGGCGTGCTCAGCTCGCTGCTGATCGGCGTGGCCACCGGCCTGCTGTGGGCGCCGTGCGCAGGCCCGATCCTGGGGCTGATCCTGACCGGCGCCGCCCTGCAGGGCGCCAACGTTGGCACCAGCGGTCTGCTGCTGGCCTATGCGCTGGGCGCGGCCACCTCGCTGGCCTTGGCGGTGTGGATAGGCGGGCGCGTGTTTACGGCATTGAAGCAGCGGCTGGGTGTGGGCGAATGGATTCGTCGTGGGCTGGGTATTGCCGCACTGCTGGCGGTGCTGGCGATCGCGATGGGCTGGGATACCGGCTTGCTGACGCGGCTGTCCACGGTCAGCACGGCGAGGTTGGAGCAGCAGTTGCTGGATGCATTGCCTGCCCAGCAACCCCCGGCAGGTCCGGCAATGATGATGATGGCGGGCGCCGCCAAGGGCGATGCGAGTCTGCCGGTGGAAGGTGAGCTGCCATCGCTGGCCGGCGCTACCGGCTGGCTCAACAGCCCGCCGCTGGATGCACAGCAGCTGCGCGGCAAGGTGGTGCTGGTGGATTTCTGGACTTACTCCTGTATCAACTGCCTGCGTGCCATGCCGCATGTGCGCGACTGGGCCGAGCGTTACAAGGAGCATGGGCTGGTGGTGATCGGCGTGCATGCGCCGGAGTTCGCCTTTGAACGTGACCTGCGCAACGTGCAGCGCGCGGTGACGGACCTGAAGGTCACTTACCCGGTCGCCATCGACAATGATTTCGCGATCTGGCGTGGCTTCAACAACCAGTACTGGCCGGCGCATTACTTCATCGATGCGCAGGGACGCATCCGTGCCCATCATTTCGGTGAAGGCAACTACGCGCAGTCCGAGCAGATCATCCGCCAGCTGCTGCGCGAGGCTGGCAACAGTCTGCCCGGCGATGCGGTGCCAGCAATGCGCATGGCCGGCAGCGGTATCGAACGTGAGGCCGATATGGCCAGCCTGAAGTCGCCGGAGACCTATATCGGCCACGGCCGCGCCGAGCACTTCGCCTCGCCCGGTGGCATGCAGCTTGGTCAGCTGCACGACTACAGCCTGCCGACCGCGTTGCAACTCAATCAATGGGCGCTGGCCGGGCAGTGGCGTGTTGGCGAAGAAGACGCGCAGCTGGAACAGGCCGGCGGCCGTATCGCATTCCGCTTCCATGCCCGCGACCTGCACCTGGTGCTGGCACCGCAGGACCCGGCGCGGCCGGTGCGTTTCCGCGTGCGTATCGATGGCCAGCCGCCACAGGCCGCGGCCGGCAGCGACGTATCAGCCCAGGGCGAGGGAACGGTGGACCAGAACCGGCTTTATCAGTTGATCCGACAGGACGGCGAGATACGCGAGCGCACGTTCGAGATCGAGTTCCTGGATCCCGGCGTGCGCGCCTATGCCTTCACGTTCGGTTGATTGGAGGAAACAGGTGATGAAGATCGCAACGGACAAACTTGTCGCAGGCAGTATTGCAGTGGCAGTCGCAGGCCTGTTGATGCTCGCGGTGTTCAGCATGGACCGGCCAGCGATGGCTGCGCAGGCAGCGATCCGTGTGCCGGCGCCGACGGGCGCAGCTGATCTGCACCAGGCTGGCGTCAAGCAGGCGCGGGTGGTGTTCGCCGGTGGCTGCTTCTGGGGCGTGCAGGGCGTGTTCCAGCACATCAAGGGCGTGGACAACGCGGTATCCGGTTACATCGGCGGCAGTGCGGCTGATGCCACCTATGCGCGGGTCAGCAGTGGCGGCAGCGGCCATGCCGAAGCAGTGCAGGTCAGCTACGACCCGTCGCAGGTCAGCTATGGCCAGTTGCTGCAGGTGTTCTTCTCGGTGGTGCATGATCCGACCCAGCTCAACCGGCAGGGACCGGACCACGGCAGCCAGTACCGTTCGGCGATCTATGCCGATGATGCCGCGCAGCGTGACGCCGCACGTGCCTATGTCGCGCAGCTGCGGCGCAGTGCGGTATTCACCGCGCCCGTGGTGACGCGGATCGAAGGCGGCAAGGTCTTCCATGCGGCCGAGGGCTATCACCAGAACTACCTGACCCTGAATCCGGAGTCGGCTTACATCCGCATCAACGACCTGCCCAAGGTCGCTGCGCTGAAGCAGCAGTATCCAACGCTGTATCGCGAGCGGCCGCGCCTGGTGATGAGCTTGTCGGCGCGATAACCGGCGCGAGCGCAGCAAATGAAACGGGCCGCCAGTCAGATGACAGGCGGCCCGTTGCGTTCAAGCGTGAAGCGGTGGATCAGCTCAGGCCTTCAGCCTTGAGCGCGGCCTGCACCGCCGGATCGGCCTGCATGCGCTGCTCGAAGCGGTCCAGTGCGTCCATGCCGGCCAGGTCGATCTTCAGTCCACGCGCCCAGCGCAGGGTCACGTAGGTGTAGGCATCGGCGATGCTGGCGCGCGGCGTGCCCCCCAGCCAGTCGACGTCGGCCAGGCGATCATTGATGCGCTGGTACAGGCCGCTGAGCTTGGCGCGGGCGTTGTCCTGGGTGCGGGTGATCACCGCTTCGTCTTCCAGGTACTTGGTCGCGCCGAAGATCGGGTAATAGGTCGGATGCACGTCGGCATTGACGAAGGACAGCCAGCGATTGACCTCGGCGCGGGTGCGCGGGTCGCTGCCGCCTTCAAGACCTGCAGCCGGTGCCTTGTCGCAGATGTAGTGCAGGATGGCCGCGTTCTGGGTCAGCACCCAGCCACCGTCTTCCAGCACCGGCACGGCGCCGGCCGGGTTCATCTTCAGGTATTCGGGCGACTTCATCGTGGCGTAGTCCACGATCTGCAGCTCGAACGGCAGGCCCGACCAGATCAACGCGATATGGTCGGCCAGCGAACAGGCGCCGGGCTTGGTATAGAGCTTCATCAGGGCTACCTCGGGAGTGAAAAGACCCGGGCATTATGGCCATATGCGCGTTAAGCGGCGTGGCCATGGATGGCACAGACAGTGCGCCACATGTTCAGCTTGCTCAGGAGGCGCGCGGCTTCAGCGACTGCACCTTATAGAAGGTGTGCCCGCCGATGGTTGCCACCTGGTAGGCATTGCGCCAGCTCGGGCTTGCAATCGCATGCGCGGCGAAGTGGCTGGCACCTGGGACGATTTCCTTGCGCTGGCCATTGGGCAGGGCCCAATTGCGCTCGGCGGCAAAGGCCACGTCGACGGCTTCGGCCCAAGCATCGTTGTTGCGCAGCTGGGTGCCGGGAGCGACCAGGGTCGGGGCGAACTGCTTGCGTGCGGTCACCACCTGGCACATCGAGTCACCCCACAGACCGCTGTCCAGCCGCCGCAGGGCGACTTCGGCCACGGCCTGCT